>CM001167.1:235779-547029 GCA_000212915.1 Bacteroides coprosuis DSM 18011
CCCTCGACTTGCATGTGTTAAGCCTATAGCTAGCGTTCATTCCTGAGCCAGGATCAAACTCTTCATTGTAGAAAAATCTTTATAATTTTTGTTCAGGATATCCAAATTTTCAAGAATGACGGTTATTTACCATGATAATAATATTATTATCTGTTCTTGTACTACTTGTATTGTTTATGTAAAATTTTCAAAGATCGCTTATCTTAAATCGGCTTCGTTTTAGAAGCGAGTGCAAAGGTATAAACTCTAAATTTAATATCAAAATAAAAAGTGATCTTTTTATTTCTTTATTTCTTATCAGAGTGTCTTCCTTAGCCCGTATGTTTTAGATTTCAGTTTGCAAAGATAAGAAAACTATTCCGGATCCTCCAAACCTTTTTGCCAAAACTTTTTCGCTAGTAAACCTTCAGTCCAATATGTCAATTTTTGTATGCCCTGTTACTCTTACAAAGCGGGTGCAAAAGTAAGCGCTTTTTGACTTCAATCCAAATATATGAATACTTTATTTCTGAATTTTTTATTCCTATTTACTTAATATCCTATCAATCTTATTCTTATAACGAATTCTTTTTTTAATCAATTCTCAAAGGCAATACAAGTAGGTTACTTTATATACATTATTATATATGCACCCTAAACCTCACTTTTTAAATAATCTCGAAAAGAGCTCAAGTTTATCGATTTTAAGTTCATTTGCCCAATACCAGAAATAACTTTAACCCTTTGATCGTAATGACATGTCGGTGTCATGATGAATGCATGACACCGACATCGTGTTACGAGCAAAGGGGGCATTCATGGAGAATTACCGATTAAATCTATTACCAAAGAAAGCAAAAGAGTCTTTTGTGTTTGACTAACCGATTAAAATTGAAAATAAATAAATGGTTGTATATCACTACTCTTTATCTGAAGTACTAAAAAGATCAGCAATAAAAAGAGAAGGGCCTTTGCTAAGAATGGTAACTTAATAATAAAAACACAAAATCTATTTTCCGATTTTCTTGGTAAGAAGTGTAAGACATAGCCTAGCGCAATCAAAACAAAGACTTTCCAATACCCCATAATTAATTGTGGAAGTAACTCGGGACGGAAAGACTTAAAAATCTGAGTAAGCATATCTACTGCATCAGAAAAATGAGGGTTCCTAAAAAATATCCAAGTGAAACAAATAAAATGGAAAGTTAGAATAACCCCTCCAACTCTTAATAAACCCGAACTTTGAACTCCTTTTTCTCTACCTCGTATCAGCATAATTACTTTATGGAAAGCTAAAGCTAAACCATGCATACCTCCCCATAATACAAAGTTCAATGAAGCTCCATGCCACAGCCCACCTAACAACATTGTTATTAACAAGTTCAGTAACTGCCTAACTTTCCCTTTCCGATTACCTCCTAAAGAAATATAAAGATAGTCTTTCAACCAACTAGACAGTGAGATATGCCAACGCCTCCAAAACTCAGTAATACTACTAGACTGATAAGGAGAATCAAAGTTTATGTTAAACTTAAATCCGAGCAACAAAGCTAAGCCAATAGCCATATCACTATACCCAGAAAAGTCGCAATATATTTGCAGTGCATAACCATACACACCGAATAGATTCTCAACTCCCGAATAAAGAGTAGGATTATCAAAGATACGTTCAACAAAGTTTACGCTAATATAATCTGAAATAACTGCCTTTTTAAACAGCCCACATATAATAAAATACATCCCTCGCCCAAACATCTCCTTGGAGACCAATAGAGGCTTACGTATTTGAGGAATAAAATCCCTAGCCCTAACAATAGGTCCTGCTACTAACTGGGGAAAGAACGAAACATAAAAAGCATAATCCAATAAGCGGTTAAGTGGCTGTATCTTTCCTCTATAGACGTCTATCGTATAACTAAGAGATTGAAAAGTAAAAAAAGAAATACCTACTGGTAAGAATATATCAAAGGGTGTGAAATCCGAACCAGAGATTTTAGCAATAATATCTCCAAAGAAATTAGTGTATTTGAAATATACCAGCAAACCTAAGTTTATCATTAAACTTAGTACAACATATATTTTACGTTCTTTTACTAGTTTATGTTCTACAATACATTTAGCCAAAAAGAAATCAGCACAAGTTACAATACCCAATAAAAAGAAGTAAATACCACTGCTTTTATAATAAAAATAATAAGAAAACGCAGTTACAAAAAGGATACGAGCTGTATCTCTCTTTTTAAGAGCATAATAGATGATAATAAAACCTAAAAACAACCATAAAAAAACTCCGCTACTAAATATCATAGGAGCTTTAGGGTCGTAAGTAAGCACATCTGCTAGTCTATTAAAATCTAAATCAAAGGATAATATATTCATTATAGGCTTTTATTATAGCTTCACAAAATAAGTCTGCCTGCAACTCATACCCTTCTGGTAAATAATGAATATGATCAGGTCTTAATAATTTAGCTTTACTCCAATTGTCACAAGCGAATTGAGAACCACCCACTACAGTAAACAAATCCCAATAGGCCATTTTCTTATCCATGGCATAATTTTTAATGATTTGTACAGCTTTATCAGTCCGTGGATTTATTTTATAAACTCTCCTACCCTTTCTTTCATACGAACCTGGAGGAGTAGTTAATATAATAGGTATATCTGGTAGTAAAGCTCTGATTTCGTGTACCAACTCATCTAGTTGGCGATAATGAATATTAGGATCATATCGCCTATTATGGCTTTCATTAGTACCAAAAGATAAGATTAATAAATCGGGCTGAAATTCTTTAATTCTATCTAAGCGATCGGGACGATTAAAAGATCGAGCAACAGCTCCATTAATACCAAAATCATCATACCATAAAGAGGAAAAATAAGAACTTAACTTTCTAGCAATACTTTCAGTAAAAAAATGCCCTCTTATATGGCTATCCCCTACATGCAGCACTCTAACACTATCTTTTAAAACACCTTCTCTACTCAACCTTAGTTTATAAAAAAAGGATTCTAGAGAATGCTTACTATCAATAATACGATTTTCAGACAGTCCTTTAAAAAGACTAGGAATTGATGCCTTAAAATCTGATAAATCGAGAGGTTGTGCCCAATTAGTCATGGGAAGTATTGGAGCTGGAGAACGATGCATTGGAGGATGTAAAGGGAATGCATCCTGAGCTTGGATAGAGAAAACCATTCCAAACAAGGCTAAAATAATGATGTGTATTTTACTGACCCGCATATACCTCTCCTTTCTCAAAATCTGACTTACCTCTTTTAATAGATTCAAACAATTTCTTAGCCAAGAAACGTCCCCCTCTAAAATTGATATGCGTATAATCAAAATTAGCTTTTGCGGGTTCATCATGAACTAAATCATACATACTGCTTTCTCCACCCATAGCCTCAAACATATTCCAAAAAGCTATTTTATTATCTTTTGCTATCTGTCTCTGTATTTTTAAAAAGTATTTTATTTCAGGCATCGTCTGATAAGTTCCATCATCTGCTTTGTAATCTCTATCACCCACACTTAATAAAAGTATTCCTGCTTGAGGGAAACACTCTTTCAAGTAGGATATTACTTTATTCATTCTTACTCTATAATAATTGTAATCATATACCTTCTTAGAAACGACATTGAGTCCATATTGAAGCACGATTAAATTATAAGGACGTAAAGTATTGAATTCTTGAATATTCTTTCGAGGGATACTTTGTAGAGAATAACCTGAACTACCTCTTAAGGAGAAGTTGTCGAGAATAACACCATCTTTACCATCCATAGCAGTACCATAAAAAACGGAAGTAGAATCAGATAGTATTGTCCATTTCACTCTCCCAATAGAACCCTGTACAACTACAGATTGTAACTCTTGAGAACCTTCAATATAAAACGGCTCTTGTACTCCTCCATTTATCTGAGATGTAAGAGTTAATGGATATTTATTAGAGAAAAAGATAGATGCTACTTGGCAAGTATCTAAATGTGTTCCATATCTTTTTTGACCCTTCATCTGCACAAAAGCGTTTTTTTTGGGAATAAAATAATGACCTGAAACACCTTGATATTTATTTTTAAAAGAAGATGTATCTGTTACCGAGTAGCTACTCCAACCTTGAAAATTATGTATAACAGTTGGACGAAATCCATTTGTTTCCGAAGTAATTGGAACAAAACCGACACCACTTCCACCATATTCAGACTGAAGACAAGCACGCAAATCTCCAGTTAAAATATCAGCTTCAATAAATGAATCTCCAAACACAGCAATTCTAGCATACTCTTCAGATTCTTTTATTGCATTGAGAGCTTCGTAAAATGGAGACATACCACAACCTGAAACATCAGAATAATCTACTATATGAGTGATACCTTCTTCATCAGTATCTTCGTCAACCCACTTCTCATTTGCAAAAATACGCTTAACTACTTTAGTAGTATCCACTAAGGTATTTATATTTATTTGTGTTGAGTCTTTATTTATATCTAATGAATCTATCTCAGGGACTGAATCTGCATCTACTAACAAATCTGGAATTTCAACAAAGGGAAGCTCTTCTTTAATAGGCTTCCTAACATCAGCTAATATATCAATTACACGAAGATTATAACCTGCTACAGTTATTTGTGGAAGTTTGTTAAGAGCTAATAAAGCACCCACAATAACAACTGTCAATAACAAGGTATATATTAAATAATTTTTCATTTCTCTTTATATCAAAGTGTTGCAAAGATAAGGAAATCATATATACATGAAGGGGAGAACACTCATAATTTTGAGTATTCTCCCCTCCTATTTAACAATACAACTATGCTAATTAAATGTATTGTTCTACATTCCAAACGAAAGCCCTTAGTCCTAATTGCTCTCTAGATTCATCCATACGCTTTAGCACTGTTAATAAAGGCTCAACTCTATCATCCTCTACCATTGCTAAAATAGCTGAACACATAGCAGGCCAAGCATGACTGCCAAAATGAGGCTCTCCTGTTTCAGATCCACGTCCTTTGACCTGATCCCAATATGTAAAACCTCTACAGTTCAATCTATCTAGTGCGGCCACTACACGTTCATAATGCGCCTGATCAAATGTTATCAAAACAGATTTCATTTCTATTCTTTTTTATAATACACACGGTATTATTATTTGTTAGATATTCCTTTAAAAAATTCTTTCATTTCACTATTCTCATTAACTTTCCGTCTTTGGTGTTTTATACCTGTCCCTGCAAAAATACAATAGAGTGTAGGTATTAATAATAAAGTAAGCACAGTTGAAACCGTAAGCCCACCAATTACAGCTACTGCCATAGGACGCCACATTTCAGAACCTTGACCTGTACTAATAGCCATAGGAACCATCCCTAAAATAGTAGTAGCTGTAGTCATTAATACTGGACGAAGACGACTCTTTCCTGATGTTATTACCGAATTAATTACAGACATCCCTCTTTCTCTACAAAGAGTTATATAATCTATCAACACAATACCATTTTTTACTACAATACCAATCAACATAATAGCACCAAGCAAACTCATGACACTGAGTGTACTACGAGTCATAAACAAAGCCATTAATACTCCGCTAAAGGCAAAGGGTAATGAAAACATAATAATAAATGGATAAGTTAATGATTCAAACTGAGCGGCCATAACAATAAACACTAATATAATTATAAGCAAGGCTAAGACACTAAGATCTCTAAAAGACTCCTGCTGATCTTCAAAAGAACCTGCTATCTGAATGTTTATACCTTGTGGTATATCCATCTGACGAATTACTTGATTTCCGCTTTGAACAACTTCACCCAATGCTGCACCTGATATAGTAGCAGAAACGGTAACTATACGTTCTCTATTTTTTCTTTCAATAGTGGGTGGTGCAAACTTTTCAACAACTTTGCCTACATCCTTCACTCGAACAGGTTCTCCCTGATTATTGTAGATTAGTATTTCTTCAATGTTAGTCAAACTAGTACGAAACTCAGGAGCATACCTCACTTTTATATCATATTCGTCACCATCTTCACGATATTTAGATGCGATTGCACCATTTACTCGATTACGAAGATATGTACCAGCTGTAGATAAATTAAGACCATGTACTGCTAGTTTTTCACGATCAAATTCTACCTGATATTCTGGTTGATAATCGCTTCTACTAATTAACACTTCAGAGACTCCTTTCACCTCTAATAATCTACGTTTTAAGTCGGCGGCAACACTATCCGTTTTAGCCATATCGTAACCATAGATTTCAAAATCGGCCGAAGCTTGACCAGCAATACCTGTATTACTTCCCCCAAGAATAACCTGTGATTTACTAAATTCTGGATAATGTTTTAAATCCTCACGCATTAAATCACAAACCTCTTCCAAAGATCTTTGACGATCTCCAGGATTTTGAAGACGAATATTAAATGAAACGATATGAGATCCATTATCTTGCATCGAAGCAAAAGTATTATCACTATCAGCTTGGCCTACAGTATAATTACAAACAATAATCTCTTCTTTGTATTTCTGCATCCATTCATTAGTTAACTTCTGCGAAATCGCTTGTGCTACTTCTTTACGTGTACCAATAGGCAGCTCTAATTTTACCGCAATACGAGCATTGTCTTGTGCAGGGAAAAACTCTGTACTAATCCCCTTAATACAGAATAAGCTCACCACAAAAAAAGCGATACACAATAAAACAATTATAGTACGATGTCTTACTGCCCAATTCAATGTTTTAGCATATACTACATCTAATCCATCTAGCACTTTTTCAATTGGAGTAAAAAATAGCTTATAAATCTTCGAAGAAGAGTTTTCTCTTTTCAATAATTGAGAACAAAGCATAGGTGTCAAGGAAAGAGCGGCTAATGTAGATATAAACATAATAGCACACATCATCCAACCCAACTGTCTAAACATCACCCCTGTAATACCACTAACCATCGTTAATGGAAAAAACACAGCAATCATAGTCAATGTAGATGCAATAACAGATATAGCTACTTCATTTGTTCCATGAACAGCAGCTTGTTTGGGTTCAGAGCCTCTTTCAATATGAGTCGTGACATTCTCAAGAACCACAATCGCATCATCCACCACCATTCCTATCGCAATAGAAAGTGATGAGAGTGAAATAATATTAAGGGTATTTCCTGATATTGCTAAATAAATAAAGGATGCAATCAAGGATAATGGTATCGTTATACAAATAATTAATGTAGCTCTCCATCTTCCTAAGAACACAAACACCACAATAACCACGAATATTAAAGCATAGAATACCGTTTCTGTTAAACTGTTTATAGTATTTAATATATTTTCAGAAGTATCCACGATAATTCCCAACTTCACATCTGTGGGTAAAGTCTCTTGAAGTCGAGGCATTGCATCTAATACAGCTTTTGATATATTTACAGAGTTTGCACCTGATTGTTTTTGAACAATAATCATAGCACCCTGCTTACCATTATTATAAGCTTCTTGAGATCTTTCTTCTACTGTATCAACAACTTTCGCTACATCCCTTAGATAAATATTAGCACCCTTATGGCTCCCTATTACAATATCATTCAACTGTGAAGCATCCGTGAACTCTCCTTCAACACGTAAGGAGAAAGTTTCGTTACCAATATCAAAATTACCACCGGGTATGTTTTTGTTCTCAGCACCGATAACAGCACTGATCGCCTCTATCGTCAAATTATAAGCTTCTAACTTTCCTGGATCACAATAAACTTGTAACTCTCTCTTGGGAGCACCACTAATAGACACTGTACCAACACCTGGTATCCTAGCTAACGGATTCACCACATTGTCATCTAATATTTTATATAGAGCAGATTGACTCTCTTCTGCCTGCACTGACAACACAACGATAGGAATCATATCTGTACTAAACTTAAATATGATCGGAGTTTCTGAATCATCAGGAAGATATGAAGTAATCATATCTAGTTTGTCACGTACGTCATTTGTCAAGACATCAATGTCATATCCATATTCAAATTCCAAAGTAATAATGGACATATTCTCCGAAGATCTCGAAGAAATATGCTTTAAATTACTCACTGAATTCAATGTATTCTCTAATGGTCTCGTTACATTATTCTCAATATCCGAAGCACTTGCACCAGGATAGGCAGTCATAACCATAATGGTATTTGTATCAATATCTGGATACAAATCGACAGGCAGTTTGGATAAAGAAAAGAGACCAAATATCACTACTGCTAAAAAACAGAGTGAGGTCATAATCGGCTTTTTAACCGAACCTTCGTATAAACTCATAATTAGTCTTTATTTCTATTTTGTACTTCTATTCTTGGGCAAGCTGAACTTCAACTCCATTGAATATTCTACTCTGACCTGCAATAACTACTTGAGAATTATTTTCCACGCCTGATAATAATTCGTATTCATCTCCCATTCGGCGTCCCAACTCTACCTTGTTGTAAGAAACCTTTCCATCTTTATAGACGAACACATAGCGATCTCCTGAACCAGATTGTTTGACTATGGCTAAATCAGGGACAACCACATGGTCTTTTGTTCCATAATTTAAAATTGCTCTTGCAAACATTCCTGGACGCACTTTTTGATTCGCATTATTTAGTTTAACTTCTACAATAAAAGTACGAGTTATGGGGTCTATTGTAGGATAAACTAATGATATAGTACCTTTAAAAAGTTCATCAGGATATACGTCAAGCTTAATATCAACAGATGCACCTTTTTCTACTTTGGAATAAAAAGACTCTGATACATTAATAAATAGTTTTACTGGATTTATCTGTTCAACAACTAAAACAGGTGTTGACCCATTGTACAAATCACCATTATCATAGTTTCTAGCAGAAACAACTCCATTAATTGGACTTACTAGTGAAGTGTTTTCCAATAAATTACTGAAAGATGTCTGACTCACATCTAGTGTAGTTTTTGCAGCATCCCATTCTGATTTTGAAACACCACCTACCTTATATAATTCATCAATTCGATTAAATTCAGTTTTTTGATTTTCTAGCTGAAGTTCCAACTGTTTTAAATTAGCTGCATCCATCTGCACTAACTTCTGTCCTTTTCTTACTTGATCTCCTACTTCAACATATATTTTATCGATACGAATAGGACTTTGGGGAGCAATATTATTTTTGATTTCTGGTTCAATAGTACCAGTATATTCATGAATCTGTGCTACAGGACGAGACGATACTTGAGCTATCTTAACGATAGGAGACTCATTAACTTGTGAACTTTGTTCAGAAGTCTCTTTATTATTACTTCCACAAGAAGTCAATACCAAAAGCGATAAAAGAGCTAATGGTTGAAGAAATATTTTTAAATTATACATATGTATCTTTATTTTATATAACTAAATTTATCAAACTCATCAATGCCTAAAACTTTGTTATACTCAGTACGAGCTATAACATAATCATAGATAGCTTGAGTATATGCTAGCTCAGCTTGTGTGAGGGCAACCTCTGAATCATTCAATTCCAAAATTGTTCCTCGACCTACTTCATACATAGTACGAGCAATTTCCCGGCCTTTCATTGCCTGGCGTACACTTTCTACATTACTGTCTATCTGCTCAACACTAGCTTGCATATTATCAATATAACTTTGTGCTTGCATATTTAATTGGCGCTGTAAATTAATACGTGCCTGATTCAACTTGGCTAGCTCAATTTTAGACTGCTTTACTTTGGAAATAGTGCTAGCTTTGAATAATGGAATAGAAAGAGTTACACCCAACGATGATGAAGGATACCATCTATAGTGAGCAATTCTAAAATCATTATTCATTGATAAATAGGTATAATTAAAAGAAGCCGTTAAAGTCGGCATATAATTTGTCTTTTGAAGTTTTAAGCTATGCTGCAAAAGTTTTTCATTATGATCAAGCTGCTTTAAATCTGTATTAGCAGATAGATCAATACTTAAAGGGCGATAATAAGAACCAAAAGTATCTACAGCCACTAGCTGTTCATACTCATTCAGCGAACCCTCAACCTCTAAGTCTATAGGACTAGAAATACCCATTAATACTTTTAACTGAAGTTTTGATAATCGAATAGCATTTTCTGCAGAAACTACTGAAGGTTTCAAATTCCTCATTTGAACTTCAGCTCGAATTTTATCATACTCACTTACTGTTCCTTGATTAAATTTAGCATCAACAATCTCAAAATTAGCTTTGGCTTGATTATAACTTTTTAAAAGAACACGATAACTATCTTGAGCCAACAAGATTTGCATATATGCTTTAGTTACCTCACTTATCAAATCAATTTTAGAAGCTCTAGCTTTTTCAACAGCCAAATCAATATCCTCTTTACTCATATTTATACTCCTATAAAGTGCAGGAGCAAAAATGGGTAAGTGAACGTTTAAACCTCCATTATATGTGTTATCCATCCCCACCTTTATAGTAGTAGTTTCTTCACCAAACTTCATAGCCATAGTTTGCTTTTTGATAGCTCTAGAATAGCTCCCATCCAAGGTAACCTCGGGAATCAACCCTCCAATAATCTCTTTTTTTGCTTGTTTCTTCAATTCAACTTCATGTCCTGCAATTACCATAGTAGGATTCTCTGCTAAGGATATATCAATAGCTTGCTCAAGATTTATCTTCAGTAGATTATTATCAATATCTTGGGCGAAAAGCCCTGAAGGATAAAAAAGCAAACAACAAAGTAGAATTAAAAAATTCCGTAATTTTCTTTCCATCGTCGTCTTTGGATTATTAAAATTATATTATTTTATTACACTCCTATTCTTTTGCTCTATTCGATACTCCTCAATGAACTTTTCTAATTTATCAATACCTTTAGGCGTTGATATACCTCTTAAATATGTAAACATGATTGATTCATAAACTTCAAGGAAAGGAAATTTCAAATATAAATTGGAATGCAATAGAAAATTAAATTGTTCTCTAACAAGAATATTTACTATTTCGAAATTAACATCAGGGCGAAACAAACCTTGTTTTACACCAGACGTAAAAAAGTTAATAGTATCTGTTGAATCTTTTCTCTGACCTTTAAGAAACAAATCATATACTCTAGGATATTTTTGAATATCCTCAAAAAATCTTTTATCAGTAATGTGGTATTGTTGAATAGTATATTTATAACATCTTAAAATAACCTCCAACACATTGTCAGTTTGAGATAAAACTTCAGCTACGAAATCACGCATCTTCTCTTGCCCCTTTAAAATACATTCGCGTAATAAAGCTTCCTTGTCTTTAAAAAGCTGATATAAGGTACGTTTAGAAATTCCAGCAGAAGCTGCTATTTCATCCATAGTTACTGTCTTAATACCATAGTTTGCGAATGCATTAGAAGCTATTAGTATTAATTGATCTTTTAAAACCTCTTTAGGATCACTTTCTGTTAATTTAATTGTATCAGTCATAACTCTCATTATAAAATATCATCTAAGCAAAGATAGATATATAAACTCATTAAACTATTATAGTTTTCTATGAAATCCTGTTTTTAAATAATTTTAAAGAATAAGGCAACCCCAAGAACCATTAAGGACAAAATATGTTACAAGCAAAATACAACTAAAGCTATGCTATTGACAGCCGAACAATTAGAGTTTCAAGTAACATTAGAAATCATTATTCACTAATAATAATTCAGACTTAAGCATAAAGAGATAAAGCTAAAATTAATATGCTAATCAATGAAAGAACTCACAACTCAAGCAATTAAAATAAAACTTTCAAAGTAACTTATTTTTCAAGAAAGTATAAACTCATTGAAAAAAATTCAAACTGAACAAAGAACTAATTTAATATTTAGTAAATATATCCGGGAAAAATAAAAGAAAGTGCACCATTTTAAGTTGAGTAATTATGACTGTACAAACATTAATATTATATGTAGTCTATGGTGGTTTGAGAAATACCAGAAAAGTATAGCAAAAAAGAAACTTAAGATTTTCAATGGGGAGACTATTTAGTTGAAAGTGTAATACATTCCAAAAACAACCTTTAAGAAATAAATTGGAAGATTTATTATTGCAGAAAACTAACAAGTAAATGTCAACAAGATTTATTCTTCACAAATCTAAGCATGATAAAAAAACAGTAACACCTACACGCATATCAACAAAGGATAGATTATTTGTATTATAATAAAAAAAGAGAGTGCCCCACAGGACACTCTCTTTAAATATATGATTAAATGTTGGTGCTAGATTATTCTGCTGATTCCTCAGTAGAAGTTTCTGCAGCTGTGTTTTCAACAGCTTGTTCTTTTGAACTACCTCTTCTTGAACGACGAGTACGTTTTTTAGTACCGACTTCTTTTGCAAGATTTTCGTTGTAATCAACTAGTTCAATAAAACACATTTCAGCATTATCACCTAAACGGTTACCTAGCTTGATAATGCGAGTATAGCCACCTGGACGATCAGCCACTTTAACTGAAATCTCTTGAAATAGCTCACTAATAGCATACTTATCTTGCAAAGATCTAAATACTACACGACGTGAGTTAGTAGTATCATTTTTAGATTTTGTAATCAAAGGCTCAATAAACTGCTTCAAAGCTTTCGCTTTAGCAACAGTCGTAGTGATTCTTTTGTGCATAATCAAAGAACATGCCATATTACCCAACATAGCACTTCTATGAGAAGCAGTACGACTTAAGTGGTTAAATTTTTTATTATGTCTCATTATTATTCTTTATCTAATTTATATTTAGAAATATCGGTTCCAAATGAAAGATTCAGACTTGCAAGCAAATCATCAAGCTCTGCAAGCGATTTCTTTCCAAAATTACGGAATTTAAGAAGATCTGTCTTTTGATACTGCACTAGGTCTCCTAAAGTATGCACTTCAGCAGCCTTCAAGCAGTTAAGAGCACGAACAGATAGATCAATATCAGTCAATTTGGTTTTAAGCAATTGACGCATATGAAGAACCTCTTCATCAAACTCTTCATTACCTTCACCTTCAGTTGCTTCCAATGTGATTTTCTCATCAGAAAACAACATAAAGTGGTAAATCAAAATCTTAGCAGCCTCTTTTAAAGCATCCTTTGGATGTACGGAACCATCAGTACTGATTTCAAGTATTAATTTTTCGTAGTCTGTTTTTTGTTCTACACGATAATTCTCTACATAATACTTCACATTACGAATGGGAGTAAAAATAGAGTCAATAGGCAACACATTAACATCAGTACAGTACTCACGATTTTCTTCGGCAGGAACATAACCGCGACCTTTGTTAACTGTTAGCTCAATTTGCATCGTTGCTTTTGGATCTAAATGACAAATAACTAACTCAGGATTTAACACTTCAAATCCAGTCAAATATTTTCCAATATCACCAGCTTTAAACTCTTTAGAATTTTCAATAGTGATGCTTACCTTTTCGCTTTCGAATTCTTCAACTACTTGTTTGAATCTAACCTGTTTTAGATTCAAAATCATGTTGGTTACGTCTTCTCGCACACCTGAAACACTAGAAAATTCGTGCTCTACACCATCAATTTTGACAGTAGTAATAGCAAAACCTTCTAATGAAGAAAGGAGAATACGACGTAGAGCATTACCAACGGTGATACCGAAGCCAGGTTCCAACGGACGAAATTCGAATTTACCGAATTTATTATCCGCTTCCAACATTAATACTTTATCAGGTTTTTGAAATGCTAATATCGCCATGAAATTAATTATTATTTAGAGTACAATTCTACGATCAACTGTTCTTTAATGTTTTCTGGAATGTCAGTTCTTTCAGGAATGTGAAGGAACTTACCAGTTTTAGAAGTGTCATCCCATTCTAACCATGGGTACTTACTATGATTAAATCCAGCAAGTGAATTTGAAACAACTTCTAGAGATTTAGATCTCTCACGAACACCGATCAATTGACCAGGTTTAACTGCAAATGATGGAATATCAACTACTTTACCATCAACAGTAATATGTCTATGATTCACTAACTGACGAGCAGCTGCACGTGTAGGTGCAATTCCTAAACGGAACACTACGTTATCAAGTCTTGATTCTAGTAATTGTAGTAAGATCTCACCAGTAATACCTTTAGCTTTCTCAGCTTTAGTAAATAAGTTACGGAATTGTTTTTCAAGTACACCGTATGTATATTTTGCTTTTTGTTTTTCTTTAAGCTGAATTCCGTATTCTGAAGTTTTTCTTCTTCTTGAATTGCCGTGCTGACCTGGAGGGTAGTTCTTTTTAGATAAAACTTTATCTGCTCCGAAGATAGCTTCTCCAAATTTACGAGCAATTTTTGATTTTGGTCCAGTATATCTAGCCATTTTATTTATAAATATTTAATTGTTTATACATGAACTTAAAATTGTTGCAGCCGCGATTACAGAGAAGAAGATGTAATCCAAAACAAAATCAAGTCTCATTGTAAGAATCAAGTGATTAAACTCTACGTCTTTTTGGAGGACGACAACCATTGTGTGGCAATGGAGTTACATCAACTATCTCAGTAACTTCAATACCTGCGCCATGCACAGTTCTGATAGCAGACTCACGACCGTTACCTGGTCCTTTAACGTAAGCTTTTACTTTTCTTAATCCTAGATCAAATGCAACTTTTGCACAATCTTGAGCAGCCATTTGAGCTGCATAAGGAGTATTTTTTTTGGATCCTCTGAATCCCATTTTACCAGCAGATGACCAAGAAATAATCTGTCCATCACCATTTGCTAGAGAAACGATTATATTGTTGAATGAAGAGTGAACATGTAATTGTCCAACTGCATCTATCTTAACGTTTCTCTTTTTAGCTGCGACTGTTTTTTTTGCCATATCAACAATTATTATTTAGTAGCTATTTTCTTATTTGCAACTGTTTTCTTTCTACCTTTACGAGTACGAGCATTGTTTTTTGTACTTTGTCCTCTCACAGGTAAGCCAATACGATGACGTACACCTCTATAACAACCTATATCCATTAAACGTTTAATGTTAAGTTGTACTTCAGAGCGTAAATCACCCTCCACTTTAAATTCAGCACCTATAATCTCACGAATTTTAGCTGCTTGGTCATCGGTCCATTCGTTAACCTTAAGGTTACGATCAATCCCCGCTTTTTCTAAAATTTTATTTGCGTTACTACGACCAATTCCATAAATGTAGGTCAACGCAATTTCCCCCCTTTTATTCTGAGGTAAATCTACACCAACTATTCTAATAGCCATATATTAATTTATTTCTTCTGCAAAAATAATTAAATTATCCTTGACGTTGTTTATACTTAGGATTTTTCTTGTTAATAATATACAAACGACCTTTACGTCTTACGATTTTACAGTCTGGCGTACGTTTTTTTAATGATGCTCTAACTTTCATATCTAAAATTATTTATATCTGAATACGATTCGACCTTTTGATAAGTCGTATGGAGACATTTCAACTTTAACTCTATCACCAGGAAGAATTTTAATATAATGCATTCTCATCTTTCCAGAAATATGAGCTGTAATCTCATGTCCATTTTCTAATTCTACACGAAACATTGCATTAGACAATGCTTCAACTATTACTCCGTCTTGTTCTATTGCGGGTTGTTTAGCCATAATTATTTAATATCCTTTCTTAAAACTTCTTCAACAAATTCAAACGATGATAAAATATCTGCAGAGTGCATACCAATAGCAATAGTATGCTCAAAATGAGCTGCACATTTTCTGTCTAATGTTCTCACCGTCCAACCATCATTTTCAATTCCTATTTCTCTATTGCCTTGAGTTATCATTGGTTCAATAGCAATGCACATTCCCTTTTTTAACTGCTTTCCACGACCTCTTATACCGTAGTTTGGAACTTGAGGATCTTCATGCATTTCTTTTCCAATGCCGTGACCTACAAACTCTCTTACTACTTCAAAGCCATAAGATTCAGCATAAGACTGAATTGCATACCCTATATCTCCTAAACGATGCCCATGAACAGCTTGTTCAATTCCCTTATACAAAGACTCCTTGGTTATCTGAAGTAACTGTTTAACTTCAGGAGCTACATCACCTACACAAAATGTAAATGCTGAATCACCACAAAAACCATTCATATAAGTACCACAGTCTACAGAAACAATATCACCATCTTTCAATGGAATATCATTAGGTATACCATGAACAACTACTTCATTTACAGAAGTACAAAGAGACCCAGGAAAAGGCTGTCCTAAATGATTAGGGAAACCTTTAAATGTAGGTACTGCCCCATTATCTCGTATAAACTCTTCAGCTATTTTATCAAGCTGAAGAGTAGTTACTCCTGGTTCAATAATTTTTGCTACTTCCGCTAAAGTTTGACCAACCAAAAGGTTGCTTTTTCGTAATAGCTCAATCTCTTCTTCTGTTTTAAGAAATATCATATTCTAATAACTTACTAATAAGCAGACACACCAGAACGACCACGTACTCTACCAGAATCTAGCAGACCGTCATAATGACGCATTAGTAAGTGGCTTTCTATTTGTTGTAATGTATCCAACACCACACCAACAAGAATAAGCAAAGATGTACCACCAAAGAACTGAGCAAACCCTGGTTGAACTCCGAAAATAGAACCAGCAAAAGCTGGAAGTATCGCAATTAACGCAAGGAAGAAAGCTCCAGGTAATGTAATGCGAGACATGATAACGTCAATAAATTCCGCCGTATTCTTTCCAGGTTTAATTCCTGGGATAAAGCCATTATTGCGCTTCATATCATCTGCCATCTGTGTTGGGTTAATGGTAACTGCAGTATAAAAATAGGTAAATACTATAATTAATAATGCGAATACAAAGTTATACCAAAAACTCGTATAATTAAATAAAGATTTCATAAATCCACCAAATTCATGTGAATTAGTGAATAATGAAGAAATTGAAATGGGAACAAACATAATTGCTTGAGCAAAAATGATAGGCATAACACCTGCAGCATTAACCTTTAATGGTATATACTGACGAGCACCACCTACTTGCTTATTACCAACTACTCGTTTTGCATATTGAACTGGAACTTTACGTACGCCTTGTACTAATAAAATTGCACCAGCAATAACAACAAGTAAAACGACTAATTCAATAAGGAACATCACAAGACCACCAGCACTAATATTGCTAAATCTTGAAGTAACTTCTTGAATAAACGCTTCAGGTAAACGTGCTATAATTCCCACTAAAATGATCATAGAGATACCATTACCAATTCCTTTATCAGTAATACGCTCTCCAAGCCATAAAATAAACATACTACCTGCAGCCAAAATAATGGTTGAGGTAATCATAAACACTGTCCAATCTAATGAAGCATTAAGGGCCATTCCGGCCTGTGCTCTAAGATTTAGGAGGTAAGCAGGGGCTTGAACCAACAATATACCGATAGTTAAATAGCGTGTATATTGATTCATTTTTGTTCTACCACTCTCACCATCTCGTTGCAGCTTTTGAAAGTAAGGAACCGCTATCCCAAGTAATTGTATCACGATGGAAGCCGAAATATACGGCATTATTCCTAATGCGAAAATTGAAGCATTAGAGAACGCACCACCAGAGAACATGTTAAGCAAAGCTAACAAACCCTCACTAGTTTGGTTCTGCAATTGAGCCAAATCAGCAGGGTTAATACCGGGCAATACTACAAAAGAGCCGAAACGATAAATTGCAACAAATAATATGGTAATGAGGATCCGGTTTCTCAGATCCTCAATACTCCATATATTTTTTAATGTTTCAATAGCTTTTTTCATTAAATCAGAGTTTTATCGCTTTACCACCAACAGCTTCGATAGCTGCAATGGCAGTCTTAGAAAATGCACTAGCTTCAACATCTACTTTTGATGTTAGCTCGCCATCACCTAAAACTTTTACTGGCTCGCCAGCGGTAGCTAGTCCAGCTTTGATAAATTCATTAAGACCAATTTTATCAAGTTTTGTTGCTTCAACTAATTGTTGAACAACATTTAAATTGATTGGTTTGAATTCAACTCTATTACCATTTTTGAAACCAAATTTAGGTAAACGACGTTGTAGAGGCATTTGACCACCTTCAAAACCAACTTTTTTCTTGTAACCTGATCTTGATTTTGCACCTTTATGTCCACGTGTAGATGTACGTCCAAGACCAGAACCGATACCACGACCGATTCTTCTACTTGAATGAGTAGATCCACATGCAGGTTTTAAGTTACTTAAGTTCATATCTTAATCTGTTTTTTCAATTATTATCACTCAACAATGGTAACTAAGTGTTTCACCTTCTCTACCATACCAAGTATTGATGGAGTACTTTCGTGCTCAACAACTCGGTTTAGTTTACGAAGTCCCAATGCATCAAGAGTTTTTTTCTGATCTTTAGGAGCTCCGATTCTACTTTTAATTTGTTTAATCTTAATAGATGCCATTTATATATCTCCTATCCTTTAAAAACTCGTTCAACACTAATTCCTCTATTTTGAGCAACCATTCTTGCATCACGTAACTCTTCAAGAGCTAACACTGTAGCTTTTACTAAGTTGTGAGGGTTAGAAGAACCTTTTGATTTTGCTAAAACGTCAGTAATACCAACACTTTCAAGAACAGCACGCATAGCACCACCGGCTACAACACCTGTACCATGAGAAGCTGGTTTGATAAATACTTCAGCACCAGCAAAACGAGCTGATTGTTCGTGAGGTACAGTACCGTTTAAAACAGGAACTTTAATAAGGTTTTTCTTAGCTGATTCAACAGCTTTAGAAATAGCAGATGTTACTTCACCAGCTTTACCTAGTCCCCAACCAACAAGACCATCCTCATTACCTACGACCACAATTGCTGAGAAACTAAAAGTTCTACCACCTTTAGTTACTTTAGCAACACGGTTAATAGCAACAAGTCTATCTTTTAGTTCTACATCGTTAGCATTTTTAACTCTATTTCTTGCCATAATGATTAAAATTTAAGACCTCCTTTACGAGCAGCATCAGCCAACTCTTTAATTCTACCATGATATAAATAACCACTACGGTCAAAAACTACAGTTGAAATACCAGCTTCAATTGCTTTTGTAGCAATAGTTTCACCAACTTTAGTTGCTTGATCTTTGTTAGCAGCTAAGTTAAGACCTAATGAAGAAGCTGAAACCAATGTTTTACCAGATAGGTCATCAATAATCTGCACGTAAATTTGCTTATTACTTCTGAAAACGCTCATTCTTGGACAAGAAGAAGTTCCAGAAATCTTATTTCTAACCCTATATCTTATTTTTCTTCGTCTTTCTATTTTTGTTGTCATAACTATATAAATTTACCGATTTTATTTAGCTGCAGCAGCTTTACCAGATTTTCTACGAATTTCTTCGCCAACAAATTTAACACCTTTACCTTTATAAGGTTCTGGTTTACGGAAAGAACGTATTTTAGCACAAACTTGGCCAAGTAAATGCTTGTCACAAGATTCGAGCAAAATAAGAGGATTCTTATTTCTTTCAGATTTAGCTTCAACTTTAATCTGAGAAGGTAATTTCAATAGAATGCTATGAGTAAATCCTAGGTTTAACTCTAGAATATTACCTGGTTGAGTTGCCGCACGGAAACCAACACCAACAAGTTCCATTTGTTTTGAATAACCTTCTGATACACCAATAACCATATTGTTTATTAGTGCACGGTAAAGACCGTGATATGCACGTTCTTGTTTATCATCACTATTACGACTCAACACTACTTCATCATTTTCAATAGTAACAGCTATTGAAGAATGAAGAGTTTGAGTTAACTCTCCCTTTGGACCTTTTACAGTAACAACATTATTATCAATGCCTACAGTAACTCCAGCGGGTATACTAATGGGTAATTTTCCTATTCTTGACATATCATTCCTCCTATTAATATACGTAACATAAAACTTCACCGCCAACTTTTAGTTCGGAAGCTTCTTTATCAGTTATTACACCCTTGGAAGTAGATATTATAGCAATACCCAAACCGTTAATAACACGTGGCATATCTTTATATCCAGTATACTGACGTAAACCTGGAGTAGATACTCTAGTTAATTTTTTAATTGCATTTACTTTGTTTACTTTATCGTATTTCAATGCAATTTTGATGGTACCTTGAGGACCATCTTCAACAAACTTATAATTAAGGATGTAACCTTTTTCAAAAAGAATCTTAGTGATATCTTTTTTTAAGTTTGAAGCAGGAATTTCAACTACTCTGTGATTTGCAATAATTGCATTTCTTAATCTCGTTAAGTAGTCTGCTATTGGATCAGTCATATTATAAAAATTAAATTAATCAGGACAATCCTGACAATATTTAAAAAATTACCAACTTGCCTTTTTTACACCAGGGATTAAACCGTTAGATGCCATTTCACGAAATTGAATTCTTGAAATACCAAACTGACGCATATAACCTCTAGGACGACCAGTCATTGTGCAACGGTTATGAAGTCTTACTGGAGAAGCATTTCTTGGAAGCTTCTGTAACTCATCATAATCACCTGCTGCTTTTAGCTCTGCTCTCTTTTCGGCATATTTGGCTACTAATTTAGCACGCTTTACTTCGCGTGCTTTCATTGATTCTTTTGCCATATATATAAATCTTTATTTAGCTTGTTTAAAAGGTAAACCAAACTCTTTCAACAATGCATAACCTTCTTCATCTGTTTCTGCAGAAGTTACAAAGGTAATATTCATTCCGAGAATTTTAGTAATGCTATCGATATTTATTTCAGGGAAAATAATTTGTTCCTGAATACCTAAGGTATAATTACCACGGCCATCGAATTTACTATTAATACCCTTAAAGTCACGGATACGAGGCAAAGCTACACGAACTAGTTTTTCAAGAAATTCGTACATACGTTCACGACGTAAAGTGACCATAACACCAATAGGCATTTGTTTACGCAACTTAAAGTTAGAAATATCCTTACGGGAAATAGTAGCAACAGCTTTCTGTCCTGTAATTGCAGATATTTCATTAATAGCTACATCAATAATTTTTTTATCAGCTACTGCTTGACCAAGACCTTGGTTAATAACGATCTTAGTTAGCTTTGGAACTTGCATAGCTGAAGTATACTGGAATTGTGACTGTAATGCAGGCACAATACGCTCTACATATTCTTTCTTAAGGCTTGCAGTATTACTCATTATTTAATCTCCTCCCCTGATTTTTTTGAATAACGTACTATTGGTCCATTAGAACCTTCTCTCTTACGTCCAATTCTAGTTGGTTTGCCAGATTTTGGATCAACTACGTTCAAGTTAGAAATATGAATAGATGCTTCTTGTTTAACAATTCCTCCTTGAGGATTAGCTGCACTAGGTTTAGTACTTTTAGATACTAAATTAACACCTTCTACAATAGCTCTACTTTCATTGACAAGGACTTGCAAAACTTTACCTGTTTTGCCTTTGTCCTTACCTGTGTTGACGTAAACTGTATCGCCCTTTTTTATATGTAATTTACTCATTACTTAAGTCATTTACAAAATTAAAGTACCTCTGGTGCTAAAGATACAACTTTCATATTCTTTGAACGAAGTTCTCTTGCAACAGGCCCGAAGATACGACTACCTCTAATCTCACCTGCGCTATTTAATAAAACGCAAGCATTGTCATCAAAACGTATATAGGAACCATCAGCACGACGGATTTCCTTCTTAGTACGTACGATCAAAGCCTTTGATACTGCACCTTTTTTAATATCACTTGAAGGGATTACGCTCTTAACAGATACGACAATTACATCCCCTACAGAAGCATAGCGACGACGTGTTCCACCTAATACGCGAATACACATCACTTCTCTTGCTCCACTATTATCACATACTACAAGTCTGGATTCTGATTGTATCATAATTACTTAGCTCTTTCGACTATTTCTACTAATCTCCATCTTTTTGTTTTACTCAATGGACGAGTTTCCATAATGCTAACTGTATCACCTACATTGCATTCGTTTTTCTCATCATGAGCATAGTACTTTTTCGTTTTACTAACGAATTTACCGTACATAGGGTGTTTTTCTTTGAACTTAGCTGCTACCGTAATAGTTTTATCCATACGATCACTTAAAACTACCCCTATTCTTGTTTTTCTTAAATTTCTTGCTTCCATTAAGCTCATCATTTATTGTTAAGTTCTCTCTGGCGTAAGTCAGATATCATACGCGCAATAGCCCTGCGTAATGATTTAATTTCTGCAGGGTTTTCTAAAGGAGAAATAGCATGATTTAAAACAACTTGTTGTAAATTAGCTTTTTCTGCCTCGATTCTTTCTGCTAAATCAGCAGTCGACATTTCTCTAATTTCTGCAATTTTCATACGTTAGGCTTTTTCATTAATATCAAAGTCGCGTCTTACAATAAACTTCGTAGTTACAGGAAGTTTTTGTGCAGCTAAGCGTAAAGCTTCTTTAGCTACTTCATATGGAACCCCTTCTACTTCAATAAGAATTCTACCTGGTGAAACAGGAGCAACGAAGCCTTCTGGAGAACCTTTACCCTTACCCATACGTACTTCTGCTGGTTTCTTAGTGATTGGTTTGTCAGGGAAGATACGAATCCATATTTGTCCTTGACGCTGCATATATCTAGTAACAGCAATACGAGCTGCTTCAATTTGTCTTCCAGTAATCCACTTTTCTTGTAAAGCTTTAATACCAAAAGAACCGAAAGCAAGCTGATGACCTCTTTGGGCATTGCCCTTCATACGTCCTTTTTGCTGTCTTCTGAATTTAGTCTTTTTTGGTTGTAACATAGTTTCCTAAAATTCAAATTCAATTAGCGATTATTTTTCTTTCTACGGAAGTTTTTGCCACCACGACGTCCACTTTCCTTTGTTTGTGTAAAGTTAGGAGCTAAATCTCTCTTCTCAAAAACTTCGCCTCTACAGATCCATACTTTAACACCTAGTAGACCTACCTTAGTTAAAGCTTCAGCATGACAATAGTCAATATCAGCTCTAAATGTATGTAATGGAGTTCTACCCTCTTTAAACATTTCTGAACGAGCCATTTCAGCTCCGTTTAAACGTCCAGAAATTTGAATTTTGATACCTTCAGCACCCATGCGCATAGTGTTAGCAATAGCCATTTTCACTGCACGGCGGTAAGCAATCTTACCTTCAAGCTGACGAGCGATATTATTCGCAACAATTACAGCATCAAGTTCTGGTCTTCTTACTTCAAAAATATTGATTTGAATATCTTTGCTTGTAAGAGATTTCAATTCTTCTTTTAACTTATCAACTTCTGAACCACCTTTACCAATGATAATTCCTGGTCTAGCAGTACAGATAGTGATAGTAACTAATTTTAGTGTACGCTCGATAACGACTCTAGAAACACTAGCTCTTGAAAGTCTAGCAGTAAGGTACTTACGGATTTTGCTATCTTCGTATAAATTATCGCGATAATCATTTCCACCATACCAGTTAGAATCCCATCCTCTGATAATTCCTAAGCGGTTACTTATTGGATTAACTTTTTGTCCCATCTATACCTTAATTTTGATCTTCGTTAGTATTTTTAGAATCAACGAATAGCGTAACATGATTAGAACGTTTACGAATTCTGTAAGCTCTACCTTGTGGAGCTGGTCTCATACGTTTTAGCATAGCACCACCATCAACAAAGATTTTAGTTACATATAGTTCACCAGTTTCTGCTTTTCGCTCATTTTTTTGTTCCCAGTTAGCGATAGCTGAACGTAAAAGTTTCTCAACTCTTTGAGCAGCTTCTTTAGAAGAAAACTTCAACACACCAAGTGCTTTGTTTACTTCCATCCCACGAATCATATCAGCTACATAGCGCATTTTTCGTGGAGATGTAGGAACATTATTCATCTTCGCAAAATACATGGTCTTACGGGCTTCTTTTCTTCTATCAGCCGATATTTTTTTTCTTGCTCCCATTATATTTAATACTTTTTTTATTCAATAAAGAACCTATTTTCTGTTACCTGAGTGACCTTTGAAAGTACGAGTTTGAGCAAATTCGCCTAACTTGTGACCTACCATGTTCTCAGTAACATAAACAGGAATAAATTTATTTCCATTGTGAACTGCAATTGTGTGTCCCACAAAATCTGGGGAAATCATTGAAGCTCTAGCCCATGTTTTAACGACATTTGACTTGCCGTTTTCATTCATTTCAAGAATTTTCTTCTCAAGTTTGATGTCGATATATGGACCTTTTTTTAATGAACGACTCATAAATTATTCAATTAATCAGTTTATTACTTTCTTCTCTCAATAATGTACTTAGATGAATGTTTCTTAGGAGCTCTTGTCTTAAGACCCTTAGCATATAAGCCATTACGTGATCTTGGGTGACCTCCTGAAGCTTTACCTTCACCACCACCCATTGGGTGATCAACTGGGTTCATTACCACACCTCTTGTGCGTGGACGACGTCCTAACCATCTTGTACGACCAGCCTTACCTGATCTTTCCAATGCGTGATCTGAGTTACCAACACTACCAATAGTCGCTTTACAAGCACTTAGTATTTGGCGAACTTCTCCTGAAGGTAATTTGATTACACAATATCTTCCTTCTCTTGAAGTAAGCTGAGCATAGTTACCTGCTGATCTTACTAAGGCTGCTCCTTGACCTGGACGTAATTCAATGTTGTGAATCACAGTACCCACTGGAATATTTGCTAGAGGAAGAGCATTTCCGATTTCTGGAGATGCAGTTTCACCTGACAATAAAGTCGCACCAACTTGCAATCCATTGGGAGCAATTATATATCTTTTTTCACCATCAGCGTAATACAATAACGCGATACGAGCCGAACGATTTGGATCATACTCAATTGACTTTACTACTGCTGGAACACCGTCTTTATTTCTCTTGAAATCGATAAAACGTAGTTTTCTACGATGGCCACCACCAAGGTAACGCATTGTCATGCGGCCTTTAGCATTTCTACCACCTGTAGCTCTTTTACCTGTTACAAGAGATTTCTCTGGTACACGTGCAGTAATTTCTTCAAAAGTACCAATAATTTTATGTCTTTGCCCCGGTGTAATGGGCTTCATTTTACGTACTGCCATTTCTATTAAATATTGCTATAAAAATCTATAGTATCTCCTTCTTTCAATGTTACAATCGCTTTTTTGAAAGCTTTTGTTTTACCACTGATGATACCAGCTTTAGTATAACGTACTTTTAATTTTCCGTTATACTTCATTGTGTTAACATCTGCTACAGTAACATTGTAAAGGGCTTCAACTTCTCTCTTAATCTCTAGCTTGTTAGCTTCAGGACGCACAATAAAACCGAAGCGATTATTTGCTTCAGTTAATGCTGTCATTTTTTCTGTAACTAACGGTTTTATAATAAATCCCATTATTTTCAGCCTCCTTTATTAAATTAAGATATTGTCAATAGCTGCTAAAGCACTTTCTGTAAGCACAAGAACTCCTGCACCTAATACACCATATGTATTTAGATGAGAAACAGTGTCTACTGTAGTACCTTCAATGTTACGAGCTGACAAATATACGTTTTTATTTGATTCTGATAAAATCATAAGTAGCTTTTTATCAGAAACTTTAAGATTTTTAGCGATTGAAATAAACTCTTTAGTCTTTGGAGCTTCAAAAGCAAAATCTTCAACTACTACAATTGCATTAGCCTGAGCCTTATATGTTAGCGCAGATTTTCTTGCAAGAGATTTAGTTTTCTTATTCAATTTGAATGAATAATCTCTTGGAGTTGGACCAAAAGCACGACCACCACCAACTAAAAGAGGAGATTTAATATCACCGCGACGAGCTCCACCGCCACCTTTTTGGCGACCTAGTTTCTTTCCAGAACCAGTAATCTCGTTTCTTTCTTTGGTTTTGTGAGTACCTTGACGTTTGTTAGCCATGTGCTGCTTAACATCTAGATAGATAGCATGGTCGTTTGGCTCAATTCCGAAGATAGATTCGTTTAACGTAATCTTTCTTCCAGTATCTTCACCTTTAATGTTATATACGTTAACTTCCATTATTTCTCAATTAAAACGATTGAACCTTTGCAACCTGGAACTGAACCTTTAATTAGTAATAGATTATGTTCCGCGATTACTTTTAATACTTGTAAGTTTTGTACAGTTACTCTATCGCCACCTAATTGACCACCCATGCGCATACCTTTAAATACTTTTGCAGGGTAAGAACAAGCACCGATAGCACCTGGCTTACGTTGTCTGTTATGTTGACCGTGAGTTTGCTCACCAACACCACCGAAGTTGTGTCTTTTAACAACACCTTGAAAACCTTTACCTTTAGAGGTTCCTACAACGTCAACATAAGTTGTGTCATTGAATAGCTCTACAGAAACTGTATCACCTAAATTCAATTCGTTTTCAAATTCTTTGAACTCGGCCAAGTGTCTCTTTGGTGTTACTCCAGCTTTTTTAAAGTGACCCATCAATGGTTTTGATGTGTGCTTTTCTTTGTTTTCTAAGAAACCAAGTTGAACTGCTTCATAGCCTTCTTTTTCAACCGATTTCACCTGAGTAACTACACAAGGACCTGCTTCGATAACAGTGCATGGTACATTCTTACCATCGGCACTGAAAACGGATGTCATTCCGATTTTTCTTCCTAATAATCCTGGCATTTCAGTTAATTTTTTAATTTATCAAACTTTAATTTCTACTTCTACTCCACTAGGTAATTCAAGCTTCATCAGTGCATCTACTGTTTTAGCTGTTGAGCTGTAGATATCAATTAAGCGTTTGAATGAGCTTAGTTGGAATTGTTCTCTCGATTTTTTATTTACGAAAGTAGAACGATTTACTGTAAAGATACGTTTGTGAGTTGGTAATGGAATTGGTCCACTAACAATAGCACCAGTAGCTTTAACTGTTTTTACAATCTTCTCAGCTGATTTGTCAACCAAGTTGTGATCGTAAGATTTTAGTTTAATTCTGATTCTCTGACTCATAAAATTAATTTAATAATAAAATAATATTTATAATAATAGAACTATGCAGATTAAGAGTCATTCGCTAACCTGCATAGCCTATTTTGTATGTTATACTAAGTCTACGCGACCGTTTTGTTCTTCAAGAACTTGTTTAGCAATTGAAGAAGAAACAGGAGCATGGTGTGAGTAAACCATTGATGATGTAGCACGACCAGATGAAATAGTACGTAAAGCTGTAACGTATCCGAACATTTCTGCTAACGGAACTATAGCTTTAACAATACGAGCACCTGAACGGCTTGATTCCATACCTTCGATTTGACCACGACGTTTGTTTAAGTCACCAATAACATCACCCATACTTTCTTCTGGGGTAACTACTTCTAGTTTCATCATTGGTTCCATAAGAACTGGACCTGCTTTTTCACAAGCTTTCTTATAAGCTTGGATAGCACAAATCTCAAATGATAATTGGTCAGAGTCAACTGGGTGATATGAACCATCAATAAGAGTAACTTTCAATGAGTCTAATGGGTAACCAGCAAGAACACCATTCTTCATAGCTGTTTCAAAACCTTTTTGAACTGAAGGGATAAATTCTTTAGGAATATTACCACCTTTAATTTCATCAACGAATTGTAAACCACCTTTTGTAAAGTCTTCATCAACTGGACCAACTTTTACAATCATATCAGCAAACTTACCACGACCACCAGTTTGTTTCTTGTAAGTTTCACGTAATTGGATTTCCTTAGTTACTGCTTCTTTGTAGTTAACTTGAGGACGACCTTGATTACATTCTACTTTAAACTCTACACGTAAACGTTCGATAAGCACTTCAAGGTGAAGTTCACCCATACCTGAAATTACAGTTTGACCAGTTTCTTGGTCAGTTTTCACTGTAAAGGTTGGATCTTCTTCTGCTAATTTAGCAAGACCAGTACCCAATTTATCCATATCTTTTTGAGTCTTAGGCTCAACAGCAATACCGATAACTGGTTCTGGGAAGTCCATAGATTCAAGTACAATTGGGAAATCTTCATCACAAAGAGTGTCTCCTGTATGAATATCTTTAAAACCTACACCTGCACCAATATCACCTGCACCAATAGCTTCTACTGGATTTTGTTTATTGGAGTGCATTTGGAATAAACGAGATACACGTTCTTTTTTATTTGAACGAGTATTGTAGATATAAGAACCTGATGCTACTTTACCTGAATAAACACGGAAGAATGTCAAGCGACCTACATAAGGGTCAGTTGCAATCTTAAATGCTAAAGCACAAGTTTTATCATCTTCGCTAGGTTTTCTATCTTCTTCTTCACCTGTTTCAGGATTTACTCCTACCACATTTTCTGTGTCTAGTGGAGAAGGAAGGAAAGCACAAGCATAGTCTAATAACGTTTGAACACCTTTATTCTTGAAAGAAGAACCACAAAGCATAGGAACAACTTCCATTTTAATGGTTGCTGCACGCAAAGCTCTCATAACTTCTTCTTCAGTAATTGTAGATGGATCATCGAAGTATTTACCCATTAAAACCTCGTCAAATTCAGCTACTTTTTCAAGCATTTTATCTCTCCATTCTTGAGCTTCATCTTCTAGATCAGCTGGAATTTCTGTAACATCGAAATCAGCTCCTAGAGATTCATCATGCCAGTAAATAGCTTTCATTTTCACTAAGTCAACAAGACCAACGAAAGTTTCTTCAGCACCAATTGGCACAACGATAGGACATGGATTTGCTCCAAGTACATCTTTCATCTGACGAACTACTTCAAAGAAGTTAGCGCCAGAACGGTCCATTTTATTAACGTAACCGATACGAGGTACTTTATATTTATCAGCTTGTCTCCAAACTGTTTCAGATTGAGGCTCAACACCACCTACAGCACAGTAAGTAGCAATTGCACCATCAAGAACTCTTAATGATCTTTCTACTTCTACTGTAAAGTCAACGTGTCCTGGAGTGTCAATTAAGTTGATCTTATACATATCACCTAAGTATTTCCAGAATGTTGTAGTTGCTGCAGAAGTAATAGTGATACCACGCTCTTGCTCTTGCTCCATCCAGTCCATGGTAGCACTACCATCGTGAGTTTCACCAATTTTATGAGTTAATCCTGTGTAATACAGAATACGCTCAGAAGTTGTTGTTTTTCCGGCATCAATGTGAGCCATGATACCGATGTTTCTTGTAAAATGTAAATCTTTATGTGCCATTTTCTAATTCTAATTTTTTATAGTTTTAATTCAAATAAATCTTAATCTTAGATAGATTGAATTAGAATCGGAAGTGAGCAAATGCACGGTTAGCTTCAGCCATTCTATGAACTTCTTCTTTACGTTTGAAGGCTCCACCTTGTTCGTTGTAAGCGTCCATAATTTCAGAGGCTAATTTATCAGCCATTGTTTTACCTGCTCTTTTTCTTGCAAATAGAATCAAGTTTTTCATAGAAATTGATTCTTTACGAGCTGGAATAATTTCAGTAGGAACTTGGAATGTTGCACCACCGATACGGCGAGATTTAACTTCAACTAGTGGAGTTACATTATCTAATGCTTTTTTCCAGATCTCTAGAGATGATTTTTCTTCATTAGCCATTTTCTCTGCAACAACATCTAGTGCTGTGTAGAAAATGTCATATGATAAGTTTTTCTTACCATCATACATCAAATGGTTTACAAACTTTGTAACCTTTTGGTCATTAAAGCGTGGATCCGGAAGGATTACACGTTTTTTTGGTTTAGCTTTTCTCATTTTTCTTAATGAAAATAATGTTTTGTTTATGGTTGTATCAATACGTCTTCAACATTCTCTCTAGAATATTTACTCAACCTTGAGCTATCCAACAAACTAAAACGAATTTGTAAATAATTAAAATAGAATCAGAGTCTCTTTAATTCAAGAGGCTCTTTTTAGATTCTTTTATTTTTTTGCTGCTTTAGGGCGTTTTGTTCCGTATTTAGAACGTCTTTGTTTACGATCTGCAACACCTGCTGTATCTAGTGTTCCACGTACAATATGGTAACGAACACCTGGAAGATCTTTAACACGACCACCACGCACTAAAACGATTGAGTGTTCTTGTAAGTTGTGACCTTCTCCTGGGATATAAGAGTTCACCTCTTTTTGGTTAGTCAAACGTACACGAGCAACTTTACGCATTGCAGAGTTTGGTTTTTTAGGAGTAGTAGTATATACTCTCACACAAACGCCACGTCTTTGAGGACATGATTCTAACGCAGGAGAATGACTTTTCTCCTTTAGTACAGAACGTCCTTTTCTTACTAATTGCTGAATTGTAGGCATTTCTTAATTGTTTTTGTTATTTATATATTTGTTATTTGTTTTAATTTCAAACGTGTATAATCGGGGTGCAAAATTACAAATAATATTTTAATTATCCATAGGCTTGCACTTTTTTCTTTATTAAGCCTCTCCTTTAACATTTCCAATAGGAGGAAGTTCACTCTCTTCACGCAATTTTATCTGACCATTTTCTTGCTCATACTTCCTTATATTATCAGACAAAGCATAAAGCAGTCGTTTTGCATGTTCGGGTGCCAATATAATTCTAGATTTAACATTAGCTTTTGGAACTCCTGGCATAATTCGAATGAAATCAAGAATAAACTCAGACGATGAATGAGCAATCACTGCTAAATTTGAATAAATACCATCTGCTATATCATCAGTTAATTCTATTTGTAACTGCTGATTTGAAGTTTGTTCTTTCATTTATACACTCTTTTGTTTGTTTTAATATTGTCTTCTGAATATCAGGGCACTAAGATACTAATTTATCTAATACAAATATTCTAAGTTTATATGATAATTAAAAAAAGAGAGAAGCTTTAACTTCTCTCTCTGTATTTTAAATTATTTTTCATACATTTTATCAATCACCTCTTTATAGTTTTTCGCAATAACGTTCCTGCGAATTTTTAGAGTATTAGTCAACTCCCCTCTTTTCATACTAAAAGGTTCTTTTAGAAGTGTAAAGTGCTTAATCTGTTCGTAATAGGCAAATTGTTGCTGGAGAGTATCAATACGCCCTTTATACATTTGTAAGATCTGTGGATGCGTTAGCAGCTCATCCAAATTGGCATACTGGATTCCATGCTCCTTAGCATACTCTTCCACTTTACTATAGACAGGAACTATTAAGGCAGATACAAATTTTCTTTGATCAGCAATTAATGCTATTTGATCTATAAATTGATCTATTACTAATCTAGTTTCTAATGCCTGAGGTGCTATATATTTTCCATTGGAAGTTTTAAATAAATCTTTAAGACGTCCTGTCATATATAGTTCCCCATCTTTCATGTAGCCAATATCTCCTGTATGAAACCAGCCATCGGCAGTAAAAGCCTGGGCTGTTGCATCAGGTTTTTTATAATAACCTTGGGTAATCGTTTTTCCTTTCAATAAAATCTCACTCTCATCGCCAATCTTTACTTGCACATTATCCAAAACCTGACCAACTGATCCGATTTGAAAATGAGTCTTCCATGTACAAGATACTGTGGCTGTAGATTCTGTCAGCCCATAGCCAGTAATTACGTTTATCCCTACAGCATAAACAAACTCAGCAACTTCTACTGGAAGCGCAGCTCCAGCAGTTGGGAAGAAATTACCGTTTTCAATACCAATTGTTTTTTTAAGAAGTTGCATTACTGTCTTCTCATAAAACTTGTATTTAAGATGTAACATTCGAGGTGGCTTTTTACCTAAACGGATATAGTTTAGGTTATGCTCACGACCCACTTTAACAGCATTGAGCATAAGTTGCTTCATGGGACCAGATGTATTATCTATTTTATCTTTAACACCTAAATATACTTTTTCCCAAAAACGAGGGACACTGCACATTAATGTTGGTCTAATTTCTTTTATTGCTATCTGAATATCTTGAGGGACCAAATTGATACACACTTGCACCCCTCTACTTACGCAGATATAAACCCACCCTCTCTCAAATACGTGAGTTAGAGGTAAAAAATTCAAGGATATATCCTTGTCTGTAATATCAACCAGACGTAAATCGTGAATACGAATAGCTTCTAAGTAATTAGAGTGATGTAACATTACTCCCTTAGGCTCCCCAGTAGTTCCTGATGTATATAAAATATTAGCTAAATCAGTTTCACTAGCTTTCGCTGTTCTTTGCTCAACAATATCATTATACGACAAATCTTTACCCAAGGATAAAAAGTCTTCAAAATAAATAGACGATTTATCTCTAGGATCAAGTACAACTTTTTTATCAAATATGATAATCTGTTTTAAGGAATGACAATGTCCTAAAACTCTAATTGCTGCATCGTACTGATACTGTTGCCCCACAAATAAGAAACGAATATTCGCATCGTTAATCATATATTGAGCTTGCGCCGGAGAACTTGTCGCATAGAAAGGTATTGTAACCGCACGATTTGCGTAGGCAGCAAAATCTACGTAAAGACATTCAGGTTTATTTTCTGAAAAGATACCTATATTTTCGGTTTCTTCAACTCCCAATGCTACAAGAGCATTAGCAGTTTGTCTTACTGTTTGAGAAAATTGTTTCCAAGTAATAGGAATCCATTGAGATAATTCGTAATCCCTATACTTCAGTGCAATTCGATCACCATATTTCTCAGCTTGGCGATGAACTAAAACAGATAAATGATGGTATATCATATCTTTTTTATTTTGAATTTCAACTACAAAGGTATGTTATATTATGGAAATATCCCTAAGCCACTATATAATTATTGTAAATAACAACCTTCCACTTATTCTCTTTGTTTTAAATAAAACACTCAGTTTATGATTGTTTCCAATTATTATTCTAACTAATTTTATATCGAAAACAGCAAACAATGAATAAATCTGATTTAATAAAAGAAGCTATTTACTTACTCTCTTCAATTATAGAAATTCCATCTTTTAGCCAAGAGGAAAACAGAGTTTCTGAATTTTTATGCGATTACATAAAAGCTAAAGGTTTTACTCCTCAAAAAATAGGTAACAATCTATTATTTAATAGAAAAGAGATCCAAAATGTTCCCACAATATTGTTAAATTCTCATATAGACACAGTAAAACCTGTCTCAACTTGGACAAAAGACCCATTAAAAGCCAATATAGTCAATGACAAAATCTATGGACTAGGTAGTAATGATGCAGGAGCTAGCCTTGTTACTCTATTACTAACGACATTAAATTTACCGGTGAGTCAGAAGTATAATTTAGTATTTTGTGCATCGGCAGAAGAAGAAATTAGCGGTAAAAATGGAATAACACAAGTATTAAACCTCTACGAAAACAAATTTGATTTAGCAATTGTAGGTGAACCAACGAGTATGCAGCCAGCTGTGGCAGAGAAAGGTCTCATGGTTCTAGATGTTTTCTCTGCAGGGAAAGCAGGGCATGCAGCAAGAGAGGAAGGAATCAATGCTATTTATGAAGCACTGGATGATATCTTATGGTTCAAAAACTATTCATTCAAAAAGGTTTCGCCCTTTTTAGGACTAGTAAAAATGAGTGTAACACAAATAAATGCAGGGACACAACACAATGTTATACCCGACTCGTGCTCATTTGTTGTTGATATTCGAGGAAATGGTTGCTATACAAATAATGAGATTTTAAATATCATTTCTGATAATATAAAATCAAAGGCTATACCCAGATCTACTAGACTTAACTCATCACAAATAGAATCCTCTCACCCTATCTATAAGAGACTTCTTGAGCAAGGCTATAAGCCATTTGGATCCCCAACTCTATCCGACCAAGCACTTATGCCATTTCCTTCTATAAAAATGGGACCAGGAAATTCAAGTAGATCTCATACTGCTGATGAATACATATGTATTCAAGAGATTGAAGACGCTCTTGATAAGTATTATAATTTACTAAATGGACTAGAACTTTAAATAGTTACATTAACAATATCATTCATAGATTAACTCTCTTTTATTTTCGTAGTATAAGTAATAACACATTTAACCAAAGATAACTATACAAAGTATACAGTTAGTTTTAACCCTGACATGATAACGCTTTGACACCGACATGTCATTCTCATATCGGTGTTATGACGATACTTTGCTTTAAATAAAAAAGCTCTTATTTATGCACACACATAAACAAGAGCTAAAAACTCATGCTATTTTAAAAAGCTAGACAAACAGATATGTTTTATCAAGGACTAAATAATTTTTGGCTTATAAATTCAAGAGAGCATAATATAGAACTATCATCTTAAATTAAAAGAGACCTAAACTTTCTAGCATTGAGTTGATAGAGCTTTCTATATATTTAGTAGAGATACGTAAAGGTCTTTGCTGAAAAGGAGTATTATCAAACTGGTATAACTCAATGGTAGCACTACCAAAGGCATTCCAGCCAAAATCAGAAGCCAATAAAAAAACTTTTTTCTTATTAGACCGAGCAGCATTCCAAACAATTCTTTCAAAAGAATCAAATGATACTACTTGAATACCTTTATCATTCATTATGGGGTATGAGGATTTTGCAAAAGTTTTATTTTTCCGATCTAGCACAAGTAAACCTGTGGTAGAATATTCAAGCACAGCCAGTTCTGACCTCACAACGGGTGCACGAAAAGAAATTCTAGCCATTTTCCCCTTCTCTATGTTTACTATACCATTTATTTTTTCGGCTCCACTCTCTGTAGGAATAATCAATTCAAACTTACACGTAAGATATCTCACATTCTCATCAAATATTCTTTGAGTAGAAACACAGGATGAAAAGATGAAAACTAAAGTAAAATAAAATAGATAGACTCTCTTTTTCAAAAAAATGAATCTCATTCTGCGATATATTTTTTCTTTTTGATTTTGGACGTAATCATTGAACCTGCTCCTAATTCTTCTGCTTGTATCCAATATTCTAGAGCTTTCTCTTTCTCTCCTAGTTTAAAATATATATCTCCAGCATGTTCTATAACTACCCCACTCTCATTTCCTCCATTTTCAAGGGCAGCATCAATATAAACCTTTGCCTCAGTATATCTTTTAAGCTCAAAAAGAATCCATGCATACGTATCTAAGAATGTTGGATTTTTAGGTTCTGCTTCAACAGTTTTCTTACTCATTGCTTCAGCTTTACTTAAATCTTTACGCTGTATAGATAAATAATAAGCATAGTTATTCAGAACTCCACTATTCGTAGGATTATACTCTAAGGCTTTATCATAAGCCTCATATAGCTTATCGTACTGAGATAAAGAATGGTATCCATCACCTCTCAAAGCATAAAAATCGGAAATAAGCTCTTTGGGAGTAGATTCGTCTACTACAGCTAAAGCTTGAGAAACAGTACTCAATAATTTCTCATAATCTTCTGCCTGATTATAAGCGATAGCTAAATAAAAGTAAAACTCAATTGTGCCTGGACTTGACAGGATTCCTCCTTCACAGATTTCAATCACTTTTTTATAATCATCTTCTCTAATTGCCATACCTAAGAGCATCAATCTCGAAGGAGTATTAGTTGGATCTAGTTTCAAAATGTGTTCTAACACAGGTTTAGTCTCTTTCTCCTTTTTCTGACTCATCAAATACTGGGTATACAACATTGGTATCTGATCATCTGCAGGATTTAGCTCTATTGCTTTTTCAAATAGTCCCATAATTTGGACTGTGTCTTCCTGAGCTTTAAAGATGTATTGACGCATTAAATTCAACTTTAAATCCATCTCTGCTTTAGGGTTATAAAGTATTTTCTCTAATTCCGAAATATATTTTTCTTTTTGATCAGTTTCATTATAATAATTAGCTAATGCATATATAGCCATTGGAAAATCAGGATCTTGCTCCAACACTTTATTTAATAAGGTTAGTGCTTGCTTCTTTTTCCCATTGTTCAAATATAAATCCGCTAAAATCACTTGATACTTCAAATCATTAGGATATGTGCTTACTAAATCGCCCATTTCACTGAAAGCTTTTTTTTCCTCATTTTTGAGTAAGTATACTTTAAATTTCTGCATACTGATCTGCTCACTTTTCCCTAATTTCCTCTCTAGTTGATTCAGACCTGCTATGATTTTATCATAATCTTGTGATTGAGCATATAAGTCTAGCAATTGAAACTGCAAAGCCGATTTGTCAGGAAAGCGATGTGTCATCAATTCTAGCTGCTTTATAGCTTCCTCTTCATTTTCAGGAGAGTTATATAAAGCAAAGAAGAAGGACTCATTATACCAATAGTTCAAACTATCTAACTGAACAGCCTTTTGAAAAGAGGTAAGTGCATCAGGAAGTTGATTCATATTCATATTGAGAGCACCTATTTGATAGTAAGCTTCCGCTTTGGCTGGATCAATTTCAATACAATGAGTAAAGAGAGCATAAGCATCATCCAAATTCCCTTTATTCTTTTGAACCATACCTTCTAAAAAATAATAAGAATACTTTCGATCCTCATTACCAACTAAAGTTTCTAATAGAACGGAATCTTTTTCTACTTTCTCTTGAGCATTTACTTTAAGAGTTATCAGAAGAAAAAGAGACATACAACATACTATTCGCAATACACTTCTTTTCATAATTCTTTTTTTATTCTTTTCCTGTATGACCAAAGCCACCTTTGCCCCGTTGGGTTTCATCTAAGCTAGAAACTTCTTCCCAATCAATATGCTCATATTTAGCAATTACCATTTGAGCAATACGGTCTCCATTTCGAACAACAAACTCTGTATCCGATAAGTTTGCCATAATTATACCTATCTCCCCTCTATAATCAGCGTCAATTGTACCAGGAGTATTCAATAAAGTAATTCCACTTTTCAAAGCCAATCCACTTCTTGGTCGTATTTGTGCTTCATAGCCTTCAGGAATAGACAAAAACAATCCAGTTGGTATTAATTTTCTTTCCATAGGCTTTAACACAATGGCACCTTCAACATTTGCACGAATGTCCATACCAGCAGACAATAGGGTTGCATAATTTGGTAATTGATTCTTTGAACGATTAATTATTTTTATTTTCATATCCTCATAAATGTATTAAATAACGAAAATAGGCATTTTAGGGAGATTATTTATACATTTAAAGTAAAATAACCTATAACTTATCAAAGAGAGAATCTAGATAGATAGCACTTAATAAATTATATATGATGAATTGGAAACAGCTCTTATCCACTAAGAGATTTGGATTGGAAGACATACATAAACATACAGCAAAGAATAGAACTGAGTTTCAAAGAGACTATGACAGATTGATTTTTTCGGCTCCATTCAGAAGACTTCAAAATAAAACTCAAGTATTTCCTTTACCAGGAAGTGTATTTGTTCACAACCGTTTAACTCATAGCTTGGAGGTATCTTGTGTAGGTAGATCCTTAGGAAATGCTGTATCTCAAGAATTAATAAAAAGGGACCCCTTACTAGAAAAAGAAACTCTGATAACAGAAATAGGCTCTATTATAGCAGCTGCTTGCTTGGCTCATGACCTAGGAAACCCTCCTTTTGGACATTCAGGAGAACAAGCTATTTCGTCCTATTTTTCTGAAGGAGAAGGAAGTAAAATTAAAAAAGAATTAAATACAGATTTTTGGCAAGATATAATCCATTTTGAAGGGAATGCGAATGCATTACGTTTACTTACGCACCAATTTAATGGCCGAAGAGAAGGAGGGTTTGCCATGACCTATAGCACACTTGCTTCTATAGTCAAATACCCCTACGAATCTTTTATAGCAGGAGATAAATCAAAATTTGGATTTTTCTACAGTGAAAAGGAGAGTTATATCAAAATTGCATCAGAATTAGGAATAATAATCAAGGAAAATGAGCCTAGAAGATACGCTAGACATCCTCTAGTGTATCTTGTAGAAGCAGCTGATGATATTTGTTATCAACTTATGGACATAGAAGATGCACATAAGTTAAGAATACTATCAACAACAGAAACAAAAGAGCTTTTACTCAATTATTTAAATACAAAACAATTGGATAGAGCCAAGCATGTTTTTAATATTGTTTCAGATACCAACGAACAAATAGCCTATCTACGTTCTACAATTATAGGTAACCTAGTTAAAGAATGCACTCATATATTTACTGAAAATGAGGCTACAATTTTAAATGGAAATTTTGAAGGAGATTTGATTTCACACCTTCCAGAAAGATCAAAGAATGCTTATAACTTATGTAAAAAAGTAGCCTATTCTAAGATATACAAGGCAAAGGATGTTGTTGATATCGAATTGGCGGGCTATAAAATCATAAGCACCCTACTCAATCACTATATAAGTGCAATACAAGAGCCCGAAAAAGCTTATTCGAAACTATTAATAAATAGAGTTTCAGGGCAGTATGATATACAATCAGGTGATTTTAATCAGAGAGTACAAGCTGTACTAGATTTTGTTTCTGGAATGACTGATATTTATGCCTTAGATCTTTATAGAAAGATAAATGGACAAAGCTTACCAGCTATTTAAAAGCACAAGACTCTACTCCGAGTCTTGTACAGGATAGAAAACTTTATTCATACCAGAAGTCAGAGTTCCATAGTCGCCATTTCTTTCATCAACAAATGATTGGATATGGCGCATTCTCTTTTCTTCTAAAATTTCATCTACAGCAATTAGAATTCCTGTTTCTTCAACCTCGCCAAAACCATAATTTATAGCCGTTCCAAACATTTTCATGGTTGGACTTAAGCTCATATAAGCATTTACAAGTGGGGGTATATTATATCCTAATTTTCTAACCTCTGCATTCAATATTTTGTAGTCATCTTTAAATGTTTTCTCACAAAACAATTCTGATAATTCAGAAGGATCGCTCTCTAACATTAAAGGTTTTATAGGTAAAATTAAATTCTCTTTATCACCAAAATGTTTACGCAAAAAATAAAGGATCATATCTCTACCATGCTTATGAAAGTTTGGATACATGGTTACTTTCCCAAAAAAGTACTTTACCGTAGGCATAATAACAGTCAAAGCTCCTAAACCATCCCATAAATTGTCTAAAGCAAAAAGGCCTTTCCTCCCCGCCCTAGTTGACTGATACTCCAAAGTCACAAAAGATCTCCCTAACTCAATAGTTGTAGGTAAGTAATCTTTAATGAACTTATCCGAGAATTTAAATAGATGAGATGTTGCTATTTGCGGAATACCATTCTCTATTTCTACATCTGTACCTAGAATATAGCGATAACCACCCAATATCTCTTCACTCTCAGGATCCCATACTAACAATTGCTTATAGGAATTTTCAGAGATATCGAATTCATCAATATCTATAGATTTACCAGTTCCACCACCTGCTGCACGAAAAGCAATTTCTCTTAATCGCCCAATTTCACGCATTGTATTCGGAGAATCTTGGTGAGTAATGACATAGATTTGATTCTGACTTTTATTGGTCATTCTCAATCTTTTCTCTTCAGTTAATTCTGCCTTGATGAGGTCTTTATCTACCGCCTCAATAATCTTTTCCATATGTTACCAGTGGTATTTCTCTATAGTTTATATACAATATCTCTAACGTAAGCTGCCCATTCCTTTGGCGATTTACTTTTATCAAAAGTCTCCCATGGGATAGGCTTACCTATCGTCACCGTAAATGTTTTATGTCTATTCTTAAACATTTCATCTGCAAGATATAACATTGCTATATTAAACTTAATTCCAAGCCATTTACAAACTTTAGATAAGTTATAAAAGAAGTCGGAGTTCCTACCCTCAAAATGAATAGGAACTACATCTCTCTTTGTTTGGACACTCTTAACAATAAATGTCTTCTTCCATTCTAGATCTTGAATTTTGCCATCAATACGTCTAGAACAAAGACCAGCAGGGAACATAATTAATTGATTATCCGACTTAAAACCAGCATCAACCATTTGAGGGAAACTTCTAGCCTGATTACCTGTCTTATTTATAGGAATAAACAAAGGAGCTAATCCTTGCACATTCATTAATAGATCATTCACCAAATACTTTACTTTTCCATCATATTGCTTTCCCAGTATATAGCCTAGAGCAAGTCCATCTTGTCCACCCAAAGGGTGATTAGATACGAATGTATACAATCCATCTTTTGGCAAATTATCTTCTCCTTTAATGACTAAATGCGTATCCAAAAACTCTAGTGAAGCCTCTAAAAAGGGAACTCCATATTTTCCTTTAGCTGTTGTTGATAAAAGTACATTTAGATCATCTTGATGAGTTATTTTTTTTAAATATTGGATTATAAATTTAGGTATAAACCTATAATACTTAGGCATTTTATCCTTAAGTATTTGATCGATATCTAATAAAAATAAATCTTTATCTGCCATGATTTCACAAATGAATAATTAGCACAAATTTAGCTTATCTTTTTAGAACTCTACAACATTTTAAAAAAAATGTACGATACAAGTGTAAACGAAAGTAAATATAAATCATGAATTAAGACAATTATAACCGCTAATATTTTACATTTAATTACTTTGACATTTCCTAAATTAGAGAATAGTCGTTTTTATTTCAAAACTATTTCTAACATTCGTCACTAGTCTTTTCTCTATTTTTTACACTTATCTAAGAGTTTTAATAGAGCATAAAGTATATACTAAAAATATTCAATTAAAAAAGTGGGGAATTGTGGGGAAATATGTAATTTTACATTAAAACTAATAATCACATATAATAAGGTATCAAATTGCATTTTTTTGGGAACATAGAAGCTAAAATAGATAGTAAAGGAAGATTCTTTATTCCTGTACTATTTAGGAAAATACTTCTTGAAAAAGCAGAGGAGAAGATAATGCTATGCAAAAATCTATATCAACCCTGCTTAGTTTTAACCCCAATGACAGTGTGGAACACAGAATTAAATGAGCTAAAAAGCAAATTAAACAAGTGGAATCCTCAACATCAATTGATATTACGACAATATGTAAGTGATGTCGAAATTTTAAATATAGATACTAATGGCCGTATATTATTACCCAAACGCTATCAAGAATTAGCCAATATAAATAATGATATACGACTCATTGGTATGGATGACAAAATAGAAATCTGGGCTAAAGAACTCACAAATGCACCTTTTATGGATCCAGAGGAATTTAGCGCAAATCTATTTCAAATAATGAATGATAATGACAGACATGAATAAACAACCCTATCATATACCTGTTCTTTTAAATGAAAGTATTAATGGACTAAATATAGATCCTCAGGGAATTTATGTGGATGTAACTTTTGGTGGAGGTGGGCACTCCAAAGAAATTTTAAGTCACTTAGCACCTACAGGTCACTTATTCTCGTTTGATCAAGACAAAGATGCTGAGAAAAACAGCTTTCAAGATAGTAGATTTACCTTTGTGAGGTCTAACTTCCGCTATATTAAAAATTTCCTTCAATATTACCATGTTACTGAAGTAAGTGGAATCCTTGCAGATTTAGGTGTTTCCTCACATCACTTTGATGAAAGTGAACGAGGATTTTCTTTCCGATTCGATGCTGACTTGGATATGAGAATGAATACCCGTGCATCTAAAACGGCAGCTGATATAGTGAACAACTATAGCCAAGAACAATTAGCAGATGTTTTCTACCTTTATGGAGAGCTAAAAAACAGTAGAAGGATTGCGTCGAAAATTGTTAAATATAGAGCAGAGAACCCTATTAAAACTATAGCCCAATTCATAGAGGTTATTACACCTCTTTTTGGACCACAAAGACAAAAAAAGGATTTTGCCAAAGTGTTCCAAGCACTAAGGATTGAAGTTAATGAAGAAATGGAAGCTCTACGAGAGATGCTCATATCAGCAATTGGACTTTTAAAACCAGGAGGAAGACTCGCTGTAATTACATACCATTCCCTAGAGGATCGAATGGTGAAAAACTTATTTAAAACTGGAAACATTGAGGGTAAGTTGAATAAAGACTTTTATGGAAAGATTATTTCTCCAATAAAGGCAATTAATAATAAGGTAATTATACCTACAGATCAAGAACAAGAGCTTAATCCACGTTCTCGAAGTGCTAAATTAAGAATAGCTGAAAAACTTTAAGAATATGAAAGATCCAAACCTAAACACCAATACAAACGAAGAGCCAAAATCTGCGAAAAAAAAACTTGGGTTTATCCGTATTTTAAGAGGAGATATATTGGTACAAGAAATAATCTTAAAGAATATTCCATTTATCGTATTACTTGTAGTAATCGCAATCTTTTATGTCAGTAATAGATATCAATATCAACAGTTACTGATTGAAAAGAATAAACTAGAGGTAACTCTAAAAGATTCAAAGTTTAGAGCACTTACACGTACAGCTGATTTAATGGATAAAAGTCGACAATCCAAAATAGAAGAGCATATCACTCGAAAAGGAAGTGAATTAGAAATTCCGACAAATCCACCCTATATTATAAAAAAATAATTACTTATTTAATTTACACCGTGGCTATTAAAAAAAATGACATACTAAATCGATACTTTTTTATTGTTTTACTTCTTGCCCTTTGTGCTGGTGGCATAGTAGTAAAGGCTGGAGTAACTATGTTTTTTGAAAAAGACTATTGGATAGAAGCCAAAAAAAACTACGAAAAAGAGAATGTTATTATACCTGCCACTAGAGGTAAGATTTTTTCAAGTGATGGGAAGTTACTAGCAAGTTCACTTCCTCAATATAGACTATTCATGGATTATAAGTTTAACCATGAAATTAAAGAAAAGGGAATAAAAGATAGTATAACATACATCTGTAAAGGTTTACACAAAATTTTACCAACTCATTCAGAAAGCTTTTTTAGAAATCAACTGATCAAGGGGCTTAATGCTAAAAATAAAAGTGCGCATGCTTCTCTATATCCCTATCGAGTGAGCTATCTTCAATACAAAGATATTACAGAATTACCAGTATTTAATAAAGGAGCCAATAAAAGTGGGCTACATGTTACAGAGTCCAACTACAGAGAAAAACCTTTTGGTACTCTAGCTTCCCGAACTATTGGTAGCTTATACCTTGATATGGCTAAAGGGGCTAAAAATGGTCTCGAGAAATCTTTTGACGATGTGTTAAGAGGTAAAGATGGGTTGGGGCATCGAATCAAAGTTAAAAACAAATACCTATCTATACTCGATGAAAAGCCAATTCATGGGGATGATATTATTACCACCCTCAATGTCGATATGCAAGATATTAGTGAAAAAGCACTAGTGGATATGCTCAAAGAAGTAAATGGCGTACTTGGTATTGCAATAGTAATGGAGGTAGAAACAGGAGATATTAAGGCTATTGTGAATATGTCAAGAGGAAGCGATGGCATATACCGCGAAGAAAAGAATAACGCTGTTATCGACTTATTTGAACCTGGCTCTACATTTAAAACTGTTTCTATCTTAACAGCTTTAAATGATGGCAAAATAACAAGAGATTATAAGCAATATTTAGGTGATGGAACCTATAATATGCATGGAAAACTAATAAGAGATTGGAACTGGAGAAATGGTGGTTTCAAGGAGGAACAGAAGTATCAAAATATTGATGAAATTATGATGAACTCATCAAATATTGGTGTGGGAGTAACTATTGAAGAATGTTATGCAACTAATAAACAGCAGTATATTGATGGTATAAGAAAAATGATAGGAATGAAGCTCGACTTACAGTTGGAAGGTGTAGCAGAACCAGTTATAAGAAATACAGATGATCAAGGATTTTCCAAATTATCCTTACCGTGGATGAGTTTTGGCTATGAAACCCTCATTCCCCCTATCAATATGGCTACCTTTTATAATGCAGTCGCTAATAATGGGAAAATGGTTAAACCTAGATTTGTGCAAGCTGTAAGCCGTGATGGATCAATAATAAAAAAATATCCTGTTGAAGTTTTAAACTCTAGTATAGCCTCATCAGGTGCTATAAAAGATATTCAAGAGATACTTGAAAGAGTTGTAAGTGAAGGTACTGGTAAGAGAGCTGGATCAGAACAATTTAAAGTGGCTGGAAAAACAGGTACTGCACAGCTATCTCAAGGATCTGGTGGCTATCAGGGTGGTGGAATGCAACATCTACTGAGTTTTTGTGGGTATTTCCCCGCTGATAAGCCTAAATATACAATATTAGTCAATATTAAATCTGCCCGTGGTGGTGGTGGTGGTGGTGGTAGAGAGTGTGCCATCGTCTTCAACAAAATAGCAGAGAGAATATATGCTATGAATCTAAAGCAATATTATAATGTAACCTCGGCAATAGACTCTATTAACCCCCCTGCTCCTATCGTAAAAAAAGGATTAGCTCAAAAAAGTATATCTGTTTTTAAAGAGCTGGGAATTCATTATGATACAGATTCATACAATAAAGAAAACAAATGGAGTTCATTTGATACTCTAGAAAATAAAATTCAAGTAACAGATGCTAATATCTCAACTAAGGTCGTTCCCTCTGTATATGGAATGGGCGCCCGAGACGCAATCTTTGCGTTAGAATCTGTAGGCTTAAATGTAAGAGTTGCAGGTCGTGGCAAGGTATACCGTCAATCGATTCCAAACGGCTCGAATATCAGACCAGGAGCAACCATCACAGTAGAATTACGATAACAAAAACCTTCAATTATGGTAATAGAGAACTTAATCAAAGGAATTGAGACTAAAAAAATAATTGGCCCAGTTCAAAATGACATCATAGATATACAAATCGACTCAAGAGGAGTAAAAAAACAGAGTTTATTTGCTGCCCTAAGAGGAACTCAAGTAGATGGTCATCAATATATAAATCAAGCTATCAAACAAGGTGCTGTAGCTATATTGTGTGAGGATTTACCAGAACAAAAAAACAAGGATATCACTTACATACAAGTACCCCATTCTGAGGCTGCTTTAGGTATTTTAGCTTCTACTTTTTATGACAATCCGTCTTCAAAGCTTAAGCTTGTAGGAGTCACAGGTACAAATGGGAAAACTACTGTTGCAACTATTCTTTACAAGACTTTTAAGAAACTAGGCTATAAGGCTGGCTTATTATCAACAGTATGCAACTATATTGATGATGAAGCTTTAGAAACCACTCATACCACACCTGATGCGGTAACTATCAACAAACTCTTGCATGATATGGTACTCAGAGGATGTGACTATGCTTTTATGGAGGTCAGTTCTCATGCAATTGATCAAAAAAGGATTTCAGGACTAAAGTTCGCTGGTGGAATTTTCACAAACTTAACTCGTGACCATTTAGACTATCATAAAACAATAGCCAATTATATTAAAGCGAAGAAAGAGTTTTTCGACAATCTTCCTAAAAATGCTTTTAGCTTAGTCAATCTAGATGATAAGAATGGTATGGTAATGGTACAAAACACCAAGTCCGCCATCCACACATATTCTCTTAGAAGTTTATGCGATTTTAAAGCTAGAGTCATTGAATCACATTTTAATGGAATGATTCTCGAAATAAACAACACAGATGTAGTAGTGCAGTTTACAGGTAAATTCAATGTTTATAACCTTCTTGCAGTTTACGGAACAGCTTGTTTATTAGGGCAAAAAGCCGATGAAGTTTTAATTGCTATCAGTACACTTAAATCTGTATCAGGAAGATTTGAAACATTACAAGCTCCCAAGGGATATACCGTTATTGTAGATTATGCACATACTCCTGATGCTTTAACAAATGTACTGACCACCATACATGATATTCTTGATGGTAAAGGAAAAGTAATAACAGTTGTAGGAGCTGGAGGGAACAGAGACAAAGGCAAGAGGCCCTTAATGGCAAAAGAGTCCATAAAAAACAGCGATACAGTAATTATAACCTCAGATAATCCTCGTTTTGAAGATCCTCAAGAGATAATAAAAGATATGCTTGATGGTTTAAACACAGAAGAGAAGCAAAATGTATTAACGATTGAAAACCGCAGAGATGCAATTAAGACAGCATGTATGCTAGCAAAAACCAACGACGTTATCCTTATTGCAGGAAAAGGACATGAGACTTATCAAAATATTCAAGGAGTCAAACATCATTTTGACGACAAGGAAGAAGTTCGTAATATTTTTCAAACACAACAAATTTAAGAACAAGATAAAAGAAAGAAAAGACTATGCTATACTACCTATTTGAATGGTTAGAAAAATATAATTTCCCAGGAGCTGGAATGTTTGGTTACACATCATTCCGAGCTATTGCTACAATAATTTTAGCACTACTTATCTCAACAATATTTGGTGACAAGTTTATTGATAGACTAAAACTTAAACAGATTACAGAAATACAAAGAGATGCTAGTATTGATCCTTTTGGTGTCAACAAGACAGGCGTTCCTAGCATGGGTGGTGTAATAATAATAATATCTATTCTTATTCCCTGTTTGCTTTTAGGCAAACTCCATAATACGTATATGATCTTAATGCTTATAACAACTATTTGGCTAGGAGTTATAGGCTTTGCAGATGACTACATCAAGGTTTTCAAAAAGAATAAAGAAGGACTTAGAGGTAAATTTAAGATCTTAGGACAAGTTGGTTTAGGCTTAATTGTAGGATTAACTGTATATCTTAGCCCAGATGTTGTTATTCGTGAAAACATGGAGGTAGAGATGCCTGGGCATGAAACAGAAATAGTTCATACAACCAAGAACATAAAATCAACGCAAACAACAATTCCATTTTTCAAAAACAACAATCTAGACTATGCTGATGTAGTAGGCTTCTTTGGACAACATAAACAAAAAGCAGGATGGGTTCTTTTTGTATTAGTTACAATTTTTGTCGTAGCCGCAGTATCTAATGGTGCGAACCTAAATGATGGCATGGATGGAATGGCTGCTGGCAACTCTGCTATAATTGGTGTTGCATTAGGGATTTTAGCCTACCTCGGTAGTCATGCAGAGTTTGCAAGCTACCTAAATATTATGTTTATACCAGGCAGTGAGGAACTGGTAATCTTCATTTGTGCATTTGTAGGAGCATTAATCGGATTTCTATGGTATAATGCCTACCCGGCTCAAGTATTTATGGGAGATACAGGAAGTCTTACAATAGGTGGTATAATTGCCGTATTTGCTATCATTATCCGTAAAGAGTTATTAATACCTATTCTATGTGGAGTGTTTTTAGTAGAAAATCTATCTGTAATTCTTCAAGTTCGCTACTACAAATTAGGAAAGAAAAAAGGCAAGAAACAAAGAATATTTAAAAGGACTCCTATACATGATCATTTTAGGACAACAAAAGCTCAATTAGATCCTGAATGTAGCTATATGTTTACTAAGCCAAAAAATGTATTCCACGAATCCAAAATTACTGTCCGCTTCTGGATTATAACTATCCTCTTAGCAGCAGTAACTATCATTACTTTAAAAATTAGATAAAATGACCAGAAGGATAGTTATTCTAGGAGCAGGAGAAAGTGGCACGGGTGCCGCCATCTTGGCAAAGAGCAAAGGTTTTGAAACTTTTGTTTCAGATTCGTCATCAATAAAAAACAACTACAAAGACGAACTGAACAAATATAATATTGAATGGGAAGAAGGTACTCATTCTATCAACAGAATTCTCAATGCTAATGAGATTATTAAAAGCCCTGGGATTCCAGACACAGCACCCATCATCCAACAAGTTAAAGATAAAGATATACCTGTCATTTCGGAAATAGAGTTTGCTGGTAGATATTCAAATGCAAAAATGATTTGTATTACGGGTTCTAATGGTAAAACCACAACAACTAGCTTACTATACCACATGTTTCATAAAGCAGGAAAAAATGTTGGCTTAGCTGGAAATATAGGGAAGAGTTTAGCAAGACAGGTAGCTGAAGAAAACCATGAGTTTTATATCATTGAACTTAGCTCCTTTCAACTTGATAATATGTACAACTTCAAAGCAGACATTGCTATCCTACTTAATATCACTCCTGATCATCTGGATAGATATGATAATTGCATGGATAAGTATATTGATGCAAAGTTTCGTATTATACAAAATCAAACTGATAAAGATCATTTTATCTATTGGTCAGATGATCCTATACTTAAAGAACAAATAAATCATAGAACTATCCATGCTACAAAGAATCCTTTTAGTGTTGAGCATTCTGACTTCACATACAAATTAGGCAACAAGATAATCCTTGATGGTGGTAACTTAAGCATTGATAAAGAATTTGTTAAATTATCAGGTGTACACAATCTATACAATACAATGGCAGCTATTACAGCTGCGTATTTATCCAAACTCTCTCCTATGGAAATAGAACAAGGACTGAATTCTTTTAATGGAGTAGAGCATAGATTAGAATATGTTGACACGATACATGGGGTTAGGTTTATAAATGATTCAAAAGCCACAAATGTGGACTCTTGTTGGTATGCTTTACAAGCTATGCATAACAGTACCATATTAATTCTTGGAGGAAAAGATAAGGGTAATGATTACAATAAAATTACTCCTCTCATAAAGGAAAAATGTACAGGTCTTGTATTTCTTGGAGCAAATAATACCAAACTACATCAATTTTTTGATGGCTTCAATATTCCCATTGAAGATACTAATAATATGACAGATGCGGTAGTAAAAGCAAAGGGCTTAGCAAAAAGTGGAGACACTGTTCTACTCAGTCCATGTTGTGCATCTTTTGATTTATTTACTAGCTATGAAAATAGAGGGGAGCTATTTAAACAATCTGTTAAATCACTATAATTATGGACCTAATAAAAAAGATATTCAAAGGAGACAAAGTCATATGGGTTATATTCTTTATTCTTTGTGTTGTCTCTATCATTGAAGTGTTTAGTGCAGCAAGTACTCTTACCTATAAATCAGGTGATCATTGGAGTCCTATTATTCAGCACTCTATATTCCTTTTCATAGGATTTATGGTTATGCTAGTAATCATGAATATTGAATATCAGTGGTTCAAACTCATAGGCATATTTCTGACTCCCTTAGCTATGCTTTTATTGGCATGGGTTACTATTCGAGGGTTTATATTTCCCGAACTTAGAACGAATGGTGCCGCTAGATGGACAGAGCTTTTTGGAATTCAATTCCAACCTTCAGAGTTAGCAAAGCTAGGATTAATCTGTTTTATCGCACTGATTCTTTCAAAATATCAAAAAGAGGAGAATACGGATAATAAAGCCTTCAAATATATCGGTATCGTAGCTGGAATTATATGCTTGCTCATTGCAATAGAGAACTTCTCTACTGCCGCTATATTAGGACTTGTAACTTTCATCCTCCTTTTTATTGGACGTGTAAAGATTGTGACTCTTTTGAAAAGCATCGGTATAATACTACTCCTTGTCTTTTCACTTGTCGGTGCAGCTAAACTCATTCCACAAGTAAATTCAATATCAATCTTTCACAGAGCTGAAACCTGGGTTAATCGTGTTGTAGATTATATGGATGAAACTAATGAAAAGCTACCTCCAGCCCAGTACATGAGAGATAATGCACAGAGAGGACATGCTAATATTGCAATTGCAACTAGTGGTCTAGTAGGATTAGGACCAGGAAACTCTGTGCAAAGAGACTTTTTAAGCCAAGCCTTCTCAGACTTTATATATGCAATTATTATTGAGGAATTAGGACTAATACCTGCTGCTATAATTACCTTTTTTTATATTTGCATACTCGTCAGAATAGGGAAAATAGCTCGGACATGCAACAATAGATTTGGAACATTTTTAGTCCTCGGAATAGGACTAATACTTGTTACACAAGCAATGGTCAATATGATGGTAGCTGTCGAATTACTACCAATAACAGGGCAACCTCTCCCACTAATTAGTAAAGGAGGATCGAGTATGGTCATTAATTGTGCAATGCTAGGAATGGTCTTGAGCGTTAGCTATTATTCACAAAAACAAGCAGAAAATAAAACAGAAGTACAACTTGCTTTAACAGCAAATGGTGCAGGAGAAATTCAACCCGAAGTATTAGCCCAAGGTCCACATTCCGAATTATTAAAAGAAGACGATGGATTCCCCGAAGAAAGGACAAACTTATGAATGAAGACAAACTCAAAATAATTATTAGTGGAGGTGGTACAGGTGGACATATCTTTCCAGCTGTAGCTATTGCCAATGCGATAAAAAAAATCAAACCAGATAGTTCTATTTTATTCATTGGTGCTGAAGATAGAATGGAGATGCAAAGAGTTCCTCAAGCTGGATATGAAATTATTGGACTACCAATTAAAGGCTTTTACCGTAAGCAACTATGGAAAAACATAGAAGTTCTTTGGAAAATATTGAAAAGCCTTTCCAAAGCAAAAAAAGTAATTAAAAACTTCCAACCAGATGTAGTCATTGGAGTCGGAGGATTTGCGAGTGGTCCAACTCTTAAAATGGCAGAACGATTACATATTCCTACTCTTATTCAAGAACAAAACTCCTATGCTGGAGTCACAAATAAACTTCTAGCTAAGGGAGCAAGTAAGATATGTGTTGCTTATCAAGGTATGGACCGTTTTTTTCCTGCTGAAAAAATCATTCTTACTGGTAATCCGGTACGGCAAGATTTACTACAAAGTACTTATTCTAAAGAGGATGCAAAGCGATCTTATAATTTAGACCCCAATAAACCTACTGTACTAATTGTAGGGGGTAGCTTAGGAGCACAATCTATTAATAAATGTCTGCTTAACGCTGTAGAAAAAATGGAGAATAGCAACATTCAGTACATATGGCAAACTGGGAAAATATACATTGATAGAATACGCAAAGCAGTTGAAGGTAAAAGTCTAAAAAACATCATTATTACAGACTTTATATCAGATATGGCTCAAGCTTATGCAGCAGCTGATATGATTGTATCAAGAGCAGGTGCAGGATCAATTTCTGAATTCTGCTTATTAGAAAAGCCTGTATTGTTAGTTCCATCACCTAACGTAGCAGAAGATCATCAAACAAAAAACGCTCTAGCTTTAGTAAATCAAAAGGCTGCATTGTATGTTAAAGATACGGAGCTGAACGAAAAGCTAATGCCAACCATTCATTCAACTATTACCGACAAACACCTGTTACAACAGTTGAGTAATAATATTAAAACATTAGCATTATCTGATTCTGCTAATATTATTGCACACGAAATACTGAAACTAGCAAATAAAGAGTAAAAATTATGAAGATCGAAAATATAAAATCCGTCTATTTTATTGGAGCAGGTGGCATTGGTATGAGTGCTCTTGTTCGATACTTCCTTTCCTTAGGAAAAGCTGTGGCAGGATATGACAGAACTCCGAGTGAACTGACCAAACAACTTATTCACGAAGGAGCAAATATTCATTATAGCGATGATTTGACATTGATACCTGAGATTTTTAAGGTTAAAGAAAATACGCTTGTTGTTTATACACCCGCTGTACCACATACACATTCTGAGCTCACATTCTTCATTCAGCAGGATTATAGTGTTATGAAGAGATCGCAAGTACTAGGTTTAATAACCCGATCAAGTAGAGGACTTTGCGTTGCTGGCACACATGGTAAAACAACCACCTCTACACTGATAGCTCACTTACTACATGAGTCTAGTATCGGATGCACAGCATTCCTTGGTGGAATTTCGGAGAATTATAATACAAACTTATTATTAAGTAAAAAAAGCCCATACACTGTTATTGAAGCAGATGAGTTTGACAGATCCTTCCATGCATTGCATCCCTTTATCTCCGTGATAACATCTACTGATCCAGATCATTTAGATATATACGGAACCCAAGAAGCCTATTTTGAGAGTTTTGAACATTATACATCTTTAATAGACTCAGATGGCATACTAGTGATCAGAAAAGGTCTTAAAATACATCCTAGATTAAAAGAAGGAGTAAAAACTTACACTTATTCCGCTCATGAAGGAGATTTTCATGCTGAAAACATCATTATTGAAAATGGTGAAATATTTATGGATTTTGTAGGTCCTAATGTTAGAATTAACAACATTCAACTAGGTGTTCCCATTAGTATAAATATAGAAAACAGTGTAGCTGCCCTTGCTGTAGCACATTTATGCGCAGCAAAAGACCAAGAACTTAAAAAGGCTATGGGTACTTTCAAAGGAGTCGAAAGAAGATTTGACTTTGTCTTAAAGAATGATAAACATGTACTTATTAATGACTATGCACACCACCCTGCTGAGATTAAACAAAGCATCATTTCTATCAAGGAGTTATATCCAAAAAGGAAACTAACAACTGTTTTTCAACCTCATCTCTACACAAGAACTAAGGACTTTTACAAAGATTTTGCAGAGAGCTTATCTTTATCAGATGAAGTAATTCTACTTGATATCTATCCAGCAAGAGAAGAACCTATTGAAGGAGTTACTAGTATGTTAATTTATAGCAACTTAAGAAACTCTGTAATAAAACATACAGCAACTAAAGAAAATATAGTAAATTTATTATCGACCCTCTCAACTGATATTGTATTAACTCTTGGTGCAGGAGATATAAACCAACTATTACCACAAATAAAAGTAACCTTAGAGAGCTGATTTTTACGCTATGATAAAAAGAATTCTTATATTAATCTTCATGCTAACAGTAGTAAGCTATCTTCTATTGGCAGTAACTGTACTCAATACTCCTAATGCAGAATTGATTTGTACAGATATTGAGCTCTCCATAAAGAATTTGGAACATGGAGATTTTATAACAAAAAATGAAATCCATAGCATACTAAGAAACAAGAAAATCTATCCTGTTGATAAAAAGATAGATGAAATCTCAACAAATGACATAGAAAATGAGTTACAAAAGCATCCTCTTATAGATGAAGTAGAATGTTATAAGACTCCAAGTGGTAAAATAGGGATAGAAATACATCAGAGAATCCCCGTATTAAGGGTGTTTTCTACAAAAGGAGATTTCTTTGTTGATAACAAACGAGAAATTATGCCAGCTAAAACAAAATGTAATGCATACATCGCTGTAGCAACTGGCAATATAACAAAAGAGTTCGCCTCTGGTCCTCTTTATGATTTTGTTATGTATCTTAGCAATAATGAGTTTTGGAACAATCAAATAGAACAAATTCATATTGTTAAGGAGAATGAAGTGGAGCTTATTCCACGCGTAGGTGATCATATTATAGTCATAGGAACATTAACGGACTATAGTGATAAACTAGCCCGACTAAAACTCTTTTACGAGAAAGTACTTAACCAAGTTGGCTGGAATAAGTATCGAAAAATTAATATAGAATTTAGTAACCAGATTATCTGTACTAAAGCAAATTTAAAATAGCAATATATGGCAATGACAGAATTTATAGCAGCAATAGAACTTAGTTCGACAAAAATTTCTGGAATAGCAGGCAAAAAGAATGAAGATGGGACTATGCAAGTCCTTGCCTTTTCTAAGGCAGATGCTACATCGTACATGAAAAAAGGAGTAGTATATAATTTGGATAAAACAGCTCAAGCAATAACAGCTATAGTCAAAGATCTAGAGCAAATGCTAAATAGCAAAATTGCTAAAGTCTATGTAGGTATTGCTGGGCAGTCTATACATACCATTAAGAATGTCATTAATCGCACACTAAAGGAAAGACAACTGATAACTCAGGAGCTTGTAGATTCAGTTTGTGATGAGAATATTGATATTCCCAATAATGATATGACCATTTTAGAAGTCGCTCCTCAAGAGTTTAGAATTGGTAACGACTACCAATTAGATCCTGTAGGCGTTGCAAGCGATCACCTAGAAGGTCAGTTTATGAATGTAGTGTGTCGAGATACAGTAAAAAGGAGTCTGGTACATAGTTTTGAAAAAGCGGATATAGAAATAGCAGACTTACTTGTGGCTCCTCTAGCAGCTGCTAGGCTATTGGTGCCCGAATCTGACCGAAGATCAGGATGTATTTTTGTTGACTTTGGAGCAGAAACAACTACGATTGCTATTTTTAAAAATGACTTATTACGTTTTCTTACAGTAATCCCTTTAGGTAGTCATAATATAACCAAAGATTTGACTTCTTTGAAAATAGAAGAATCAAGGGCTGAATACCTCAAGCTAAGAGTTGGAGACCTGAATTACAAAGAATCAGATGATGATGTTGTTGAAACGTTCTTCCTAGATGAAGAAAAGACAAGAGAAGTTCCTTTAATCAAAATTAATGATATCATTAAAGCTAGAGCAGAAGAAATCATTGCGAATGTTTGGAACCAAATTCAAGTATCAGGTTATCATGACAAACTGTTGGCAGGTATGATTATCACTGGAGGAGGCTCAAATCTAAATGGTCTTATCGACTTGATTAAACATATTACGCATATTGAAAGAGTAAAGATTGGCAATCCTACCATTGAAATTGCTCATTCTAAATTAATCAAAGAGTTAAAAGAAAAAGAAGCAAACAATAGTCTTAACACCATATTGGGGCTATTAGCTGCTGGAGATATGAACTGTGCTAAAATAGACAAAGTTGTGGAAGGCACACTTTTCGAAGGTGAAGAAATGATAAAAAAGCAAGAAAAGACTCCTGAAGAAATTAAAGAAGAACTTAGATTGCAACAACAAAAAAAAGAGGAAGAAGAAAAAATTCGCCAAGAAAAGCTGAAAGAACAAAAACTTAGAGAAGAGGAGGAAGAAAAGAAAAGGAAAAAGAAAAATAAAAAATCTTGGACATCTTCGCTCATCAAAAAATTTGAAGAAGTTCAGAAGAATATCTTTAACGAAAACGACGAGATTAAAAACGACTAATGTACTATGGATACAACATACACTGACATAATGGATTTAAAGAATTTTGATATCCCAACCAATTCACCAAAAATTATAAAGGTGATAGGTGTTGGTGGTGGTGGCGGTAATGCCGTTAGCCACATGTTTACAGAAGGTATTCACGATGTATCCTTTGTATTATGCAATACTGATAATCAAGCCCTACTTGAATCACCAGTACCTGTCAAAATACAATTGGGTAAGGAAACAACTTATGGACTTGGTGCTGGTAATAAACCAGACAGAGCCAAAGAAGCTGCCGAGGAAAGCCTAGATGAAATAGAGAAAATACTCAATGATGGTACGAAAATGGTGTTTATCACTGCTGGTATGGGAGGTGGTACAGGAACAGGTGCAGCTCCTATAATAGCAAGAACTGCCAAAGATATGGGCATCCTTACTGTTGGTATTGTCACAATTCCTTTCTTATTTGAAGGTGAAAAGAAAATTATTCAAGCACTAGACGGCGTTGAAAAGTTAGCTCAAAGCGTTGATGCATTACTGGTTATCAACAACGAACGTTTAAGAGAAATACACTCCGACCTAACGTTAATGAATGCCTTTGCAAAAGCAGACGATACTCTTTCCATTGCTGCTAAAAGTATTGCAGAGTTAATTACTAAGAAAGGTAAAATTAACCTAGACTTTGCTGATGTTAACACAATCTTAAAAGATGGAGGTGTTGCTATCATGAGCACAGGGATTGGTAAAGAAGAGAATAGACTTTCAAAAGCTATTAAGAATGCACTAAACTCCCCTCTACTTAACAATAATGATATCTTCAACGCGAAGAAAGTCATGCTTAATATTTATTGCTCAGAGGATGTTATGATGGATGAAATTAATGAAGTTCATGACTTTATGAGCAAATTTAGAGATGAAGTAGAGGTTATCTGGGGTATGACAATAGAAAAAGAGCTTGGAAAGGATGTAAAAGTAACTATCCTCGCTACAGGATTTGGTGTTGAAGATGTCCCAGGAATGAGTGAACGTCGTGAGCAGCGCACCAAAGAAGAGGAAGATACTATAATGATAGAAGAAGAAAAGAAAAGAGAAATCATTATACACAGAATAAAAGCTGCTTACGGAGAAAATGCTATAAACCTAAGAAATCGTTCCTCTAAAAGACAAAATCACATCTACCTTTTCACTTCAGAAGATTTAGATAATGATAATGTGATTGCCGAAGTAGAAGAAACTCCGACATACGAAAGGACAAAAAGTAAATTGAACATTATTTCGAACATTACATCTCAGGGAGGACCTAGATTAACCAAATCAGAAGATAATAATCCTGAGGATAAAGTAATTAAATTTTAAATAAACAGTTATGAGTTTTTTTGAACAGATCAATGAAGATCTAAAACAGGCTATGAAAGCCAAAGATAAAGTTACACTTCAAGTACTCCGTACTATTAAAAAATACTTCTTAGAAGCAAAAACTGCACCAGGAGCACATAATGAGTTATCAGACACTGATGCAATAAAAATCATTCAGAAACTTGTAAAACAAGGTAAAGACTCTGCAACTATCTACGCAGAACAAAAGAGACAAGACTTGGCTGATGAAGAATTAGCTCAAGTAGAAGTGCTTGAGAAATACTTACCTAAACAATTATCTGATGAAGAACTTTCTGCTAGAATAAAAGCTATTGTAGAAAAAGTGGGTGCTTCTTCAATGAAAGATATGGGTAAAGTAATGGGGCTAGCCACTCAAGAGTTAGCAGGAAAAGCTGATGGCAAAGCAATTTCAACAAAAGTAAGAGAATTACTAGCTGAATAGTTATTTCCGATATTTTAAAGAAGGAGGTTATCTAATATACTTAGGTAACCTCCTTTTTTATTTTACTGGTAATACTCAATAACGAAAAAGCTTTCTGCCCTACAATATTGAAAGAATTTTATTGTTGAAGATTATAGAACCAACTTAAATTAAGAACGAAGCCTTAAAAAATATGATTTTAAAAATCACTCTATTATAACACCGACATAACGATTACATATCGGTGTCAAAGTAACATCATGTCGGTGTCATGACAAAAACATGACTTAGTCATACCATTCTATTACTCCATATTAAACAGCACTTTACACCAAAAAATAGGGTATTGAAAGAAATACTTAAATTCCATCCAGTTTCTATATAATTATACACCTATAAAGAACAAGTATAGTAATAGGAGCAAACTCCTAGTTAATCAAACAATTCTTTTAATACATCCAGCGATTTTAGCTCAGGAAAATTAGGGATGTGAATCTTATAAAAGTCACTTAAAACATCTAAGATTTCATTTCTATCATGCCTATTTAACTTAAAAAGATACATTGTTTCATAGTTCATACGCATCAACTGAACGATATGGGATGCCCCTAATGGCTCAAGGTAATTATTGTGAAGAGTAGGCTTGTATGAAATAAAACTCGCATTTAGAAGATCAAAATAATCACCCTCTGTATAATTATCAATATTGGGGTATAAGCCTAAAAAGAGAGAAAGACGCATCATAAAGACTAAATGGAAATTAGCATATGAATTTTGAGATTCATCTAGCCACTGTATAGAATTCATCAAATAAGAAAATAGGGATCCACTCTCCCCTTCTTCTTTAACTGCATAATAGATGAACTCAGCTATAAAAAAGGCAATAGCAGATTTATAAGGATTATAAGGAATTGATTGAAAAGCCAAATGAGGTTTGGCATCTTTAACTCTATAAAGACCACCTTTCTTACTTCTACTAAGATTTAAATCAAGAATAGCTAAAGGCTGAAACAAGTTACTTTTTACCCTGGCCTTAGAAGATTTTGGTATATTCACAGCTACAGAACACCTACCTAGGCACTCTGTATATAAATCTACAATATTTGTCGTATCATTATATTTAATGACTTTCAAAACAACTCCCAATGTCTTTTCTTCCATCACTACCAATCATTATATTACACCAATACGAATGTATAGCATTTATACTGAAACAGCAGCATACCTTTCTTTTAAAATAATATTCTGAACACATCATACTTAGCATCTCACAAATTTAACATTTAAACACACTCTTGTAAGTATCTAATAATAATATATTTACAGAAATATAAATTTAAAAGTCAAGAAAACAACCAACTTTTTAAGAATAAAATTTTGTGATTTAAAAAATATACCATACATTTGCAACGCAATCGAGAAAAAACGATGCATTCTAGCGAAAGCTGAAAAATAAAAATGGCCCGTTCGTCTATCGGTTAGGACGCCAGGTTTTCATCCTGGAAAGAGGAGTTCGACTCTCCTACGGGCTACAATTAATATAAGAACTAAATTATAAAGGTTAGTCAAAAATGGCAAATCACAAATCATCTCTAAAGAGAATCAGACAAGATCAGACAAGAAGACTACGTAACAGATATTATGGTAGAACCATGAGAAATGCTGTTAGAAATCTTCGTAATGCTACTGATAAGCAAGAAGCAGAAAAAGCACTTCCTTCAGTATCTAAGATGATTGATAAGCTTGCTAAAAAGAACTTCATACACTGGAAAAAAGCAGGAAACTTGAAGTCTAAGTTAGCGAAACACGTTAATAGCTTATAAAAGATTTAATCTTCAAAATATAGAAAAAAGACTGAACAATATGTTTAGTCTTTTTTGTTATTATAGAAGAGCATTGGTTTATTAAAATAAAGAAAGGTTACTAATCTTCATATTTCTACATTTTTATTTTAATAAAAACTCTCAAATGTTTTGCAAATTCAAATTTATGCTATACATTTGCACTCGCAATCGTAAAAACAATACGATAAAAACCAGCGAAAGCTGAAAATAAAATGGCCCGTTCGTCTATCGGTTAGGACGCCAGGTTTTCATCCTGGAAAGAGGAGTTCGACTCTCCTACGGGCTACAATTAATATAAGAACTAAATTATAAAGGTTAGTCAAAAATGGCAAATCACAAATCATCTCTAAAGAGAATCAGACAAGATCAGACAAGAAGACTACGTAACAGATATTATGGTAGAACCATGAGAAATGCTGTTAGAAATCTTCGTAATGCTACTGATAAAAAGGAAGCTGAAGAAATGTTTCCTAGTGTTGCTAAGATGGTTGACAAGCTTGCTAAGAAAAATTTCATTCACTGGAAAAAGGCTGGCAACTTGAAATCAAAATTAGCAAAGCATATCAATAGCCTTTAAGAATCGCATTTCTAAGACAATTACTTAGACAATATATAGACTGAACATTAATGTTCAGTCTTTTTTGTTTACCCCTACTCTACCTCATAGTTATCGAATCCTATCTATACTTTTATCGGATCACCTGCAAAAGCAGGGGGGGAACATCAAAAAGATTATCTTTGTAGAAAAAACAAAAGCTATGCAAGATTCTCAAATGTTACTCGAAGTAGTTCGCTTAATTTTACCAGAAGAGTTCCTTACTTATTTCAAGATTACCAAAGTGACTAAAGTAAAAGATGTTATTACCATTTTTATGGATGAGTTTGACTCTTTACCAGCTGATCGTAAAGGTCATAAAGTAGAATCTAAAGGCTTTCTAGACCCCATAACTATCCAAGACTTTCCAGTTCGTTTCAAGAAGGTTACTCTCAAAGTACGTCGTCGTAAGTGGTATGATTCTACAACGAAAGAATACTTGACTAACAAATATGACTTACTAGCAAAAGGAACGCATTACTCGAAGGAGTTTGCGGCTTTTTTAAAAGAACTACCTAGAGACATACCCCGTATCGGCCCGCTCTCTTGAGCCTATTTGCCATATTAATGGAGATTCTTTAGAGCGACATTATAAAGAGCACTTGAGTTCATATAAGAATTGGCAAATGAAAGATCATGCTATAGAGTGGCTTTTGTTTCCAGAGAACATTTCTCCACGGCTCTGTATCGATGAAACCTCTATGACCAATGGAGACTTATATACTATATTAAGTAATCCCAATAATAAAGGGAAACAGGGCACCATAGTCGCTATTATTGCTGGTATTCAATCAGAAAAGATTATCCAGGTATTAATGAAGATGCCTGAGAGTTTAAGACAGCAAGTCAAGGAGATCACATTAGATATGGCTAATAGTATGAATAAAATAGCTCGAGTGTGTTTTCCTAAAGCCTGTCGAGTAATTGACCGATTCCATCTGCAGAAATTAGCCAATGAAGCGGTGCAAGAGGTACGAGTAAAACACAGATGGGAAGCCATAGAAGAAGAAAATCAAGCGATTAAACAAGCTAAATGGGAAGGTAAGACCTATAAACCTCTAACTTTTAGTAATGGAGACACAAAGAAACAATTACTAGCAAGAGGACGATATCTTCTTTTTAAATCTGCAGACAAATGGTCTGATAAGCAAAAAGAAAGAGCTAAGATTCTTTTCGCACAATACCCTTCATTAAAAGAAGCCTATAGCCTATCACAAGGGCTTCGCTCTATTTTTAATCGTAAAACAATTAAAGATGCAGCAAGACTTTCTCTTGCCAAATGGTATAATAGAGTAGAGCAAACTGCTTTTCAATCCTTTAAGAGTATTGCAGGAACCATCTATTCACATTATGATGAAATATTAAACTTCTTCAACAATCGATCAACAAATGCTTTTGCAGAGAGTTTTAACGCTAAACTAAAAGCCTTTAGGACTCAACTAAGAGGGGTTACAGATATTAGTTTCTTCCTATTTAGAGTGACTAAACTATTTGCTTAATAAGTTATCCCCCCAGTTTTGCAGGTGATCCCTTTTATCGGGTGCTACTAACCTATTGAAATACACGAATTGAGAGATACTAAAATCAGTAAAAAGCCCTCATAAATCGGAGTATTTTCACTATCTTTGTATTGATAATATAAGAGAAAATTAATTATGACCGAAGAACAAATTCAAGCCAATAAGGGTTCCTACAAAGCGGATAGTATTCAGGTTCTAGAAGGACTTGAAGCAGTAAGAAAACGTCCAGCTATGTATATTGGAGATACTAGCTTAAAAGGGCTACATCACTTAGTATACGAAGTTGTAGATAACTCTATTGACGAAGCATTAGCTGGATATTGTGATCACATAGATGTAACTATTAACGAAGATAACTCAATCACCGTAAAGGATAATGGTCGAGGTATTCCTACCGACTTTCATGAGAAAGAACAGCGCTCTGCTCTTGAGGTGGTAATGACCGTTCTACACGCTGGTGGTAAATTTGATAAAGGTTCATATAAAGTTTCAGGTGGTCTGCACGGTGTTGGTGTTTCTTGTGTTAATGCACTTTCAACTCGAATGATTACCGAGGTCAGCCGCAATGGCATTACTTATCGTCAAGAATATGCTTGTGGTAAACCTCAATATCCTGTCAAGGAAGTGGGTACAACTGATGATACTGGGACAAAACAAACTTTTTGGCCAGATCCAACTATCTTCACTGTATTAGTATATAGCTATGATATTCTTGCTACAAGAATGCGTGAGCTTGCATTCTTAAATGCAGGTTTAAAAATTAGCCTTACAGATAAACGCACACAAAATGAGGATGGAACATATAAATCGGAATCCTTCCAATCTAAAGAAGGATTAAAAGAATTTGTCCGCTATATAGACTCTTCACGCGAACACCTTGTCAATGACGTAATTTATTTAAATACAGAAAAACAAGGAGTTCCTATTGAAGTTGCTATCATGTACAACACTTCTTTCTCAGAAAACATTCACTCATACGTGAATAATATTAATACTATAGAAGGTGGTACACACTTAGCTGGATTCCGACGTGCTCTTACACGTACCCTTAAAAAGTATGCTGAAGACAACAAACTATTAGATAAGATAAAAGTTGACATCTCTGGAGACGACTTTAGAGAAGGTTTAACAGCCGTTATTTCCATCAAGGTGGCTGAGCCTCAATTTGAGGGACAAACCAAAACTAAGCTAGGAAATACAGAAGTTATGGGTGCAGTAGACCAAGCTGTTGGTGAAGCACTAAATTACTACTTAGAAGAACATCCTAGAGAAGCTAAAACTATCGTTGATAAAGTAATCTTAGCAGCTACAGCACGTCACGCAGCTCGTAAAGCAAGAGAACTAGTACAACGCAAATCTCCTATGTCTGGAGGAGGACTTCCAGGAAAACTAGCTGACTGCTCTGAAAAGAATCCAGAAATATGTGAATTATTCCTTGTCGAAGGGGACTCTGCGGGAGGTACTGCTAAACAAGGAAGAGACCGATCATTCCAAGCTATTTTGCCATTAAGAGGTAAAATCTTAAATGTAGAAAAAGCAATGTATCACAAGGCTCTAGAAAGTGAAGAAATTCGCAACATTTATACAGCTTTAGGTGTTACAATAGGAACAGAGGAAGATAGCAAAGAAGCTAATTTAGAAAAATTACGCTATCATAAGATTATTATCATGACCGATGCTGATGTCGATGGTTCACACATTGACACATTGATTATGACTTTCTTCTTTAGATATATGCCTCAAATGATTCAAAATGGCTATCTATATATTGCAACTCCTCCATTATACCTTTGCCGAAAAGGAAAAACAGAAGAATATTGCTGGACAGAAGAACAACGTTTAGCTTTTATCAATAATTATGGTGGAGGTTCTGAAAGTGGTATTCACATCCAACGCTACAAAGGTCTCGGAGAAATGAATGCACATCAGCTATGGGAAACCACAATGGATCCCGACAATAGAATGCTTAAGCAAGTGACTATTGATAACGCATCTGATGCAGATAGAATATTCTCTATGCTAATGGGTGAAGATGTTGGACCAAGAAGAGAATTTATTGAAGAAAATGCAACTTATGCTAATATTGACGCATAAGATGATACTATAATTAAATAATACGTAAATCCGACCTCACATCTTACAGAGGAAAAAAGCGAGTAATGAACCAATCATTACTCGCTTACTTTTTATAGCCTAAAACAAAGTTTATTCTTTAATATAACCTGCCTTTTTTAATTCATCTACTGCTATTTCTAATTCATCAAACCAAGCTTGACCAAATTTACGTATTAAGGGCTTTTCCAAGAACTTATAGACAGGAACACCTTCTTTCTCACCTAATAGTACAGCAGCTTTACAAATCTCCCATCTATGGTAATTAACAGCTTTATATTTACCAAAGTTTGAAACTCTAATAGGATATAGGTGACAAGAAACAGGCTTGTAAAAATCTGTCTTACCTGCACGATATGCTTTTTCAATAGCACAATAACAGAACCCTTTTTCATCATAACAGGTAAAAACGCAATCTTTCCCATTCACTATTGATGTGACAATATCTCCTTCTTCATCCACATATACTACTCCTTGCTCGTTGATAATTTCTTTAGCATTATCTGCTAAATCATCCCAGATAATAGGCAACACTTCTTCAAGTTTGGCAACTTCTTCTTTCTCAACAGGAGCACCAGCATCACCCTCAATACAGCATGCACCTTTACACACTCCAAGGTCGCAGATAAACTTCTCACGTAGTACATCTAAAGTAACTACAACATCATCTATTTGAATCATATTGAAATATAACTATAAAAAATGCCCAAGCAATTGCTAGGGCATTTATATGAAAATAGCCCTGCAGACTATTCTTTAATCAAAACTTTTCCTGCCATTTCTGCTGGAGCTTCTAATCCCATAATATGTAGAATAGATGGAGCTACATCAGCTAAACGACCATTGTCCACCTCTACATCCATCTTTTCACTTACATATACACAAGGAACAGGGTTTAGAGAGTGAGCAGTATTAGGAGAACCATCAGCATTTACTGCATTATCAGCATTACCATGATCGGCTATAATTATAGCTTCATATCCTGTTGCTTTAGCAGCTTCAATAGTTTCTTTTAAGCAAGCATCAACAGCAACTACAGCTTTTTCAATAGCTTCGTAAACACCAGTATGTCCTACCATGTCACCATTTGCATAATTCACAACGATAAAATCGTATTTATCTTCTTGGATAGCAGCAACTAATTTATCTTTCACTTCATAAGCACTCATTTCTGGCTTTAAGTCATAAGTAGCTACCTTAGGAGAAGGAACAAGAATTCTATCTTCATTATTATAAGGCTGTTCACGACCACCATTAAAAAAGAATGTTACGTGTGCATATTTTTCGGTTTCAGCAATATGAAGTTGAGTAAGACCTTTTGATGCCACATATTCACCTAAAGTGTTCTGAACATTTTCCTTATCAAATAAGACATGAACACCTTTAAACGAGGCATCATATGGAGTCATACAATAATATTGAAGATTAGGAACAATATTCATTCCTGCATCGGGCATATCTTGCTGTGTCAGAACAATAGTAAGTTCTTTGGCACGATCATTTCGGTAATTAAAGAAAATAACGACATCACCTTCTTGAATTTTACCATTAATAGAGCTATTTACAATTGGCTTAATGAACTCATCAGTCACACCTGCATCATAAGAAGCTTGTACAGCATCTACCATTGATGTAGCCTCAACACCCTTACCATGTACCAACAAATCGTATGATTCTTTTACACGCTCCCAACGTTTATCACGATCCATAGCATAATAACGACCAATAACAGATGCTATTTTCCCTGTAGATTTAGCACAGTGCGCTTCCAACTGTTCGATGAATCCTTTACCACTCTTAGGATCGGTATCACGACCATCCATAAAACAATGAATGAATGTGTTTTCAATAGCATATTCCTTAGCAATATCACAAAGTTTATATAAGTGATCTAAAGAACTATGCACACCACCATCCGAAGTAAGACCCATGAAGTGAATGTTCTTGTTATTCTCTTTAGCATAGGTAAATGCAGAAACAATTTCTGGATTTTTCATAATGCTATTGTCTTCACAAGCTTTATTGATTTTCACAAGGTCTTGATCTACTACACGGCCTGCTCCAATATTCAAGTGTCCTACCTCTGAATTACCCATTTGTCCATCAGGTAAACCTACATTTTCACCACTTGCTTGTAATTCAGAATGTGGATATGTTTTTAGAAGATAATCCCAGTATGGAGTTGGAGTATTAAATATTACATCTTCTTTACCTTTATCTCCTATACCCCATCCATCAAGGATTACTAATAGTGCTTTCTTTTTCATTATAAATATTTTTAGATCTTGTTATCCATTATTTATTGAGGCACAAAGGTACAAAAAACACAGCGTATTAAGTATTTCTTTAAAATCAATTAATATAATAAGTCAATCAAAACTGATTTTACACATTATTTTGCTAGTTGGGTATCTCATAAGCAGTTAAAAGCTCTTTGTTTAAGAATAAAATCAAATAAAAAGCCTCCACTTGTTTAAACAAATGGAGGCTTGCAAATTAATTGAACCTATATTATTATTTAATATCCGATCCAGAGCAATTACACAACTCTCCTTTAAACCTCTTTTCAACCAATACATGAAGACGTTCTTTAAGAGGTTCAATCTTAATCTTATCTACGACCTCATTAATGAATGCAAACATAAGAAGTAAGCGTGCTTCATACATAGACATACCTCTAGTACGCATATAAAACAATGCATCTTCATCTAGCTGGCCTACTGTGGCTCCATGCGCACACTTTACATCATCCGCATAAATTTCTAACTGTGGACGAGCATACATACGCGCATCTTTTGTTAGACAAATGCTTCTATTCGTTTGAATCGAATCTGTCTTTTGTGCATTCGGTCGAACCAAAATCATACCTGTAAAAGCTCCTACTGACTTGTCATCTAATACATATTTATAGAGTTCATGACTTGTGCAGTGAGGAACCGAATGTTCAATAAGCGTAATATTATCAACATGTTGTTCCTTATCTGTAATAGCCATACCATTACAATCAGCATGAGCACCTTCTCCAGCAAGATAGAAATTTGTACAATTACAGCTAATGCCGTTATGAAGTGTCATTCCATTGACTTGGACAGTACTATTTGATTCTTGATAAACAAAAGTATGATTGAATCTTTTCGACTTAGAGTTATTCTCCTCTATTTCATAAAAGTTCACATGAGCATTTTCACCTGCAAAGATCTCAGTGACCCCTGTCATTAAAAAACTTACAGGATCAATTGTATGATTACAAAGTAAAAAGTTTACTTGACTATTTTCTTCGGCAATGATTAATAAGCGTCTATTCACCATCAAATTCTCTTTTGAAGTAAGAATATTGATTAGTTGGATAGGCATATCGACTACGGTGTTTTTAGGAATATAAATAAAGACACCATCTTGAACAAGAGCTGTATTCAATGCAACTATAGCATCTTCTCTCGTATCAGCTATCTTGCCATAATACTTGGCAAACCATTCTAAAAACCTCTCCGACATGGCATTTAACCCACCAATGGTAACACCTCTTGGTAAGATATCCTTTTTAGTAATCTCTGGATGAAAACTATCATTAACTAGAAAAGCCTGAGCAGTATCTAAATAAGGTACATCACATTTAAAAACTTCATCCACTTTCAAGGACGAAGGAGCTCTATTAAAATTCACTTTGTAATCCCCCTCAAAAAACTGAGCAACATCAGTATATTTGTATTTTTCAAGCTTTCGAGTAGGCAACCCCAACTTTTTAAAGCTAGAAATAGCACTAGGCCGAGTTCCATTAAGGATATAAGAACAATTCTCTTCAATTATCCCTCTTTCCCTCTTATATAACTCTAATAACTTTTCTGTAGTATCCATATTATTTCTCTCCTTCCTCTTTAATCCAATCATACCCTTTCTCTTCCAAAAGTAAAGCCAACTCTGGACCACCCGACTTTACAATTTTTCCCCCATAAAGGACATGAACATAATCAGGTTTAATATAGTCTAGTAATCTTTGATAATGAGTAATAATAATAAAACTTCTTTCAGGAGATTTATATTGGTTGACGCCATTAGCTACAATTCTTAAGGCATCAATATCCAACCCTGAATCGGTTTCATCTAGAATACTCAATGTCGGTTCAAGAAGAGCCATCTGAAATATTTCATTCCTTTTTTTCTCCCCTCCCGAGAATCCTTCATTTACAGCTCTAGAGGTTAAATTTCCATCTAGCTTAACAAGGTCTCTTTTTTCCTTCATTATCTTCAGGAAATCTTCTGCACTTACGTGAGGTAAGCCTCTATATTCTCTCTGTCCATTCATTGCTGAACGAAGAAAACGTGTCATACTTACACCTGGTATCTCCACAGGATACTGAAAACTCAAAAATAAGCCTTCGCCAGCACGTTCCTCAGGCTCTAACTGAAGCAGATCTTTATCAAGATACTCTACAGTACCCTTCGTAATTTCATAATTGGGATTCCCAATCAAAACATTTCCTAAAGTACTCTTACCTGAACCATTAGGTCCCATTATAGCATGAGTTTCTCCTCTATTTATACTTAGGTTGATCCCTTTTAGAATTTCATTTCCGTTAATACTAGCATGCAAGTTTTTTATTTTTAACATAGATAGATCTTTTTATAGAATGAATTATTGGCATAAGTCTATATATCATTCAAATTGACTAGTGATAAGTAAGCTCCTATCAAAGTCTTATGCTATATCTAGATTAAATTAATCCACCACGATTTTCAATAGACTTAAAATGACAACTATTGTTATAGTACTCAAAAAAGAGTATTATGAATCAGGATAAACTTAACCTTTACATATTAATGATTTAAGAGGCTGAAATGTTCTATTTATTTAGATGTATTCTATATTAAAAGTTTTATATATAAAAAAAGCACTATAAAATAGTGCTTAACATTAAAATTGAATTTTAATCATTTAGAAAATTGAGAGCTGTTTATCTTTTAACAATCGAAAAGTATGGCGATGTAGCGGAGTAATTCCATACTTCTCAATAGCTTCTCTATGCTTCTTTGTTGGATACCCTTTGTTATGATTCCAGTCATAGTTTGGATATTTATTATGTTGAGCTAGCATATAATCATCACGATAAGTCTTAGCTAATATTGAGGCTGCAGCAATAGATAGAAAAGTAGCATCACCTTTCACTATAGTTGTATGCTTTATACCGTCATAAGGGTTAAAACGATTACCATCAATCAATAAATGCTCTGGTCTTACTTTAAGGCAATCAATAGCTCTATGCATTGCTAAAAAGGAAGCATTTAAAATATTAATTTTATCTATTTCTTCAACAGAAACTACTCCAACTCCACATGCTAATGCTTCATTCTCTATAATAACACGCAGTTCATAACGTTTTTTCTCTGACAACTGCTTGGAGTCATTTAGTAAGTTGTTTTCGAAATCAGAAGGTAAAATTACTGCCGCAGCAAAAACAGGACCTGCTAAACATCCTCTGCCTGCTTCATCACAGCCTGCCTCTATACGTTCTTTTAATAAATATTGTTTCAACATTATCTAAAACTTTTTACAAATATACTGATATCAAAAACTAGGAGAAGCAATATACACCATAAAAAAGGCACCTCAAGAAAGAGATGCCTTTAAATGTATATTTTAAAATTCTTATTATTCAAATACTTCAGTTTGATTTAAGATGTAATGAGGTGCTAATTCACTTGTCACTTCTTCTTGATCCTGAGTAAGCATTTTAAGTCTACCTTCTTCTACTTTATAGTATGATTTTTCATTTTCATTTCTAAATAAAGTAAGAACATTCTCATTTAAAGAATAAGAACCTTTTTCTTGAAACTCTCCATCTTCTTTATCAATGAATGTTTCATGAAGTTCATAGCTATTGTCATCATTAAGAATTAATGTAACTTGAATACCTGGAGCATCAGCAGCAGGAATGACCCCTTGATAAATACCACAATAACTTAATGAATTTTCAGCATTGTGCATATCCACAACTTGTTCCGTATTATTCTGAGCCACAACTTCATTCTTATTCTCAGATTTATTGGTGTTTTTACAAGCGACTACACTTAAACACACACATAAGGTTAAGATTATTTTTTTCATTTCTATCTATTGTTTAAAACATTGAGCAAACTCTATTTATCCCATTTATAAGGATATCTACTTCTTCTTTAGTATTGTATAATGCAAATGATGCTCTTACTGTACCTTCTATTCCTAAACGAATCATCAAGGGTTGAGCACAATGATGCCCTGTTCTGACAGCAATACCTAAACGATCCAATAAAGTACCCATATCAAAGTGATGGATATTTCCAACTAAGAATGAAACAACACTTGTCTTCTCTTTTGCCGTACCGATCAACCGCATACCCTCTATCTCACTCAAGCGAGCCATAGCATAATGAGTTAATTCAAGTTCGTGAGCAGCTATTTTATCTAAACCAATACTATCTATATACTCTAAAGCTTTAGCTAAGCCAGTTGTTCCAACATAGTCCGGAGTACCAGCTTCAAACTTAAAAGGCAACTCATTAAATACAGTTTTTTCAAAGCTGACAGATTGAATCATTTCTCCACCGCCTTGATAGGGAGGCATTTTATCAAGCCACTTTTCTTTACCATAAAGAACTCCAACACCTGTTGGTCCATAAGCCTTATGAGCAGAGAACACATAGAAATCAACATCTAAAGCTTGTACATCAACGGCTTTATGAGGAATGGCTTGTGCACCATCTAGCAGTACAGGAACATCATGCGAATGTGCTATTTCAATGATTTCTCGAACAGGATTTATCGTTCCTAACACATTTGATACATGAGCTAAACTAACTAGTTTTGTTTTGTTATTGAATATCTTTCGATATTCATCCATACACAACTCACCTTCATTTGTTATGGGTACCACTCGTAAAACAATTCCTTTACGCTGTTCTAACAACTGCCAAGGCACAATATTACTATGATGCTCCATTTCCGATACAATCACCTCGTCTCCCTCTTTGAGAAAAGCTTCACCAAAACATGAAGCTACAAGGTTAATAGACTCGGTAGTCCCTCGAGTAAAGATAACCTCACCAACGGAAGCAGCATTTATATGCCTTCTAACTATTTCTCTTGCACCTTCATGCAGTTCTGTAGCTTGTTGAGAAAGGTAGTGAACACCACGATGAACATTTGCATTTACAGTAAAATATTCATCAGACATTGCATCTACCACTACTCTAGGTTTTTGAGAAGTAGCTCCGTTATCTAAATAAACGAGAGGTTTACCATATACTTCTCTTGAAAGTATAGGAAAGTCTGCTCTAATTTTATCTAAATCCATTTTATTAATTATTTACAAACAGCACAACCCGAGCATTTACTCAATTCTCCTCTAAAGCGTTTTTCAACTAAAATATGTAAGCGATCTTTCAATGCTTCGATTGAAATTGTATCAATAACTTCATTTACAAAAGCAAACATAAGCAATAAACGAGCTTCATGCTTTGATATTCCTCTTGCACGCATATAAAATAAAGCGGTTTCATCTAGCTGACCTACTGTAGCTCCATGTCCACATTTCACATCATCAGCATAAATTTCCAATTGTGGTCGAGCATACATCCGTGCATCTTTAGTAACGCATAGGTTGCGATTCGTTTGTTGTGAATTCGTTTTTTGTGCATCTGGACGCACTAATACTAATCCTGTAAAAGCACCTACAGAGTGATCATCTAGAACATATTTAAATAGCTCATTACTTGTACAATTAGGCACAACGTGATCAATTAATGTTGTGTTATCCACATGCTGGTTCTTATCCTCTATTGCCATACCATGACAATCAATATGTGCTCCCTCACCCAATAGTTTTACTTCAATAGTATTACGAGTAGCACCATTATGTAAAGTCATATTATTTAGCAACACATTACTGTTAGCATCCTGACTAACAAATACATTGTTAAAACGAGCTGTTCTAGTGTGTGTTTCTTCTAACTCATAGAAGTCGAAGTTTGCATTTTCTCCCACAAAGATTTCCGTAACTCCTGTTGAGAGAAATTCAACCTCATCTACAGCATGATTACATATTAACATTTTAGCCTGGGCTCCTCTTTCTAGAATGATTAACAAACGACGATTAGACATTAAATTCACATCTGCTCGTAGAAGATTAATCAGTTGTATAGGTTCTTCTATGATTACATTTTTGGGAATGTACAAAAGGATTCCATCTTGAGCAAACGCCGTGTTCAAAGCAGAAATAGCATCCTTAGACGTATCAGCCAACTGCCCATAATACTTTTCTACTATATCTGCATATTTATCACCTAAATCCTTCAAACTACCAAAAACGACACCATCAGGAATTAATGATTGCTTTCTAACTTCAGGATAAAAAACATCATTAACCATAAAGCATTCAATAGTATTTAAATTGGGGACATCACATTTAAATACACTATCTGGATTTGCAGGAATATTTAATCTTTTTAAATTAATACCATAATCAGGTTCAAAGAACTTGGCTACATCGGTATATTTAAAATCCTCTAGTTTCTTAGTTGGAAAACCTTGTTTTTCAAAATCAGAAATAGCATTTTTTCTAAGCCTATTCATTATGACTGAACTATTGCTATTAATCACCTTTTCTGATTGAGAGAACAGATCTATATATTGTTTTTCTGCACCCATAATTACTCTCCAATTTCTTTCTTAATCCAATCGTAGCCTCTTTCTTCTAACTCAAGAGCTAATTCTGGACCAGCTGTTTTCACTATTTGTCCCTTATATAAAACATGAACTATATCGGGTTTTATATAATCTAATAAACGTTGGTAGTGGGTAATTAGGATACAACTATTTTCTGGAGTCTTCAACTTATTCACACCATCAGCGACAATACGAAGAGCATCAATATCCAAGCCTGAATCTGTTTCATCGAGAATACTTAATTTGGGTTCTAGCATTGCCATCTGAAATATCTCATTACGCTTTTTTTCTCCTCCAGAGAAACCTTCGTTTACCGAACGATTGGTTAGTTTGTTATCTAATTCAACGATCGCTCTCTTCTCACGCATTAGCTTTAAAAACTCGCTTGCTGTTAATGGAGGAAGATTACGATATTTACGCTGCTCATTTACTGCAGAGCGCATAAAGTTTACCATACTCACTCCTGGTATTTCAACAGGATATTGAAAACTGAGGAATATACCTTCATGACTTCTATCTTCTGGAGCCAAATCTAGCAGGTTTTTACCCATAAACTCTACAGATCCCTTTGTTACTTCAAAGTTCGGATTACCTACTAAAACACTACTTAGAGTACTTTTACCAGAACCATTAGGTCCCATAATAGCATGCACTTCTCCTGGTTTAACTTCAAGGTTGATTCCCTTTAATATCTCCTTACCATTAATACTGGCATGTAGGTCTTTTATCTTTAGCATAATTATTGTTTATATTCTGGGGTGACACATATTCAAATGTATCATCTTTATATTGTATGTATAATTTATTTTAATTCGTTATCCAACACTACCTTCTAGTGAAATAGACAATAGTTTTTGTGCTTCTACTGCAAACTCCATAGGAAGCTTATTTATAACCTCTTTGGCATAGCCATTTACAATTAGCCCAATGGCATCTTCTGTACTAATACCTCTTTGGTTACAATAGAAAATTTGATCTTCATTAATTTTACTAGTAGTTGCCTCGTGCTCAATGACAGCTGTCTCATTATGAATATCCATATAAGGGAAAGTGTGTGCACCACATTTATCTCCTAGTAAAAGAGAGTCACACTCACTATAATTTCTAGCATTTTCAGCCTTCTCAGCAACACGCACTAAACCTCTATAAGAGTTTTCACTGTGTCCTGCAGATATACCTTTACTAATGATAGTACTACTGGTATTTTTTCCTAAGTGAATCATCTTTGTTCCTGTATCAGCCTGCTGATAATTGTTAGTAACAGCAACACTATAAAATTCGGCCGTAGAATTATCTCCACTTAAGATACATGAAGGATATTTCCATGTAATTGCTGAACCTGTTTCCACTTGAGTCCATGACAATTTACTATTAATACCTTTACAATGACCACGTTTAGTAACAAAGTTGTAAACACCACCTTTACCTTGAGCATCTCCTGGATACCAGTTTTGAACGGTGCTATATTTCACTTCAGCTCTATCATTCACTATAATTTCAACAATAGCAGCATGAAGTTGATTTTCATCTCTCATAGGAGCAGTACAACCTTCCAAATAAGACACATAAGCATCATCATCTGCCACAATTAAAGTGCGTTCAAATTGCCCTGTATTCATTGCATTAATACGGAAATAGGTAGATAGCTCCATAGGACATCTTACTCCTTTAGGAATATAAACAAATGACCCATCCGAGAATACTGCAGAATTTAAAGCGGCAAAGAAATTATCTCTATAACCTACAACACTACCCATATATTGACGGACTAAATCAGGATGTTCCCTCACTGCCTCACTAAATGAGCAGAAGATAATCCCTTTTTCCATCAATGTTTCTTTGAAGGTAGTTTTAACAGACACAGAGTCCATTACAGCATCAACAGCAATTCCACTTAAAGCCATTTGTTCCTCAAGAGGAATCCCCAGTTTATTAAATGTCTTAAGAACTTCTGGATCTACTTCATCAAGACTCTTTGGACCTTCTTTCTTCTTTGTTGGGTCTGCATAATAAGAAATAGCTTGATAATCTATTTCTGGTATTCTCAAGTGTGCCCATTTAGGCATCTCTAATGTTAACCAATGACGATAAGCTTTTAGTCTAAAATCTAAAAGCCAATCGGGTTCACCTTTTTTTTCTGAAATTAAACGAACTACATCTTCATTTAGTCCTTTTTCAATGATTTCAGTATGGACATCAGTAGTAAATCCATATTTATATTTCTCTTTGGTGAGCTCCTTTACGTATTTATTAGCTTCTTCCATCCTTAATAACTCTTTTAATTGATTATCAATATTGACAATATATATATTTAGTCAACTTGCTCATATTCAAAGCAAGTATCTTTAACGACAAAAAATAAAACTTTTGTCACAGACTTTGTTGGTCTATATAACACAGACTCAGTCTTCTTTGTTTCACTTATAATTTTATTATCAGAATCTATAAAATCAAATACACAAAGAATAATACTGAGTAGCAGGATATATTTTATAACTCCCACTACTATCCCTAATAAGCGATTAACCCATCCTAAATAGATTTTATCCATTATAAAGGTTAACAATGACGCTAATATACTAAAGACAATAGGAACTAAAATCCATATTCCTATAAAAGAAATAGCTTGAGCTACAGATATCGAATCTATTACTCTAGGGGAAATTTCTTCTGCTACAGAGCTAAAATACTCTTTAGCTACATAAAGTCCAACTATGAACCCCAAGAGAGAGGCTAGCTGGTGCAATAAACCTTTCCGGTACCCCGCAAATATACCTAATCCTACGAATAAAAGTATAGCTATATCCAAAGGTTGCATTCTTTTTCCATTTATTTATAAAAAGTGCCGATAAATCACTACAAACGGATAATTTTCGATTTGCAATGATTCATCGGCACAATATTTTAAAAGCTAGTGCTCTAAGGCGCTAGTATTATAATTTTTGTTTGATTTCTACTTCTTCGTATCCTTCAATTATATCATTAGGTTTAATATCATTGAAGTTTGTTAAACTGATACCACATTCAAAGTTTGAACCAACCTCTTTCACGTCATCTTTGAAACGTTTTAGAGCAGCCATTTGACCAGAGAAGATTACTATACCGTCACGGATTAAACGAACCTTATCAGAACGTTTTATTTTACCCGTCTTAACAAGACATCCTGCAACTTGACCTACCTTAGTAATGTTAAATACTTCTTTAACTTCTATAGTAGCAGTAACTTGTTCCTTTATAATAGGCTCAAGCATACCTTCCATTGCAGATTTCACTTCCTCTATAGCGTCGTAAATAATAGAGTATTTACGGATATCAACACCTTCATTCTCTGCCATTCTTTCAGCCATATTAGATGGTCTCACTTGGAAACCAATAATAATCGCATCAGAAGCTGCAGCAAGAGATACATCAGATTCAGATATTTGTCCTACGCCCTTATGAATTACATTTATTTGTATTTGTTCAGTAGACAATTTGATCAGGGAGTCACTTAACGCCTCAACCGAACCATCCACGTCACCCTTAACAATAACATTAAGTTCTTGGAAGTTACCTAGAGCAATACGTCTACCCACTTCATCCAAAGTAAGAAGTTTCTGAGTACGAATACCTTGTTCTCTCTGAAGCTGTTTACGTTTGGTTGTGATTTCTCTTGCTTCTTGTTCTGTTTCAATAACATGGAATGTATCACCAGCAGCTGGAGCACCATCTAAACCTAAAATCAATACTGGTTCAGAAGGACCAGCTTCTTCAATAGCTTGATTACGCTCATTAAACATTGCTTTAATTTTACCAAAGCTTGTTCCTGCAAGAACGATATCTCCCATTCTTAGTGTACCATTTGACACAAGCATTGTAGCCACATAACCTCTACCTTTATCCAAAGTAGATTCAATTATAGAACCAGTACCTGGTCTATCAGGGTTGGCTTTAAGGTCTAGCAATTCTGCTTCAAGAAGAACTTTTTCTAGAAGTTCTTGAACCCCAGTACCCTTTTTAGCTGAAATATCTTGAGATTGATATTGACCACCCCATTCTTCTACTAAGTAGTTCATTTCGGCCAATTCAGTTTTAATCTTATCTGGATTAGCTGTTGGTTTATCAACCTTATTAATAGCAAATACAATAGGAACGCCTGCTGCCATAGCATGATTGATAGCTTCTTTTGTCTGAGGCATCACATTATCATCAGCAGCAACAATTACAATTGCAATATCTGTAACTTTAGCACCACGAGCACGCATCGCTGTAAACGCTTCGTGACCTGGAGTATCCAAGAATGTTATTTTTCTATTATCAGGTAAAGTAACGTGATAAGCACCAATGTGCTGAGTAATACCACCAGCTTCACCAGCAATCACATTTGCCTTACGAATAGAGTCTAGTAAAGATGTCTTACCGTGGTCAACGTGACCCATTACAGTTACGATTGGAGCACGATGTTCTAGATCTTCAGGTTCATCATCTTCCTCTTCAATAGCTTGAGAAACCTCCGCACTCACGTATTCTGTCTTAAAGCCAAATTCTTCTGCAACGAGGTTAATTGTTTCTGCATCCAAGCGTTGGTTGATAGAAACCATAATACCAATAGTCATACAAGTACTAATAACCTGTGTAACGGATACATCCATCAGACTAGCTAGTTCACTTACAGTAACAAACTCTGTAAGTTGAATTACTTTTTCTGCAGCTGTTTCTTGTTTCTCCTTTTGCTGAGCACGAACAGAAGCTTGTTCTCTCTTTTCTTTTCTATAGCGTGAAGCTTTATTACGACCTTTAGAAGTTAATCTAGCAAGAGTTTCTTTTATTTGTTTTGCTACATCCTCTTCACTTACCTCTTGTTTTTGTAGAGGTTTTTTGAAGCGATTCTTATTTTTGGTAAACTTCTTACGTTCTGGGCGTGGAGTTTGAGTACCTTGATTAGAAGAAGCTGCCTTGTCTATATCTACTTTCTCTTTAGTTATACGACGACGTTTTCTAATCTTTTTTGTATTAGTTGTACCACTTGTATTAGCGCGATTCTTATCTTTTTCCTCGCGTTCTTTTTTACGTTCTTCTTTAGACTTTTTCTTAGGACGAGTTGATTGGTTTATTGCATCCAAGTCAATATGTCCGACAACGTTTATACTTGTTTTTAACTCTGAAGAACCTAAAGTAAATACTTCATCTTTTTTCTTAGTACTTGCTCCGTCACCTTTAACCTCAGTTTTAGCAACTTTAACTTCTTGTTTAGCAGTTGTTCTAGTACTTGTCTTTACGGATTTCTTATCCTTAGACTCCTGTTTTTTAACCTCTTTCACGTTCACGCTCTCTTTTACAGCCTTTTTAATAGGTTCAGCCTTTTCCTCGCGTGGCTTTTCCTTTTTAGTCACAGGCTCTTTCTTTTTGTCTGCAACAGCTGTTTTCTTATTTTCTAAATTAGACTTAATATTTTCGGAATTTTCAGTTTTTACTGCATCAGCAGGAGTAGATTTCTCTTCTTTTTTCTCTTCCACTTTTTTACGACCAGGGTTGTCTAAATCAATTTTACCAACTGGTTTAACTTTGGGACGTACCTCCTCTGGAACTACAGTCTCGATAACCTCTTTCTTTTCAGTAGTTGGTTTCTTAGACTCGTAACCATCAATAGCAACAGATGCTTTGTTGCGTTTTTTGTCTTCTTGACGTTCTTGAATAAAACGTTCAGACTTTATTCTAAGAGTCTTATCTGTACTAAACTCTTTCACGAGTAAAGAGTATTGCTCTTTGGTAATTTTCGTATTTGGGTTTTCATCAACCTCTATTCCCTTCTTTTTTAAGAACTCAACTACCGTAGCAATGCCAACATTTAAGTCTCTTGTTACTTTATTTAACCTTATCGTCATATTAATAATTTAATAAATAAATGGAGAGAGAAGCAAAAATCTCTAATGTAACTTTCCGCTATAGACGATATTAAGATTGAAATCTACATGCCTATTATCGTCTACTCATAAGTCTTTTAGTTTTCATCTTCTTCAAACTCCGATTTCAAAATACTCAATACCTCATCAACTGTCTCTTCTTCTAAGTCAGCATCTTCAATTAATCGATTACGAGGTACTTCTAATACAGCCTTTGCTGTAGTAAGGCCTAGACCTTTAATTGCATCAATTACCCATCCTTCAATCTCATCAGAGAATTCATCAAGATAGATATCCTCACCTTCAGTTTCATCAAGTTCACGGAATACATCAATAGTGTATTCTGTTAACATACTAGCTAGTTTAATATTCAAACCACCTTTACCTATGGCTAAAGATACTTCATCTGGTTGAAGGAAGATTTCGGCTTTATGCTCTTCTTCATTCAAACGGATAGATGAAATAGTAGCAGGGCTTAAAGATCTTTGAATAAATAGCTGAATATTTGATGTGTAATTTATTACATCAATATTTTCATTGCATAGTTCTCGTACGATACCATGAATACGGCTACCTTTCACACCTACACATGCTCCTACTGGATCAATACGATCATCATAAGATTCAACAGCAACTTTAGCACGTTCACCTGGGATACGAGCAACTTTTTTGATAGTTATCAAGCCATCATTGATTTCAGGAACTTCTAATTCAAAAAGACGTTCCAAAAACAAAGGAGATGTTCTTGACAAAATAATTTTCGGATTATTATTCTTATTATCAACACGAGCCACTACAGCACGAACGCTTTCTCCTTTACGGAAGAAATCTCTTGGTATTTGCTCCGATTTAGGTAGTATCAATTCATTACCCTCATCATCAACAAGAAGTATTTCTTTTTTCCAGATTTGATAGACTTCTGCTGAAACAATCATTCCAACACGCTCTATATACTTGTTATATAGACTGTCTTTTTCTAACTCTAGAATTTTTGAAGCCAATGTTTGACGAAGATTCAAGATAGCACGACGACCAAAGCTTTCAAAGTGGACTTTATCTGTTACTTCTTCTCCAATCTCATATGACTCATCTGTTTTTCTAGCTTCTGTCAATGAAATCTGCATGTTTTCGTCGGTAACATCACCGTCAGCTACTACCTCACGATTACGCCATATTTCAAAGTCACCCTGATCAGGGTTTACAATTACATCGTAATTTTCATCAGTTCCAACGATCTTCGCGATTACGCTACGAAAAGACTCTTCAAGAACACTAATCATAGTGGTCTTGTCAATTTTCTTATTTTCTTTAAAATCAGAAAACGTATCAATTAGACTGATGTTGTCTTCTTTCTTGGCCATAATTATTTAAAACTAATTAAGTATTTAGTATATTTTATTTTCTCAAATGGAATATCTTCTTCCACAGCGATTAGTTTAGGACGCTTTGAGCCTTCAACTTTAACCTTCTTTTCAACGGCAACTTTAATACCGTCCTCAGTCACATCAAGAAGTTCTCCAATCAACTTTATTCCAGTTTTTTCTAAAACTTCAACTTGACGACCAATATGGTTATAATACTGCTGCAGCACTTTGAATGGTTGACCAACTCCTGCAGAGCCTACTTCAAGTTCATAGTCTTCTTCATCTCTGTTTAACTTGGATTCGATGAAACGACTTAGGTCTACACAATCTTCGATCCACACGCCTTCAGCGTGATCAATCTCAACAACAATTTTATCATCAGATTCTACTGAGACTTCTACGAGGAAATATTCCTTTCCTTCTAGCCACTCTTCAACTATCTGATGAACAGTTCTTTTATCTATCATTAATTAACTATTAAGAACAAAAAAAGGAAGCTTTATCGCCCCCTCCTCAATCATCCATATCGCGAACAAAGATACTAATAATCTATTCGAATACAAAATATTAGAAAAAAAATGTATTTACCTGCTATGTATTCAGGGCCAGGTAAATACATTTTTCATATTTTAAGTTTAAACAACTTACATATTTGTTTAGTTTACTCCGATTTCATCTATAAATAAGAAACCAGGCTTTCCTTTTCCATCATGCCACTCAGGTAGATTATGCTCAGAAAGACCTTTAACTTTAATATATTGAGCATGAATAGGATCAAAAGTTAAATGGTAAGTTTTTATTCCATTTTCATCTGTTTCTTTCATCGGTAAATATGATTCTGTCAACACATTTTTGAAGTTTTCTCCATCTGTAGAAACAGATATTTCAAACCCCCTTGAATCGAACACCCAATCACTTTTATCGACAAACACTCTAATATCCACTGAACTTACTTCTTGTTCTGATTTCAAATTGATAACTGCCTCTAGATCATTTCCAGAAAGACCTAACCAACGAGTGGTTCTTAAAGTTAGATTGCCTTTTAAGCCATCTACCAAGGTCGTTTCTCCACCATATTTATATCTTTCATTTAGTGGTTGAAGCAAAGTAATAGGCTTCATGGTTGCTTTATTAAAGTCGATCTCTTCGCTAAACACTTTACTATTTCCTGATGTCCGAACCGCTATTGCCCTAAAAGAGCAAGTTTCATTTAATTTTAGAACTCCCTCATAATGTACTGAAGCCTCAGTAGGTTGTGAGCCATCTAAAGTATAATAAATTGGAGCATCATCAATTGTATTTAGGTGTACTTCAATAACTCCTTCATTAATATTAGGAATTAACTTCGCTTGAATATCAAATACATGTTTAGCATAATTATAACCCTCTAAAGCATAAATTTCCATTAAGCCAGGTAGGCGTTTAATAAAGTTGACATAGTCTTTCTGTTCAGGAACACACCATTGAACTTCTGCTAATGCAGCCATACGAGGTAAGACCATATATTCTACTTGTTCGGTAGTAGGAATATATTCTGTCCACAAGTTTGCCTGAGTACCTATTATATATTTTTGTTCTTCAACAGTTAATTCAGCAGGAGCAGGCTCCAAACTATATACAGTTTGAATAGGAACATACCCTCCAATTGCTATAGGCTCATTTTCTACATCCTGAGTTTGGTAGTAATCGAAATAAACATGAGATGTTGGAGCCATAACTACATCATGTTTCATTTTTGCTGCCTCAATACCTCCAGAGAGTCCTCTCCAAGACATAACTGTAGCATTTGGAGCTATATCTCCTTCCATAATCTCATCCCAGCCAATAATTTGACGCCCATTATCATTAAGGTATTTTTCAACATGCGACATTATAAAGCTTTGCAAATAATCTTCAGCCGAATGCTTTTTATCTGCTTTCAAACCTAATGTTTTAATGCGAGATTGGCACTTAGGACACTCTTGCCATCTTGATTTGGGGCACTCATCTCCTCCAATATGGATATATTCTGATGGAAATATTTCCATAATTTCATCCATTACATCTATAAGAAATTCTAGGACATCATCATTACCAGCACAAAGAACATCTTCAGATACTCCCCATTGCTTCCAAACTTCATAAGGGCCTCCAGTACAACCCAAATTTGGGTATGCAGCTAATGCAGCTTGCATATGTCCAGGTAAGTCTATTTCAGGAATAACAGTAATAAAATGATCAGCTGCATATTCCACTATTTCTTTAGCTTCTTCTTGTGTGAAAAAACCACCATAAGGTATACCATCGTATTCTCCTGAGTTATGCCCAATAACAGTTTCTGTTCTTTGTGAACCTATTTCTGTCAATTTAGGATATTTTTTTATCTCAATTCTCCAGCCTTGATCATCAGTTAGATGCCAATGGAACGTATTAATATTATGTAAGGCTAAAATATCAATATATCTTTTAATAAAATCAAGAGGGAAGAAATGACGAGATACATCCAGCATCATTCCTCTATAAGAGAAACGAGGCTCATCTTTAATTTCTACAGCAGGTAATGACACCTTTAGATTCTTACCTATTGGTAGTGATTTGCGTAAGGTTTGAATTCCATAAAAAACACCAGCTTCGGATGTACCATGAATTGAAACTTTATTAGCCTCAACAACAAGAGTATATGCCTCTTTATTTTCTCCCTCCACTAAATCAAGAATAATAGCATTTGTGGATTTGAGATCAGTTGTTAATGACAGTTTTAAACCCAACATTTCATGCAAGTAATCCGAAAGGAAGTTTGCATTTTTTTCCATCTTCTCATTTTCTGCAGGATAGGCTATAAGAGTCGCCTTATCTAAATTAAAAGCTTCACCCTCTCCTTTCACTATTGTTTTAGGTAAGGGAATTACTTCATAATTAGCTTTTTTCATTTCAGGCGACGAACAAGCAACAAGAGCTATACATGCCACCAGTGTACTACAAATTGTTAACAGTTTTTTCATAATCATTTTATCAATATGTGTTTTTTATATGATTTATTTTCACTTCAGTATTTTGAATTTCTTTACTTCTTCCTTCCAAGCTCAAGCTTACAATCTTTTTCTCTCCATGTAGCAAGTCAAAGAAATTATCTGTGAAGCGTACCCCTTGAATAGGAATTTCAATAAATACGTCTTTAGCCAAAGTTTTTGATTTTAAGGTTAATTCAATCCCTTCGGTTGTTTTCTTTATTTGAGTTGTAACTTTTGCCTCAGGTAATTCTAGATTTTTTGTGACATCGAAAAAGTAGTGATCCTCTACCAATATACCCTTTTTCTGTTTTAACTTTAAGTTTAGAAATACTTTGTTTTTATCTAAACCAGACAACCACTCTGTCAGATTCTTTGACACTAATTGAGTACTGCTATTTGATTTTACAGATAAGTTATGAAAGGAACCTTTTTTCAATTTCTTTCCATGAAAATCGATTATTTCATAATCAAGAACTAAATTTTCATAGTCTCGTAATTCATCTGATAAAAGATACACATTAACATTCTCTCCTTCTTGAATAGTATTCAATGCCAATGGAGCAAAAGCTCTTTTGGCTTGATAGTGCATAGCCTTCCAATTTCCGTAATAATCAATACTCGACCAAGAGACCACAGGCCAACTATCGTTTAATTGCCAGTACAGAGTACCCATACAATAGGGTTTATTTCTTCTATGAGCTTCAAATCCATGTTTCATCCCCTGGCCTTGCAATACAAGTCCTACATAAACAAAGTCTTCAAATCGCTCTGGTACATTATAATACCGTTTCATACTGGCTTCTACTAATTCATTCCCTACAGAACTTTTTTGGTGGCCATTCATTACATCAGATTCTAACTGATAATCTTTAGGCTCCGCAAAAGTGGATATGGTTTTCATTTCAGGAAAAGATTGAAATCCAAATTCGCTCATAAAGCGAGAAAGCTCGGTATCCAAACTTTCAAAAGGCTTTCTCCCATACCAAATACCCCAGTTATGGCTATCTCCATACTTCCAAGATTCTGGCCTACCCCAATTAGCTGAGTAAGGAGAACTATGAACATAAGATCGAAGGGGGTCTAAATCACTCACAACTTCAGGTAGTAGTTGATTAAATAATATTTCATATCCCTCTTTCATATCACTATAAACAGCAGGAGAGAATCGCTTATCCCAACCCCAATATTTAATACCTTCTAATATTTCATTATTTCCACACCAGAGTGCTACAGAGGCATAGTTCCTTAATCTCTTTATATTATACGTCGCTTCTTCCTTTACTTTTTTTAAAAACAGAGAATCGTGAGGATACGTTGTACAAGCAAACATAAAATCTTGCCAAATCAAAATACCGTTTTCATCAGCCAATTGATAAAACACATCATTTTCATAAGTTCCACCTCCCCATATTCTAATCATATTCATGTTTGCATCTTTAATATCTCTAAATAGATTTTGATATCTATCCACTGAAATATTAGGAAGCAGAGCATCATCAGGAATATAGTTAGCACCTTTAGCAAACATGGGCTCGCCATTCACTTCAAAGAAAAAAGATCGTCCATTCTGATCCTCTTCGTGAATTAAGCGTATCGTCCTTAAGCCTGTTCTTACTTGTTTTGTAGCAAAAACATCACCATCAGGATTTGACAAATTTATCCCAAAATCATATAAATTAGGATCACCCCAACCATTTGGCATCCATAATTCTGGATTCACTATATTTATCGGAATTTGCTTCTTATTAAGTCCTTTTTTGAGATCTAAGTTTTGAATAAGAATCTCTAAGTTAGTACCTATACCATAGAGTAATTCTAGTCGTACATCCTCCACATCTACGAGACTATTGATCTCTAAGTTTAAATTGAGATCTGCCGATTCTTTTGATATTTCCCTCTGCTCTACGTACATGTCATCTATGCGAGCAATATCATATAATGTCAGACTAATAGGTCGCCAGACTCCAGATGTAACCATGCGTATACCCCAATCCCACCCATAACTATAGGGCGCTTTACGAGTAAAGACACTTAGTTTTTGATTATGATGATCGTTATCTGCAGGATAGTCAAATCCTCTAGCAGCCCATTGGGGAATAACGTGATTTATAGGAGAATGAAAATAAATATAAAGTAAATTCTCTCCTTCTCGCAAAATATTTCTCACCTCTTCTTTATAACCTACAAACATATTATCTGCTTTAAAAAGCAGTGTTCCATTGAGATAAACATCAGCATAAGTATCTAGTCCTTCCAAAAACAACATAGCGCCGGAATGAGCTAAGTCTTTATCGGTAAGAATAAAAGAGGTTCGATACTCCCAATCATAATTCTCTACCCATTGAATTTTTTCTTCATTTAAACCCCAGAAAGGATTTGGCAATAAGTTATGATTAATTAAATCTTGATGTACAGTACCAGGAACTGTTGCTGGTCGCCATTCATTTTTATGAGCTTGGGAGAATTCCCAATTCTGAGAAATATCTATTTGACACATTCTATCCGTATTTGAAGCCAAAAGACAGGAGGTAACTAAAAAAGAGAATAATAGAGATAAATAATATTTAGTCATAACTTATTAGGATTCATTTGTTTTCTTAGGCAGAAGAATCTACTTACTCTCCAACAAAGATAACAATTAAACCCTATGTATATCAACTATATATACCACTAATTATTGAAGGGATGATTAAATTCAACCCTTGAGTAGCCATATTTAATTAGAAAAAAACTTGATACAAACGGGCATACTAATATTTATAGAGAAAGGAGTCGGTAATAAACGCCCTGTTTTATAATCAATCTCATAAAACTCTATGGAGTCTTCATCTCTACAAGCAACTACTAAATATTTACCATTAGGAGTTATGTTTATATTTCTAGGATGCTTTCCTGTAAACTGATACCCTATCCTCTCAAGTCCACCTGTTTTAGGGTCAACTCTAAAGATAGCCACACCATCTCCAGCTAGTCTATTTGAAGCATACAAGAATTTGCCATTAGGTGAAATTTGAATATCTCCAGAGCCCTGAACTTGTAAACTATCCGCTATAATAGACTGAAACTCATGTAATATTCCATCTTGATATTTATAAGCAACAACCTCACCTGATAGTTCTGTTATAGTATAAGCCCATTTCTGATTAGGATGGAATACAGTATGACGAGGTCCTGCCCCTGGTTTTAGAGGGAAACAAACATCTGAAAGTCCCAACCCAACAGAATCAAGATTAAAACGATATATTTTATCTGAACCTAAATCATTTGCAAACAGATAATGATCATCGGGAGAAAGATAGACACAATGTAAATGCGATTGTTCTTGTCTTTCTTTAATAGGACCATTACCAAAAAAAGGTATTATCTCTACTAAGTCTACAAGATTATTATTGTCATCTTGTGTAAATACTGAAATACTACCACTCATATAGTTTGCTGTAACCACCTTATGACTAGAAGGTATTTCCAATACATAACAAGGAGCGGCTCCTTGTGTTAATATAGAATGTTCTAATTGAAGCTTCCCTTTCTCTTTATCTATTGCCACTTGATGTACAGCATCACGCATCATATCATTACTTTCTGTTACTATATACATTTTATCTTGGGTAGAAGAGATTGTTAAATAAGAAGGATTTTCCACCTCAAGGGTATCTACAAAGAGAGATTCTCCCGTTTCCGTATTTAGTTTCAATAGATAAACTCCCTCACTCTCTTTCTGTGTATATGTTCCTACAGCCATATACACATCATAATTCTTATCTTTGTGCTTCATGCAAGAGCTAAATATTCCCAGTACTGATATAAGTATGAATAATTTCTGAATCATATTAAAATTTTAAATATCCCTAAAACCCATTTAAGGATATAGTGACAGTAGGAATCAATAATAAGAATCCTACAAGGATAAAAAACAATAGGTATTTAAAAAACCATTTCAGCCAGACTCCATAAGGAATCTTCGCTATACCCAATACACCTAGCAATACGGCTGACGTGGGTGCAACCATATTTGTAAACCCATCACCAAACTGAAATGCCACAACTGTCGCTTGTCTTGAAATCCCTATTACATCTGAGAATGGAGCCATAATAGGCATAGTCAATGCGGCCTTAGCTGTTCCAGAAGGGATAATTAGGTTTATTAGGGATTGTATAATATACATTATAGTCAGAGAGAATACTTTACTTGTTTCTCCAAGTAATGAAGCTAAGCCATGTAATATCGGATCAATGATAGAGCCATCTTCTAATATTTGAATAATACCCCCTGCTAGGCCAACTACAATCGCTGCAGACAGCATATCTTTTGCTCCATCTTGAAAATGCTTTATCAAACTATCTGTTTTTAACCCATCTGCAAATCCAGCCATAACACCCATTGCTAAAAATATACCCGAAATCTCGGGTAGATACCAGCCATGTGCCATTACTCCTACAATAAGGAATATAATGGTAAACGCTAAGATGGTTAATATAAAAAAATGATTCGATTTTCTCAAACCTACAAACCCTAGTAAAGCATATAAAACTGTTAAGACTGGTGTGACTAGCAATGTAGAGCTTTTACCCCCTAATTCAAAAGTACTATAAGGATATTGAATGGAGAATAAAACCAAAGCTATGAGTATTAAACCATAAACAACTTTTGAAGAACGAGTTGTCTTATACTCAAGAGCTATATCTTCGCTATCTTCTTTACTCCTCCAGTAACTATCTATTTCGTACATAGGAGAAGCTTTGGGATTCTTTTTTATTTTAGCAGCATAACGCAACACAAAAAAGATGATTAAAGTAGTTAGTACCACCCAGCAAAAAAGTCGATATTCTATCCCTGAAAATAAAGGTAGATCAGAAAACCCCTGTGCAATACCCACAGTAAAGGGATTGAGCATTGCTCCTGAAAAACCAATATGAGCTGCCACATAAACCATACATACTCCTACAATAGAATCATACCCCATGCGAATAGCTAGCGGCATCACTAAAATAGTAAAAGCTATAGTTTCTTCCGACATTCCAAAGACTGCTCCAAAAAGACTAAAGAGAAGCATTACAGACACAATGATGAGATTATTGACACCAATCCGTTGCATCCATTTATGTTTTTCAAACTTTTGAGTATAGTTTAAAAATGAAAAAATACCAATATCAATAGACCGAGTTACATTCATTACCTGAAAAGCTCCTCCCATGATTAAAAGAAATGCAATAATTCCAGCCTGCCTTTCAAAACCCACAAGTAGAGAACTAAAGACCTGCCAAGTTTGGGGAGATTGTTCTACTAAGTGAAAAGAGTTCTCAACTATTACAGTTTTTTCTACACCATTTACTAGTATTTGTTCTCGATCATATTCTCCGGCAGGAATAACCCAAGATAATACAGCACATAATAATATTGCTACAGAAATAATTGTGTAAGCGTGTGGTATTCGTTTTGTCATGTCATCAGTTTAGTTATAACACAAAGTTATGTAATATAAATGTAACAAGGAGAATCAAGTATGCGTTCTAAAAATTAAATATAGCATTAAAAGCAAATTTATATGTTGTATAACATGTTATATTCAAAAGAAGTCGTATCTTTGCAGTGATAATTAAAAGAAATAAAAAAAACCGATCTTCAAAACGTGAGGATCACAAAAGATGAACAAGATGAAAAAGAACGAAAATGAAATTATGATGTTGCAGTACCGTATCAAAAGATACCAAGCAATGGGAAATGGAATCATGAGCCAAAGATTAAATGGCCAATTACAAAAGTTACTTTCCAAAAAAGTAACTCTTTAATTAGAAAAAAGATTTATTTAGATATATAGAAAGAGGGTTTGCTACTTAAGCAAGCCCTCTTTTATTTTGGTACAAACTCCTTAGCAGAATGAAGGGAATAGAAGATTCTAATCAAGTTGCATTAACTACATAACACCGACATGAGGATACTTTGACACCGACATGTCATCCTCATGTCGGCGTCAAAAGAGTTCTATGATTCCTCTTAAAACACTATTTAAACCTCAATCAGGCACAAAAAAAGCCTATCTAAAACAAATGAGGGCACTGAAAAAGTCTCCGTTTTAGATGGGTACTAACAAAAGAATAATCTGGTAAAAGAAAATATACTTTCTTTTGCCAGATTTTCTTTTAAAAGCTCACGGATTGTTTTTGGAACACAAAACAGTCTTTTATTTAGGCTATAATAGGTTCTATTTACGATAAAAAAGCACTACTCCTTAGTAAATCACATATTCAATTTGAGTATTCGCTTTAAATTCACAACGAAAATAGCCATCGCTCCTTGCATTTGCATATTTTTAATGCCATAGGAAGAGGCTCTGCCATATCCGTGTACATTTTTCAGTTCACTATTCTTAGCTTCAACTTTATATCTGTGTTTTGACTTCTCTCTAAAGTAATCTGATTCCTGAAAAGTCATTTGATCTCTGTGCTCATCAGATTTAATGGTTACAGCATAAGTTTTAGACTTTGCCCCAGGCTTATAACAACCATCTTTAAGAGCACAAGTTTTACATTTTTCAATATCAAAAAGGTATGTATAAGTTTGATTTTTACCACTGTTCTTTTTCCCTTGACGTGCTTTTCTAATAGCTAAGTGACCAGCTGGGCATACGAACATTCCTGCATCCTTATTGTAGTCAAACTTATCTTCTTGCTTCCTATGACCTTGAGTAATCCCTGGATTCAATTTGGCAACAACTTTTATACCTTGTTCATTTGCTAATTTTAAATTTTCCTTTCCTGAATATGCGGTATCACCAATAATTGTGTTGACTTGAATTCCATTTTGCTTGCTTATCTTTAATAATTCTGGAAGCTGGGGACCATCTCCCTTTTCTGCTGAGGTGATGGTTGCTGCCGTAATAATTCGTTCTTCTGTTATAGCTATATGAGTTTTGAATCCAAAGAATGAGGAGTCAGAACTTTTATGACCTGTCCGTGCATCAGTATCTTTAGATAACGTATAATGATCTTTTGTGTCTTCAATTGCTTCTTTTAATAGATTGAGCTTCTCCTTAACCTTGGGCAATGAGCTCAATGCAAGATCTGATCCTATTTCCTTTTCAAGCTTATCACAATAATCAAGTTCACTTGATAAATCATTGTTTTCATTCTTTGGGGGTAAACTTCCTTGCTTTACTTGATTTACGGAATAAACGACCTTACGAACTTGTTTAGCTCGTTCTTTAAGAACATCTATTGGTGAGATTGGATTGGAGCGGGAAAGTGTATGGGTAGCGTCTACAATAATGGACTTAGATTGAATAATACCTTTTTCAATAGCTATGGAAACAGTCTTGCTTATCAATAAATTGAGTAGGTCTGTATCTTTTAAACGAAGCTTCCTAAATTTAGTAAGCGAGCTGGGATTGATAACTTCATCCTCTGGAGTCATTTCTAGAAAGTATTTAAAGGACATATCATAACCAGAGCGTTCTACTACATCGACATCAGAGATATTATAGATAGTTTTGAGTAGTAAGTATTTGAACATACGGATGGGACTTTCCGCATTTCTACCATTATTATGGCAATACTTTTCGACTAGCTCATCATATACAAAAGTAAAATCGATTAGCTCATTTATTTTACGAAGTAAATTGTCTTTAGGAATTACTAAATCGTACAAATCTGAATATGAGCTTAGCTGAAGTTTTTGTTGTTGTACTAACATATAAGTGCTTGAATATTACACTTAAAGATACAAAAAAACAGCAGATAACTGGTAATCAAACCAATGTATTTGCTGCTTTTTTAAAGAATTAATTCATAAGGACTTTTTCAGTGCCCTCAAACAAATTAGACAGGCTTTTATGCTCATTTATATATTTTAAATTTTACAATCCATGTATCGTCTTCATTAATTGGTTTCCTAGTCCGATAGTATAACCTTGAGATACAAAAACTACTCTATTGAAGGTATCTGCTATAATAAAAATAGGTAATGCCGATTTATTCAACTTCATAGACTCTGCAATATCTCTTTGTACAATTCCATCAACATCTATACCATATATTATAGTTGAAGGAAGATTAGGGAAATCGTCCTTTTTAAACTTGTCAGCTTTTTGCTGATCTGGAAACAATAAGACCATTCCTCTACCCCATTTTTCTAAATCTTCTTTTACCGCAGCAATATCTTTCAATGCATGATTGGTCGGCTCTTGCCCAACGCCAAGTATCCCGACAACAAAATATCCTCTACCTGTCGTTTGAAGAATACTCTTCAGCTCCGTTTCCTCTAGTGGTAGATACTTTGATTCAGAGTTAAAGTTTCCTATTACTTGAACTTGTTCACTATCTTCTCTCATCACTAAATTGACCGTAGTAGTTTTTCCCTCATTCACTGTAAATAAATTCACAGATGAAAGAACTGCACCACTAGCTAAACGAGTACCTGTCACCAACATATAACTACCAGTATCCAATTTTAAGCCTTTTTCTAGTAAATTGGACCATGTAGCCCCTTCTCCCATATCAGAATCTCCACTATCAAAATTTAAAAGGTGATATGTTCCATTTTCATATTTAGAAATAGTAAAGTGTGTATAGTATTTAGGGTCACTTAACGTCTTTATTGGTTTGTATTTAGCTATAACAGTTCCTTGTGGTGCTTTAGTTTCTTCATCCGCAGAGAAATCTACATCAAATACCTCTCTCGTTATGAGATTTCGATACTGTACTTTATTTGTTACTTCATCTTTCCAAGCAGGTATGCCCAAGCTCCTGGCAACAGCTACAAAAAAGATATCTCTTGATAAATTATCTGTTGTCCTAGAAAGCCAAACTCCTTGAGGAGACATTCTTATTTTTTGAGCATTCAGTTCATTAAAAACAGTAATTTCACGATTGCACCAATTTACTAGCATCAAAGGATTCTTACGCATTTCTACAGCTTCATCTTCTTCTATTTTTTCCTGAAAGTATCCTTTATAAGCTGTCAGCATCTCATTTTCAACACGAGGATTAAGAATTTCTTTATATGTCTCTAATGTTAAGTCTTTAGGTAATAAACTATTGTATAAGTGATCTTCTAGTACTTCTAAAGAAATATCTCGTAAATCTTTAGCTGAAAGAACATTTAAAAGTTCTAATGCCAAATCACCTTGTTTCTCAACAACTGCTTGAGCTAAGAAAGAAGAAATAATTTCATGATTTCCTCTTGAGCCTATTAGAAATTTTGCAACCTTTTCCTTATTCAATTGCCACTCATCCGCTTTTTGAGCCGCTTGATCTTTGGTAACAAAAGTACTTACATAAGCTTTACGAATAGCATCTTCTTCAGCCATCCTCTTATCATTTTGAGCTCTTTGCTCTGGAGTAACCTCGGGTAAATGAGCACTTTCAACTGGAGGAACTATATCTAGTTCTACATTAAAATGATCATCAGCAGAATGATTTAAGACTATTTCAACTTCTTGTTCTTCACCAAAAGAGCATTTCGTGAAGCCAAATCGATCTCCTTTTGAAGCCCATACCAGCATATCTCCCTTTCCTGCTGTCAGTGATGTGTAACCTTCACCATTCGTGAATTTTTGAGCAACCGTATAGAACTCAGCATAATTGTAAACTTTAAACTCTACTTTAGCACCCGAAACAAATTCTCTACTATCGTCTAATACAAAAACTTTTGCATTGGCTGTAGGGGCATAGTTTTCAATCACATTTATCTCTGTATAGTTTAGAGTTTCCTCCATAATCTCCTCGGGACCATTGTAGCGACCAAACACTTTTGTATGCATCAACATACCTCTACTTGCAGGAGAATTAAACCAACCTAAATTCAAAACGGGTTCAGGTTCACAAGCACCTAGGAAATACCATTCCCCATCTGCCCAAGCCTCAACCCATGCATGGTTATCATCGGTATGTGCCCAACGAGGAGTATAAACTTGTCGAGCAGGAATTCCTACCGAACGTAATGCTGCTACAGCGAAAGTTGACTCCTCTCCACAGCGTCCATAAGCAGTTTTCACAGAGGCCAATGGTGAACTTGTTCTTGCATCACTGGGTTGGTAAACCACCTTCTCATGACACCAATGATTAACTTCTAAAATAGCATCTTTCATACTAAGGTCTTTAACCCTATCTTTGAGTTCAGAATAAAAAACATCTCGGGATGTATCTAAGTTTTCATTGTTTACACGAATTGGCAACACGAAATGACGAACTAATTCTTCTGGAACAGATGTACCCCAACTCATCTCTTTCTCAGCTTGAAAGGTTAAGCGTACATTTTCTAAAAAATAAGAAGTGGAATAGTCTGTAATATCTGAAGAGGGCATATAAGCATACAGAAACATCATGGCTTCTCGTTCCGCTTTAGTCATTTTAAGAAGACGCAAATCATCAAAAAAGTTCCCTTGTTGCATAGAACGTTCTTTCGACTCATAATCTTGAGTCAATTGCTGTAGATAAGTCTCATCATTAATAAAGTGTGCCTGACTACATCCCCCTAAAATCAATAAAGTGAATGCAAAGAGACAAAGTTTAAGTTGTTTAGTCATGACTTTACTATTTTATTATAATTTCATCTGTGAAAATCCAACCTCCTAAGTCTTTACTAGATCTAGCTACGAATCTTACAAAACGACCACTAGCTTGACCTTCCCAAGCGTATTTTTTTATCAAAATGGACGATCCTTTTTCAACTTCGAAGGTTTTATTCATCAAGGTAGTAAAATTTTCACCATCTTCAGAAACTTCTATCAATATTTGAGAAGGTAAATAAACCTCAGCACCAGGACTTTGCATGATATCAGCTGAAATTTCATGAATATCTTCGATCTTTTCCAAATCAATAATCACATCTAGTCGTTCGGGAGAAATAAAGCCCTGCCAACGCTTATCACCATAAGTCCAACCACCTCTAATACCGTCTGTTAGAGTTTCATCACCATTTGCTATATAGCTAGAACTATAGGGAGCGTTGTACTGCACTTTTTTTCCTCTAGCAAGATGTTCACATAGTTCTTTTGCTTCTACTCTATTTCCTACTTCTTGACTCAATTCAAAAGGATGATAGCCCCATTTTTTCATTAGTTCAACCATCTGTAACGATTTTTGATTGAAACTATTCCAATCTTTCCTCGCTGGCTCAGTCCAAGCTACTTCTGCTAGAGCAAATAGACGAGGATAAATCATCAACTCCACATGATCTGTTGTAGGTACATATTCTGTCCATAAATTTGCTTGTACACCATCAATCAGATTTTTTTGATCCTCAGTAAAAGAACTAATAATTGGATCGTAGCTATATACCTTTTCTAATGGTAAATATCCTCCAATAGCTTCTGGTAAAGTATAAGGAGCATCTTGATAGGTATCAAAATAACAAAATTCTCCAGGAGTCATTACAGCATGGTGACCCGTTTCCACCGCATGAATTCCCCCTTCTATTCCTCTCCAAGACATTACAGTAGCTCCCTCGGCTAATCCTCCTTGTATTATTTCATCCCAACCTAAAAGCTTTCTTCCTTTCGATTTTAAAAAAAGGTTCATACGCTCCATAAAGTAACTTTGAAGTTCATCAACATCCTTCAAATTGTTTTCTTTTATTCTTTGCTGGCATTTAGGACATGTTTTCCAAGCTCCTTTTCCTGCTTCATCACCCCCAACATGAATATATTCAGAAGGGAACAGCTCAATAACTTCAGATAAAACATTTTCAAGGAAAGTAAATACCGAATCATTACCTGCACAAAAATCAGAGTTTTTATAAGGTACACCAGCACATGATAATTCTGGGTATGCAGCGAGTACCTCTTCAGAGTGCCCTGGCATTTCGATTTCTGGAATAATTGTAATATGCTTTTTGGAAGCGTATGCAACCATTTCTTTAATATCTTCTTGCGTATAATAACCTCCAAAACCTTGAGAAGAACCCTTTTCTACATATTTTCGATCCCCATTCCACCATTTTTTCCAGCTAGCATCTGTTCTCCATGCAGCAAATTCTGTTAAGCGAGGATATTTTTTAATCTCAATACGCCAACCAGCAGCATCAGTAAGATGCAAGTGTAGCCTATTCAATTTAAAAAATGACAGCGCATCAATTTGTTTTTTCACAAATTCTTTAGGGAAAAAGTGCCTAGAAACATCAAGCATAAACCCACGATACCCAAACCTAGGTTCATCATGTATTCTCACACAAGGCAAGGTCTTACTAAAATAATTAGATCGATCTGTCGCAATTTGAATTAAACTTTGCAATCCGTAAAAAAGCCCTGCTTCAGAAGTAGCTTTAATCACAATCTGATTTTTATTAATCTCTAACTCATAGGCCTCTTCTTGTATTAAAGATGAATCTAGCTGATTGACTAAGACTAAAGCTATTTGACTTTTTCTTAATGAAGTTTGATTCCAATCTTTTATATCTAAGCTCTTAGTTAATAACTCTTGATAATGTTTCTGAGCCTGCTTATCAGTATTTGAATACCATTTAAGCTTATTGCCCAACTTGAACTCTCCTTGAATGTCTTCTATTGATAAAGGAGTAGGGATTACTGACACCTTTTGCGCATCAACAACCCCTACACCAACAATAATAAGACTTAGTAAAAAAAATACTCTTCTTATCATTTTATAAGTATTATGTGTTTATATTCTTATTTGGTTGATTTCAGATCAAAGATCAGATGCCCACCATGAACTAATTCATCATGAGTGATACGATATTTCTTTATCTGTTTGCCTCCTAAAGTCACTTTGTCTATATAAATATCTTCAGGTGAATTTCTATTAACTTCAATTATCAATTCATTTTCTTTATACCACTTAGGGCTTAACTCAATAGTAACCTTATCGAATACAGGCGAAACAAGTGTATATTCCGGCAAACCAGGACAATCAGGATAGAATCCTATCATATTAAAAATAGCCCATGTAGAAAGCGTTCCAGTATCGTCATTACCCGGTATTCCATCAGGTTTCGTAGTATAATATTTTTTTAATAGACGATGAACTTCATTAGATGTTCTCCATTCTTCTCCTTTAAAATAAGAGAACAAGTATGGATATGCAATGTCTGGCTCATTAGCTGGATCGTAATACCCTTTATCAAAAACCATTTGTAACTTATTGATAAACTTGGTTTTTCCATCCATCAGCTTAGCTAGTCCATACACATCATGTGGTACATAGAATGTATAATTCCATGAATTGCCCTCATGAAAACCTGGGTTTGGTTCAAAATCAGCACCTTGCAGTGGATTAAAAGGAGTATAGAATGTTCCATCAGGTAGCTTAGGACGGAATGTTCCAAACTCTTTACTATAATAATGTTTATAGTTTAATGAACGACTATAGAACATCTTAGCATCTTCTTTCTTTCCTAGAGCCTGAGCAAATTTGGACAAAGAATAATCAGCGATATAGTACTCTAAGGCATGAGAAACAGAATTATCATATTTTTCACGCAATGGAACATAACCCAAACTCAAATAATCATCATTGTCGGGGCGCATTAAATTTTCATTCCCAGGAAGAGTAGCCGATTTATACATTGCTTCGTAAGCTAAATCCACATCAAAATCGCGCAATCCTTTCATCCATGAATCAACTATTACTGGGATACTTGGGTCTCCTTCCATGGTTAAAGTTTCTCTACCATATAGTTCCCACTTAGGTAACCAACCATGCTCTCTATACATATCAAGCATCGTCTGTACCATTTCCATCTGACGTTCAGGATAAACTAAAGTCAATAATTGATGTACATTTCGATACGTATCCCACAATGAAAACACAGTATAACGATTACCCTTTGTTGTTAATATTTTATCACTTTCCATTGCAGGATATTCCCCATTTACGTCTTGAAGAATATTAGGATGAATAAGTAAATGATAAAGTGATGTATAGAATATTTTTCTTTGATCTTCTGTACCACCTTCTACCGTGATACGAGCTAAATTCTTTTCCCATAAGTTGCGAGCATCTTGATAGATCTTATCGAAATGGTTATCTTTTTGTTCTGTCTCTAGGTTCAAACGAGCATTTTCAATACTAACAAAGGATACTCCCATTTGCACCTCAACTTGCTCGTTTTCTTCGGTATCAAAAGAAAAATAAACTCCTATATCATCTCCTGCAATCTCTTTACCATATTTTGTATAAAGCTTGTTTTTACCTTGATCAGCATCCCATTCAGCCTCCGCTGTCATTGGACGTTGTTTTTTCCAGTACCCAGTTTCTGCTGGAACTTTACTAATGCGCATAACAAAGTAAATAGGAAAAACTGCTTGGGAGTTATAACAAAAAGTCCCAAGCAGTTTCATTCCTTCATATTCTTGATTATTTACACGTCTAACCATAGCTCCCGACTCATTCGTCAAGCCTTCTCCTAAATTAAGTAAAACGTTACCTTGCCCCTTAGGGAAAGTGAAACGAGCTAAACCAGTTCGTGGGGTAGCAGTTACTTCAGTTTTTATATTATATTTAGTTAAGAAGTTACTATAATAACCAGGAGTAGCAACCTCATCTTTGTATTTACTTCCATATTGAGTATAATCTACATTTAGTTCTCCAGTCGTTGGCATTAAAAGTAGTGATCCTAACTCAGGACAACCCACACCACTTAAATTAACATGAGAGTAACCAGTGAAAAAATTGTTTGTATACTCATAAGGTGTTGACCACCATCGAGCATCTTTGTCATATGTATTTTCGCTGGATCCCATTACATTAAATGGAACAACCGACATTAATCCATTAGGCGTAATAGCACCAGGATTGGTAGTACCAAAGTTTGTAGTACCTATAAAAGGATCTACATAATCAACTAATGCTTTCTGTGAATTTTGAGCACTCATAGAAAGACAAAAAGAAAATAAAAAGATAGAGGTTAACAGTTTTTTCATGTAAACAGTCTTTTAAAGTTTTAGATAATCAAATTATATGATGCTTGTTCGTTTTGTAAACTCAACAATTTCATCAATATAACCAAAGGCAACTCCAGTTACAGTATCAGCAGCACCATAATAAACAGCAACTTTTTTACCATCTTGTAAAGCAGCACATGGGAAAACCACATTAGGAACATCACCTTGAAGCTCATAGGGAGCAGCTGGTCCTAGTAAGTATTCACGAGTACGATATAACACTTTAGATGGATCATCTTTATCTAAAATTGCTGACCCCATAGCATAACGAAAACCATTACAAGTAGTAATCACTCCATGATAGAACATTAACCAGCCTTCTTCCACTAAGAAAGGAACTGAACCAGCACCAATTTTAGTACATTGCCAAGCACTTTCTGGGAATGGAGTAACTTTCATAACACTACGATGTTCTCCCCAATATTTCATATCAGGACTATAGCTAATATAAATATCACCAAAAGGTGTGTGACCATTATCACTTGGGCGACTTAACATAGCATATTTCCCGTCAATCTTTTGAGGAAATAATACTCCATTACGATTAAATGGTAGAAAAGCATTCTCACATTGAAAAAACTCTTTGAAGTCGAAAGTATATCCAATTCCAATAGTTGGTCCATGATAACCATTACACCAAGTTATCCAATAACGATCTTCTATCCATGTAACTCGAGGATCATATTTATATTCAGATTCAATCATTTCGGTATTACCCGCTTTGAACTGAATAGGTTCGTGGTTTATATCCCAATTAATACCATCCTTGCTAAAACCTGCGAAGATATTCATCTGAACAGCTTTATTGTCACAGCGGAATACACCGGCAAAACCATCCTCAAAAGGAACAACTGCACTATTAAAGATACTATTTGATGAAGGAATTTGATAACGTCCAATAACAGGGTTCTTTGAATAACGCCACATTACATCTTTACATCCTTCGGGTCTATCTTCCCAAGGCATTTCTGGCATTACAGGACCTACATTTTTAAGTTTGCTCATAATATTAATAAATAGAAGTTTATTATTCTTTCACTGGATCTCCATTGTCATAAGTAAAAGGGACTAATGCCGTTACTATGAATGCTGGAATAGCAGCTACTAGAACTATGATAAAAAAGTTTTTATATCCAACACTTTCAGCAATTAACCCACTTATTGCACCAGGTACTAACACACCTAAGTTCATAATTCCAGAAGCAAAGGCATAGTGAGCCATTTTATGCTTTCCTGGAGCTACTTGCTGCATCATAAATAGGGTTAAACCTACAAATCCGAAACCATAACCAAACCATTCAAAAGTGACACCTAAACCGATTGCAGGAAGTGAGCTTGGCTGGTATATTGCAAATAATAAATAGATAACAAAGGGTATATTGAAAATACAACATAGTGAGAATAAGGTTTTTTTCAAACTAAATCTACTAATATAATATCCTCCTAGTATAGAGCCTATTACAAAAGCCAAAGCTCCACAGATTCCATTTATAATACCTATTTGCTCAGTTCTTAATCCTAACCCTCCATTCACAACATCATCTGCCAAGAACAAAGGTAAAACCTTCATTGCTAAACCCTCTGCAGATCTATATAGAACTATGAAGATAATATACCAAATAATATGTTTTTTCTTAAAGAAAGAGATAATTATCTCAATTAATTCATGATATGTTTCTTTGACTGATCTCACTTGGTCCTGAGATTGTCCTCCTGTTGGCAAAACTTTTATATGATATAAAGCTGCACAAACCATTATAGCAGAAAAAATTCCCATAATAATAGTCCAAGCTTCAAGTGCTCCTAAACTATTTTTAAGTACACCGGCGACATAAACTAATCCACCAAAAGATAGAAGTTTAGCCATATTATAAAAGGCACCCTGCCAACCAATGTATTGAGCCTGAACTTTTGGTGATAAAACTGATAAATAGATTCCATCTAGAGCTATATCATGAGTAGCTCCACTTATAGCAATAACCCCCATAAGGGCAATAGCTATTTGAAAAAATTCAGGAAGATGTAAACTAAATGCAACTAAAGCAAAAGTGATACCTGTTACCAACTGTGTCAATACAACAAAGAATTTCTTTGTCTTAAATAATTCAAGAAAAGGGCTCCATAAAGGTTTTAATGTCCATGGGAGTGTAATAATTGATAACCAGAAAGTTATACTAGCTTTGGATACCCCTAAGTCTTGGAACATCAAAACAGAGACCATACTTAAAACAATAAAAGGAAGTCCCATAGCAAAATATGCCGTTGGAATCCATTTAAGGGGATTTTGTGATTGTGAAGTTTGTTTGTTTTCCATAATATTTTTGCGTATTCTGCAAAATTACAGATTTACACGCTATTTTGTACGATTTTACTATTTATTAAGATAATTATCACCTCTTTTATCTCTATTTTTCATAAAAAAGGACCAAAACGGAACACCTAATAATATCAGATGAAGTTTTTTCATTGCATTTTAAAGTCATAGATAGACCTTTTAATAATAATACCACTACAAGGTATCTCTTACTAATAGTATGACCTTTTTTTAAGGATATTTATTAAGCTATTTTAATGAAACAAAATAGAGGAAAACACTCCCCCACTTCAAAAACACTTTTAGAAGCTCCCCCTTTCTTATTCTTTTTAACATCAATACGATACCAAAAAAACAAATGTGAGAATTCAATAATAAGACAAGCAATCAAGATAAACTACTCAATATCTTGATAATTTAAAGGTCTAGATCCTTAAATCTAACTTTAATAGTTATTTTTGTCCTTATAAATAATTGATATGAGTAAGCACTTAAATACAAACAAACAATTTATGATAGGCAATGGTATGCTAGCCTTTGCCGTTATATTTATTGTCGTAATCTTCATCTATATGAGTTTACGCCTAAACAGTAAAAATGAAGAAACTTTTGAAGGGATATACGAGATAACACTTTCCGAGGGCTTTTTAAATGAGATGACAGAAATTCATCTAAATGACAGCATACTATTTCATGATGTAGTAATCAAGGAACCTATGAAGCTTGAAATACACCAGTTTGCATCCCAAAATGCACTTCTATTTGTAGATCAAGAAACGAATGGGATTTCTATTTTCAACCTATCTGATAAAGGTGGTAATTACAAATTCAAAAAAGATATCCATAGTAATAAGGTCACTCTTTTGAATAATTAAAAATTGAAGTGTGATAGTTTTTCAGTTCTTCATTTAGTTCTTCAGCTCTGCCTTCAGTTAGATTATTCAACAATGCCCAGAAATTTGGACCATGATTCATCTCATAAGTATGACATAGTTCATGCAAAAGAACATAATCAATCAAATGCTTTGGAAGAAGGACTAAATAAACTGATAAATTTATATTCTTTCGTCCAGAACAGCTACCCCATCTCCCCTCACTTGTATTTATTTTAAGTTGATTGTAGGGGATATTGTGTTTTTGTGAAAGCATATATAGTTTAGGGGCCAAAATAATTTTCGCATTTCTTCTAAGGGCCTCTATAATCACTCTTTTCAGCCACTCTTGAAGCTGTACATCATTAAAATCAACAGACTTAGGAGCAATAATAGACAGCTCACCCAATTCAGAACGAGCTAAAAATCGTTCCCTATTTCCTTCCTCAATTTTAAGTTTAAAAAATTCAGTATCAATTGAAAAATTTAAATCAATAAGAGGGTTTGTATTATTAGATAACAGTTTTTTTAGTTTATCATACATAGAGGATACAGCCTGATACATTTCTTTTTTAGAGGAATATTTAGGCGTAGTCATTTGCAGCCGATTATCTTTCACCCGAAAGACAAATCGTTTAGCGCGTGCGTTAGGCTTTATAATAATATCTCCCAAGCCTTCGTATCTTAATATATTATCCTCTTTTTTAATCATTCCTTTTATTTAGTCCAGTTTTATAGAGGTACCACCAGATGAAGATAGTTGATCAACAGATGTAATAATAACCTTTTCAACCCCTTTATTTAAAGCAGAAAAGGCATTTTCTAGTTTAGGAATCATTCCTCCTTCAACAACCTCATCAGCAACAAGTTTTTTGAATAGTTGAGGCGTTATCTTATCAATTACACTATTATTATCAGAAGCATCAGATAATACACCTCTTTTTTCAAAACAATAAATCAAACTAACTTGAAAAAACTCAGTCAAAGCCAAGGCACAGCTACTAGCAATTGTATCTGCATTAGTATTTAATAGAGAACCTCTTCCATCATGAGTTAATGGAGCCATAACAGGTACTAATTCACTATACATCAATTGACTTAGTAATAAAGAGTTTACTGAATCTATATCCCCTACGTAACCATAATCAACATCTCCAACTTCTCTTTTATGGGCACGCATAACATCTCCATCAGCACCAGTCAGCCCTATTGCATTAATTCCTGAACTTTGAAGTTTAGCGACAATATTCTTATTTATCAAACCTCCATATACCATGGTTACTACCTTTAGCATTTCTCGATCTGTAATTCTTCGACCATCTACCATAGAAGTCTGAATACCTAATTGTTCTGCCATTTGAGTAGCTGATCTTCCTCCCCCATGTACAAGAATCTTTTTCCCAGGTATCAGTTTGAATTTTAATATCAAATTATTGAGTGATTTCTCATCTTCAACAATTTTTCCTCCCACTTTTACAATTGTTAGTTGTTCTTTCATATTCACAAATATAGAAAAATATAGCCTATAAGTTTAACAACTCATAGGCTATAAATATTTTAGATTTTAGTAATCTTTCAATTATTGTTCAAGATATGTGTATCCATACAATCCTGATCGATAGTTTGCTAAAAACTCCTTACCTTCTTCTAGTGTGATCTTACCAGCTTTAACAGACTTAGATACCCAACCTTCTAAAGCACGTACAAGTTTCTTTGGATTATATTCTACATATTCTAGTACCTCAGCAACAGTTTCACCATCGATAATCTGGTCAATAACATGTGTTTTTGAGTTTACTGATACGTGCACTACATTTGTATCACCAAATAGATTGTGCAGGTCTCCTAAAATTTCCTGATAGGCACCTACTAAAAATACTCCAATATAGTATGATTCATTTGGCTTCACTGCATGTACTGGCAAATGGTGCGACACACTACGAGGAGAAATAAAGTTGGCAATCTTTCCATCCGAATCGCAGGTAACATCTTGCAATGTAGCTAATCTACCAGGCTTTTCATCCAATCTCTGAATTGGTATAATTGGGAAGATCTGATCAATAGCCCAAGAGTCTGGTAAAGACTGGAATAAAGAGAAGTTACAAAAATATTTATCTGCTAACAATTTTGACAACCCAACAAACTCTTCAGGAGTATGCTTTAATCCTGATGCAATCTGGTTGATTTCTCTTGTAATAGACCAATATAAACGTTCTATTTGGGCTCTTGTTTTTAAATCTACGATACCATGGCTAAATAAATCCAACCCTTCTTCTCTAATCTGTTGAGCATCGTGCCAAGACTCTAACATCGAGTTTTGATTTAAAGAATCCCAAATACTATATAATTCACGAACCAGCTCATGATCATTTTCAGAAACTACCATTTCATCATCCCATTCAGGAAGAGATGTTGTTTCCAGAACCTCAAAGATTAATACAGAGTGATGTGCTGTCAAGGCTCTCCCACTCTCTGTTATAATATTAGGATGAGGCAAGCCATTTTTATCACTCGCATCTACCATAGAAGAGATAGAGTCGTTTACATACTCTTGCAAAGTATAGTTAACGCTGCTTCCTGTGCTTGCCGAACGAGTACCATCGTAGTCGACACCTAGACCACCACCTACATCTACAAACTCAACAGCGAAGCCCAATTTGTGTAATTGGACATAAAATTGAGAAGCCTCACGTAGAGCAGTTTTAATTCTCCTAATTTTAGTTACTTGACTACCAATATGGAAGTGGATCAGTTTTAAGCAATCTTTCATATCTTTGCTTTCTAAGTAATCCAAAGCTTCTAGTAACTCACTTGATGTCAATCCAAATTTACTTGCATCACCACCTGAATCTTCCCATTTTCCACTACCTGATGAAGCTAATTTAATACGAATACCTATATTAGGACGTACGTTCAGCTTTTTACCCAAACGAGCAATCAGCTTTAATTCATTCATCTTTTCAACAACAAGAAAGATTCTCTTACCCATTTTTTGAGCAAGAAGAGCTAGTTCAATATAACTTTCATCTTTATATCCATTACAAATAATTAAAGATTCTGAGTCTGTATTGATAGCTATAACAGCATGTAATTCTGGTTTAGACCCTGCTTCTAAGCCAAGGTTAAACTTTTTACCATGACTTATAATTTCACTTACCACAGGCTGCATTTGATTTACCTTAATAGGGTAAATAATAAAGTTTTGAGCTTTATAATTGTACTCTTCAGATGCCTGTTTAAAACATTGAGCGGTGTTTTCAATACGATGATCCAATATATCAGGAAATCGTACCAAAAGAGGTGTGGCAATATCCTTTAGTTGCATCTCATCTATAAGCTCTCTTAAGTCTACAGATGCAGCGTTCTCACGAGGGGTTACTTCAACATTTCCTTTTTCATTAATACGGAAATATGGGTTTCCCCAACCATTGATATTATACATCTCCTCAGAATCTTCAATTCTCCATTTTCTCATATTATCAAAACCTTATTAAATAAGTAAAACAATTGGGTCGCAAAAATAGATATTAATCTAGATTAAACAACTTCTATTGCCACAAAATATTTAAAACTAATTGTATTTATCAAACAAGGTATTCAACAGATAGTTCAAAAGCAAGAGAATGAGGGTATAACTAATTCATTATCCGAAGATTTAATCGAAATAGTTTGAATGAAAGAATAATATTACTTTTTAGGGTAAAGAATGTCTTATTTATTTACACAAAGAGCACTAATACCTTTTAACTCTCTCATTTATAGTCCTAGCTATAAGTTTAGCTGTCCGTGTTACAGACTCTACACTATTCAAATCATCTACTAAAAATTGATGATGACATTTACGATAAATATTGACTCTTTTTGACAAAGATTCTTCTATGAAGCTAAGTAATTCATTATCTGTTTTATCTTTTAATATGGGACGTTTTCTCCTACCCAACTTTAAACGTTCAAATAACACGGATGTACTTACCTCCAAATAAATAGTAGTTCCAGCCTTATTCATCACATCCATATTGTCAAAATGACAAGGAGTTCCTCCACCAGTAGAAATCACTATATCCTCAAATTCTGCAACCTCTTTTAATGTTTTCTGCTCAATTAAACGAAACTCTTGCTCTCCATATTCATGAAATAGTTCATTAATCGTCTTATGATACCGTTTCTCTATAAAAATATCAAGATCGATAAAAGACATACCAAGCTCTTTGGCCAAAGGAGAACCTAAAGTAGTCTTACCAGCCCCCATATATCCTATTAAAAATATTCGTTGCATACCCTATTTTATTTATAACAAAGTTAAAAAGTTTTTTAAGAGCTGAGAGCATAGATTTCATAATTTATAGATCCTTTCACTGCCAACTATTTTATCATACTAATAGATATGCGTAACTTTGATGAAAATTATTGGTTATATGGCAAAAAAGCAGAAATATTATGTTGTTTGGAAGGGTGTTAACCCAGGTATCTATACAAGCTGGACAGACTGTCAACTTCAGATAAATGGTTATGAAGGCGCTCTTTATAAGTCTTTTCCTACACTTGAAAAAGCAGAATATGCCTATGCTTCTTCACCTTATGATTTTTTTCAGAAGAAAACTAGCACTAATTCTGACCCCAAAGACTTACAAAAGCAACAAATTCCTGCCGAGGTTTTTGAAAACAGTCTGTGTGTAGATGCTGCTTGTAGTGGAAATCCTGGTCCAATGGAATATAGAGGTGTATACACAGCTACTGGTCAGCAATTGTTTCATTATGGTCCTATTCAAGGCACAAATAACATAGGAGAATTCTTAGCTTTAGTGCATGGCCTTGCATATTTAAAGCAACAAGGATGGGATATGCCAATTTATAGCGATAGTCGAAATGCGATCAGCTGGATTAAACAAAAAAAATGCAAGACCAAATTAGAAAGAAACACAAAAACAGCCACTGTTTATGACCTAATTGCTAGGGCAGAAAAGTGGCTGAAATCTAATTCTTACTCAACTCCTATTTACAAATGGGAAACTGAGAAATGGGGTGAAATACCTGCAGACTTTGGTCGCAAATAAACTTACAAGCTCTGCATATCATTCAATCTTCTATAATAACCATTTCGAGCTAGTAGCTCTTCATGTTTTCCTCGCTCTACTATTTCTCCTTCATAAAGGACACAGATTTCATCTGCGTTCTTTATAGTGGATAGACGATGTGCAATCGCTATCGTGGTACGTGATTTCATCAAGTGCTCTAATGCCTCTTGTACAAGTCTTTCAGACTCTGTATCCAATGCTGACGTAGCTTCATCGAGTATTAATATAGGAGGATTTTTAAGGATAGCACGAGCAATACTGATACGCTGACGTTGACCTCCAGAAAGTTTACTTCCACGATCACCTATATTCGTATTATACCCATCTTCTGTTTCCATAATAAACTCATGGGCATTAGCTATTTTGGCTGCTTCCATAACCTCTTCCAAAGTAGCAGATTCTACTCCAAAAGCTATATTATTTAAGAATGTATCATTAAAAAGAATAGCCTCTTGATTGACATTTCCTATAATACTTCGTAAGTCGGATATTTTAATATCTCTAACATCAATTCCATCAATACTTATTTCTCCCGATGTAACATCATGATAGCGAGGAAGCAAATCTACCAAAGTGGATTTACCAGATCCAGACTGACCAACAAGAGCAATTGTCTGACCTTTTTTAACGCTTAAGTTGATGTTCTTCAATACGTCTCTAACAGAGTCATAGCTAAAACTGACATTCTTAAACTCTATAGAATCTTGAAGGGTATTGAGTGATTTAGCATTTTCCTTGTCTACAATAGTACTTTCTGCTTGCAGTATTTTATCAATACGTTCCATTGAAGCCAAGCCTTTTGGAATGTTATAACCTGCTTTTGAGAACTCTTTTAATGGGTTTATTAAGCTATATAGCATAGCCATATAAACCATAAACGCAGGAGCATCAATAGCCGAATTATTGCTTAATATTAAAGTTCCACCAAACCATAATACTATCACAATCAGGATTGTTCCTAAAAACTCACTCATAGGATGGGCTAGAGTTTGACGTGTTGCCACTCTATTAATGGCAGAACGATACTCATTACTTGATTGCAAAAATCGAGCAGACATTTTCTTCTCAGCAACAAAGGCTTTTATAATTCTAAGCCCACCTAAAGTTTCTTCCATTTGAGACATAGAATTACTCCATTTCTCTTGTGCCTCTAAAGATTGTCTTTTTAATCTTCTACCTATAATGCCCATAAACCATCCCATAAAAGGCAGTACAATAAGGGTAAATAAGGTTAACTCCCAACTAATAATTAGCAGTGTAGAGAAATAAACAACAATTAAAATAGGATTCTTTAAAAGCATATCCAAAGAGCTGGTCACCGAATTTTCAACTTCGGAGACATCACCACTCATACGCGTAATAATATCTCCTTTCCTTTCTTCTGAGAAAAAAGCAATCGGCAAATCAAGCACTTTATTATATAACTGTGTGCGGATATCTCTTACAATACCGGTTCTTAAAGGAATCATCACTGCAGATGAACCAAAATAACAAGCGGTCTTTAATAAAGTTCCAACAACAAGAAACACTCCGAGAATCATCAACGTAGTCGATCCTCCGTAAGTATTTATTAAATCAGTCACATAATAATAAGCATTATTATAGAGGATTTCCTTGGTATTTAAACCTTCAGTTTCCCAGGGTATAAAATGATATACGGCTTTATCTGTTTCAAATAGAATAGATAAAATGGGGGCAATCAGTGTAAATGAAAAGATATTCAATACAGCTGATAGAAGATTTAAAACAGTAGCCCATATTACATACGCTTTATATGGAGGGATAAACCTCCTTAAAATCTTTAGGAAATCTTTCATATACTTTTATTATAACTTATTGTCTTTTGTCAAACTATTAGGTATTTCTCATTTTCACTTTGAAAAGTTACTTCAACATGAACTCATGCTGTTTTCAAATCAATAACATCCCTTGAGAATACTTCTAAACAGAAATAAATAGATATTTGGCTAAGTTAGATGAGTAGCCTTCATTACGCAAATCTCTAAAGAATAATGCTTTATATTTAACAGACTTTATTTCTTTAAACAGCTCTTAGAAGTAGTCTATTTGAGTACAAAAATAAAAAATCCACACTCAGTAATAATAATTATTATGTGTGCAGATTTATGATCAATTTAATCAAATTTTAAATTATATCGAACCTTATATTTCCCTGAATAATACTTCCAAAACTTCTTTCGATAATGCATTACCCATTCAATGCATTCATTTACATCAGCATCTCTATCATCAGCATATACTTTTGCTAAATATCTAAAAAAAGAAGGTTGACCCCATAATCGAGCAAAGTTAGCACAACCTTTTTCGACATTTACTGGGCCAAACTCCATTCGATTAATATCTACTAAACAAAAATCATATTCACCATCCTTCTTTCCGCACAATATATTCCCAGGTGAGTAGTCTTTATGGTATACATCTTTTTTATGCATATCCGAAGTAAATAGAGCAAAAGCTTTCGTAAACTCCTTTATTTCATCAACCTCCATATTCCCTATTTCATAAAGGAATGATTTATAAGGAGATTGGATACTTACAAAGTAGGAATATTTAATTAATCCCATGGAGCGTTCTTCCATATAGGCTATAGGCTCTGGAGTATTGATACCTCGTTCAGCTAAAATATAAGGATAGGTATAAGCTCGAAAACCCTTTGGCTTTCTAAAAAACGTATAAGCGAAGCGGTTAATTAATAAAGGTACGCCATAGCGTTTTACATTTACAGTTAGCCCTTCTACCTCAAAAACTTTTATTAAGTTACGACCAGTATATATAGTTTCGCCAGATGTCTCAAAAACATCTGGTAACTTTTCTAAAAAAGAGGTTAAATGAGTATACTTGGGGTTTATTAGTCTTTTATACATATAAAGATAACGCTATTTAGCCCTATTACAGACTAAAATCACGTTCTATTCTATCAATAATAACTTGTGGTTCTATTCTATTTAGACAAGCATAATCTTTTCTATAACATTCCTTTTGTCCGTAAACAGAACAAGGTCTGCAAGGGAGATCTTCTATTTGAATTGTATTGGTAGGTAATTGCTTCCAACCTAAAAATCCTGCATACGGATGAGTTGCTCCCCAGATAGATAATACAGGAACATTGACAAGTGATGCCAAATGCATATTTGATGAATCCATAGAGAGCATTAAATCTAAGTAACTCATCAGGATAAGCTCGTGTTCCATATCAAACTTCCCAATCATAGACATAACACTCGGGTATTTTTTTACCCATTCATCAAAGACTGCTTTCTCTTTGGCTCCACCTCCAAATAAGAAAATTTTGACTCTTTTCTCATTTGCAAAATGAGCGAGAACCTTTTCCATCTTTTCTATTGGATAGATTTTACCTTTATGCTGAGCAAAAGGAGCTATACCTAACCATTTCTGATTTTTATCTCCTACTACTTCTTTTATTTTAGAAAAATCGCCTTTACCCTCTCCAAAGATAGAATCAAAATTGGCTGAAATTGGGAAACCTAAATATTCTAAGACATCAGTATATCTCTGAAAAAGACTTTTTTGTCGAACAAAGACTTTGTTATTTCTTCTTACTAATTTACGTTTACCTGCACGCCCTTTAAAGACAGTAGCTACAGGCACTCCCTCTAGCTTGAATCTCAATCCCAAATATTTTGATCTCAAGACATTGTGAAAATCTGCAACATAGTCGAACTTGTACTTTTTCAACTCTTTGAATAGTTTATTCAAGCCAGCTATTCCCTTATGTTCACCTTTTAAATCTGCCCCTAAAAATTTTACATTAGAAGGCATTTCTTTGAAAATCGGTTGAAGGAAATTACGACTAAGTACAGTAATCTCTAGCTCTGGATATTGCAGAGCTAGAGAATGTACGATAGGCGCAGTCATTGCGACGTCTCCAATCGCCGAAAATCGTATAATTAATATACGTGCCATGTGTTATTTATTTCTTTGCATAAAGAACTGGATTCAAATTAGGATCGTTGTACATTTTCATTTGTTTGTACACTTTCATATATTTTCTACCAGCTTCGATATCTTCAATTAATTGGTCTATAGCAGTTGATAGATCTTTTTGCTGTTCAAGCAAAACATTCAACTTAGACTTACATTGTGCTACATGTTCTTTTGAAGTATCCGTACGTTTTGTTTCTTCATCCATGTGATAGATTTTCAATGTTAAAATTGATAATCTATCTATAGCCCAAGCAGGACTTTCTGTATTAATAGTTGCATCTTCTTTGATTTTTACGCTTTTGTATTTATCAAGGAAATAACTATCAATTAACTCTACCAAGTCTGTACGATCTTGATTTGATTTATCAATACGTCTCTTTAATTTAAGAGCTGCAATTGGATCAATATTTGGATCACGGATAATATCCTCAAAGTGCCATTGTACGGCATCAATCCAGTTTTTTAAGTATAAATAATACTCAATCGTTTTTAACTCGTATGGATTTTTAATTGTGGCATCCACACTATCAGTCACATGATAATCTTTCGTCGCTTGCAGAAAGATCTTATTACAAAGATTGCTAAAATTCATAATGATATACTCTCTAATTTAGTGATTAAAAATAAGATTAACGCTTACTAAAATAGTACTAAACCACTAAAAATAGTGATTAAAGTCCTAAAATAGTAAAGCAAAAGTACTCAAATCTTTAATGTAAGCCAACTTATAGTCATAGAAATAGAAAAGCCCCTTAATAAGGGGCTTTTCAAAGTTCTTTTTCGACTTATTAGATTATCTTCTAAGTCCTAGAGCCTTAACGATGCTACGATATCTTTCAATATCTACATCTTTTAAATAGTCTAGTAAACCACGACGTTTACCTACTAGTCTTGTAAGAGCTCTCTCTGTGCTATAATCTTTTCTATTGAGCTTCATGTGCTCAGTTAGGTGAGAAATACGGTATGAAAACAATGCTATCTGAGCCTCAGCTGAGCCAGTATCAGTGTTAGACTTTCCGTACTTTTCAAAGATTTCTTGTTTTTTAGCTACGTCTAAATACATAATTTTTAGCTTTTGTGATATATATAACTATTCTTTGAGCATGCAAAGATAAGTATTCTTTTTAATATATTAGCATGATTATCAGAATATATTCGCTATTTACTCAAAATATCTAATCGCTTTTTCGTACCTTTGCAGGCAAATAATAGGTATTTATGCAAAATATTAGAAATATTGCAATTATTGCCCATGTTGACCATGGTAAAACCACTTTAGTAGACCGCATGTTATCTGCAGGTCAACTATTTAGAGATAACCAATCTAGTGGCGAGTTGATATTGGATAACAATGACATCGAACGTGAGCGTGGTATAACCATATTATCGAAGAACGTATCGATCAATTACAAAGGAACAAAAATCAATATTATTGATACTCCAGGGCACAGTGATTTTGGAGGAGAAGTTGAGCGCGTTTTAAATATGGCAGATGGCTGTATTTTGCTAGCTGATGCTTTTGAAGGTCCTATGCCTCAAACTAGATTTGTTCTTCAAAAAGCTCTAGAGATTGGATTAAAGCCAATCGTTGTTATTAATAAGGTGGATAAACAAAACTGTAGACCGGACGAAGTAAATGAAATGGTTTTCGACTTGATGTTTAATCTTGACGCAACTGAAGATCAATTAAACTTCCCTACTCTATATGGTTCTGCTAAAAATGGCTGGATGAGCAAAAACTGGAAACAACCAACAGATAGCATTACTCCTTTGTTGGATTGCATCATCGAAACCATTCCTTCACCTCAAGTATTAGAAGGTACTCCTCAAATGTTGATTACTTCTTTAGACTATTCTGCATATACAGGACGTATTGCGGTAGGTCGTGTACACAGAGGTACCCTAAAAGAAGGTATGAACATCACCTTATCTAAAAGAGATGGCTCTACCGTAAAATCAAAAATCAAAGAACTTCATGTTTTTGAAGGACTTGGTCGAGTAAAAGCTCAAGAAGTTTCTTCTGGCGATATATGTGCTATTGTAGGTGTTGATGGATTTGAAATTGGTGATACTATCTGCGATTATGAAAATCCAGAACCATTGGCTCCAATTAAAATTGATGAACCTACCATGAGTATGTTATTTACAATTAACGACTCTCCTTTCTTTGGTAAAGATGGTAAGTTTGTTACTTCTAGACATATTCACGAACGCTTGGTCAAAGAACTTGATAAAAACTTAGCTCTTCGTGTACAAAAGAGTGAAGAAGACGGAAAGTGGATTGTGTCTGGTCGTGGCGTGCTACACTTATCTGTACTTATTGAAACTATGCGCCGTGAAGGTTATGAGCTTCAAGTTGGTCAGCCTCAGGTTATTTTCAAACAAATTGAGGGTCAAAGATGTGAACCAATTGAAGAGCTTACAATTAATGTTCCTGAAGAATACTCTAGCCGTATTATTGATATGGTAACTCGCCGTAAAGGTGAAATGGTTATGATGGAAAATACTGGAGACCGTATCAATCTACAATTTGATATGCCTTCTCGTGGTATTATTGGACTTCGTACCAATGTTCTTACAGCCTCAGCTGGTGAAGCTATTATGGCACACAGATTCAAAGAATATCAAGCATTCAAAGGTCCTATAGAACGTAGATCTAATGGATCAATGATTGCAATGGAAGCAGGTACAGCTTTTGCTTATGCCATAGACAAACTTCAAGATAGAGGTAAGTTCTTTATTTTCCCTCAAGAAGATGTTTATGCAGGACAAGTTGTGGGTGAACATATTCATGAAAAAGATTTAGTAATCAATGTTACTAAATCTAAGAAGCTAACCAATATGCGTGCTTCAGGCTCTGATGATAAAGCATCTATCACTCCTCCTATTCAATTCTCTCTAGAAGAAGCTTTAGAATATATCAAGGAAGATGAGTACGTAGAAGTTACTCCGAACCACATGCGTATGCGTAAAGTTATTCTTGATGAATTAGAACGAAAGAAAGCAAACAAACAGTAATCTGTGTTGTTTTTTAGATATTAAAAAGAGTTGGTTAATTAAGTTTAACCAACTCTTTTTTATTTTACCTGAATGTCTAGTCCTAACATAGCGTTACACTATACTCAAAACTATTATAAATTATAACCCTGACAAGATGAAGACATGACTAAGTCAAGATCTTATCATGACACCGACATGTCATCATCATATCCCTATGGGAAAGTCAATACATTGAAGAGAATGAACATAGAAAAAGGCTATCTCGAAGTATTGAGGGCACTGAAAAAGTCTCCGTTTTAGATGGGTACTAACAAAAGAATAATCTGGTAAAAGAAAATATACTTTCTTTTGCCAGATTTTCTTTTAAAAGCTCACGGATTGTTTTTGGAACACAAAACAGTCTTTTATTTAGGCTATAATAGGTTCTATTTACGATAAAAAAGCACTACTCCTTAGTAAATCACATATTCAATTTGAGTATTCGCTTTAAATTCACAACGAAAATAGCCATCGCTCCTTGCATTTGCATATTTTTAATGCCATAGGAAGAGGCTCTGCCATATCCGTGTACATTTTTCAGTTCACTATTCTTAGCTTCAACTTTATATCTGTGTTTTGACTTCTCTCTAAAGTAATCTGATTCCTGAAAAGTCATTTGATCTCTGTGCTCATCAGATTTAATGGTTACAGCATAAGTTTTAGACTTTGCCCCAGGCTTATAACAACCATCTTTAAGAGCACAAGTTTTACATTTTTCAATATCAAAAAGGTATGTATAAGTTTGATTTTTACCACTGTTCTTTTTCCCTTGACGTGCTTTTCTAATAGCTAAGTGACCAGCTGGGCATACGAACATTCCTGCATCCTTATTGTAGTCAAACTTATCTTCTTGCTTCCTATGACCTTGAGTAATCCCTGGATTCAATTTGGCAACAACTTTTATACCTTGTTCATTTGCTAATTTTAAATTTTCCTTTCCTGAATATGCGGTATCACCAATAATTGTGTTGACTTGAATTCCATTTTGCTTGCTTATCTTTAATAATTCTGGAAGCTGGGGACCATCTCCCTTTTCTGCTGAGGTGATGGTTGCTGCCGTAATAATTCGTTCTTCTGTTATAGCTATATGAGTTTTGAATCCAAAGAATGAGGAGTCAGAACTTTTATGACCTGTCCGTGCATCAGTATCTTTAGATAACGTATAATGATCTTTTGTGTCTTCAATTGCTTCTTTTAATAGATTGAGCTTCTCCTTAACCTTGGGCAATGAGCTCAATGCAAGATCTGATCCTATTTCCTTTTCAAGCTTATCACAATAATCAAGTTCACTTGATAAATCATTGTTTTCATTCTTTGGGGGTAAACTTCCTTGCTTTACTTGATTTACGGAATAAACGACCTTACGAACTTGTTTAGCTCGTTCTTTAAGAACATCTATTGGTGAGATTGGATTGGAGCGGGAAAGTGTATGGGTAGCGTCTACAATAATGGACTTAGATTGAATAATACCTTTTTCAATAGCTATGGAAACAGTCTTGCTTATCAATAAATTGAGTAGGTCTGTATCTTTTAAACGAAGCTTCCTAAATTTAGTAAGCGAGCTGGGATTGATAACTTCATCCTCTGGAGTCATTTCTAGAAAGTATTTAAAGGACATATCATAACCAGAGCGTTCTACTACATCGACATCAGAGATATTATAGATAGTTTTGAGTAGTAAGTATTTGAACATACGGATGGGACTTTCCGCATTTCTACCATTATTATGGCAATACTTTTCGACTAGCTCATCATATACAAAAGTAAAATCGATTAGCTCATTTATTTTACGAAGTAAATTGTCTTTAGGAATTACTAAATCGTACAAATCTGAATATGAGCTTAGCTGAAGTTTTTGTTGTTGTACTAACATATAAGTGCTTGAATATTACACTTAAAGATACAAAAAAACAGCAGATAACTGGTAATCAAACCAATGTATTTGCTGCTTTTTTAAAGAATTAATTCATAAGGACTTTTTCAGTGCCCTCGAAGTATTGAGATAGCCTTTTTCTATGCTATATTCTTACTTTAAGTCTACTTAGAAATCGTATAACACTTTAAGGAAAAATCATTTTGTTTAAAAAAAGAATTATAGCCATACAACACCACTCCGTATATTATAAAAGCAGAAACAAACCCTGCTAAAACATCAATGGCATAGTGAGCCTGAATATATACAGTTGCTCCACAAAGCAAGAGATAAAAAGGAAACATAAAGCCAAAAATACTTTTATTTACCCTCCATGCTAATATCATTAAGATGGTAGATATCCCAACATGAGAGCTAGGAAAAGCTGCTGTAGGACGTTCTCCTACTTGCTGAGACGTCTCAACCAACTGACAAAATAATCCCTTTTCAGTATATGGACCAACATGAAGTGTCTGACTATAATTAAAAAAATCACCAATAGAAGGAAAGACTCCAGCGTGTACATTGTCTAGACCAATTGCAGGAAAATAAAACTGAGGACCAGCTACTGGAATAAAAATATATAGAAAATAGTAGAGGAAGAAAGATCCAACAAGTATAAAAGCTACTTTACTAAACTCCTCATAGCGTTGAAAAAAATAGGCTAAAGTAACCAAAGCAATCATAGGGTAGTAAGAAAAATAGCCCATATTAAAAGCCTCACTAATCCATAGTTTAGGATATTGAACACTAAACTCCAATGCAGGTTGAAAACCGAACAAGCTTTGCTCTATAGTAGCAAAGACATGGTCTAGGTTTTGGAATAATCTATTAAATTCATAAGTATCAGGATACCAATAAGACAGTAACCCCATTTGGAATCCGACACGAACCAAAACCATCAATTTATTAGGCCACCATGCACCCAGTAATGAAAGCCCCAATGTAATACCTACAATAGCAAATCGTTCCAACAACATTTGGATAGGATGATCCATTCTTGGAAAAAGAATGAGTATCATAATTCCTGTTATTAAACTATATGCTAGTGAAATCTTTTCAACACTAAAAAGATTTCTTTTCACTCCAATAGCCTTTGTCAACTCTAAATCCATTTTTCTTTTTTATACCAATCGACAGCTTCCTCAACACCCTTCTCTAACTTATATTTAGGCTCATAACCTAACTCTTCAATGGTTGGAGTTATGTCACATCTCCAGTTTCGCTGTTTCATAATCTTATACTTATCAGAATTCAAAGTACTACTTTTACCAAGAATCCCTGAAATAAATTCAGCGCACAAAGATATTACTTTTAAGATAATTAGGGGACTTTTTATGTGAAGAACAAATGGGATCCCTAATTCTTTTTGAATTAAATCAGAAAAAGCTCTACTGCTATATACCTCTCCATCAGTTACTGAGTAGGCTCTACGCACTACTTTTTTCTCAATCGCCAAAAAAATAGCCTCAACAAGATCTTTCACATAAACAAATGTAAGATCTTGCCTTTTATACCCTACAGAAAAGTCTATATGCCCTTTAATAGACTTTACCATAAGGAAGTAATCGCTTTCACGCGGACCATAAACTCCTGTTGGTCTAAATATAACAAAGGGAAAATCAACTAAGCTTTCAAGATACCTCTCTGATTTCAGTTTGCTTAATCCATAAGCCGTATTAGGCTTTTTTATATCATCTTCAGCAATCGGTTGATAAGATTTCTCATGAATAGGACCAAAAACACTTAGAGTACTTATATAAAGGAATTGTTTTGGAACCATCTCTAGCTCAATAAGAACATCTACAAAATCTTTCGTTTGCTGATAATTGACTTCTATAAAGTCATTTTTACTTATGCATTTAGTCACTCCTGCACAATGCACGATGTAATCAAAGTTGCCATTATCTTTTTTGAATAAACTCAATACTTCCCTAAGTTTTTGCTTATCTGAAAAGTCTAACTCAATAAAATTAATTCGATTATCAATTAGATATCTTTTACTACTAGTAGACCTTATCCCAGCAAAGGTTTCTAAGCCTTTTTCAACTGCAGCTTCAGTAATAAAGCTTCCAATAAAGCCACTGGCTCCTGTAACAAGTATTTTCGCCATTATTTATCTGGTTCTATATGTATATTGATGTAAGTATTCTGACCAAACTTCTTTCTTAACCGAACTTCTACTTCATCAGAGAAACTATGTGCTTCACGCAAATTTAAATTTCCATTAATTAAAATATCAAATTCTATGGCATAATAATTTCCAATTCTACGAGTACGGAGTTCTTGAACTCCCTTAACACCATCAACAGAACTAGCTATTTTTATAATTTCACCCTCAGTATCACAAGGCAGAGAACGTTCAAGAAGTTCATCCAAGCACGAAGTTAGCAATTTTATTGCCTCAATTATAATCAAAACACTAACAACTATTGCAGCAATCGGGTCTAAAATACTCCAATTCTTCCCTAGTAGTATAGCTCCACCAATACCAATTGTAGTACCAATAGAAGATAGAGCATCACTTCTATGATGCCAAGCATTGGCTATCACAGCTTGAGACTCTATCTTTCTCCCTACCCTAATCGTATACTGATATAGTAATTCTTTAGAAACCAAAGAAAGTATTGCAGCAATAAGAGCAATCATTGTTGGAGAAGCAAGAGATTCTTTTTTCACTAATACAGCATAAATATCTACCCCTCCACTCCACATAATACCAACACCTACCATCAATAAAAAAATACCTATTATAGCTGTAGCCAATGTTTCATACTTACCATGACCAAAATCATGATTTTCATCTTGTGGCCTACTCGAAATTCTAACAAAGACAATGACTATAAAGTCTGTAATGAAATCTGTTAATGAATGGACGGCATCAGCAATCATTGCAGAACTTCTACCAAAAAAGCCTGCTATAAATTTGAATATCATCAAAGCAAAGTTTATAATACTACCTTGCAAAGTGACCTTATATATCTCTTTTTCTCTGTTACTTATTTTCTTAATCATAATTTATAAACATTGGATAACTAAAAATAGTTACTAAAATAGATGAATTCTTTCGCGTTTTAACAGGAACCAACTTAAATTCTCCTTAAGATTAAGAGAACTACACAATCGATAAATTGTTATACACATATAATATTTACTTTCAATTGTATCTCATATAAATAAAATAAAGCGAGCTGTTAATAAAAAATTAAATGGTTTGAAGTGCTATTTAAACGATATCTAGACTTATATTTTATGTTTATAAGAGAGATAAAGTAGTTTTATTTATTTACTTTGTTAAAAAGAAAGATTAAAATACAGTATAAAATACCATTATATGGCAAAAAAAAGTAAAAAGGGAAACAAGAAACGATTAAATAAAAAAGAATTAACCAATCTATTGGTTAATCTTTTTGAAGCTAAGTCTAGAGAGAAGCTTTCCTTTAAATATATCTGCTCGGAATTAAGACTAACCACTCATCCTTCGAAGATGCTATGCAAAGATATTCTTAGTAATATGATTGGAGATGAGTATGTTATTGAATCTGCACGTGGGAAGTTTTCTTTAAATCAAAGAGGTGTAGAAATAGTGGGTATCTTCCAACGCAAAAGCAATGGAAAAAACTCATTCCTTCCTGAAGATGGTGGAGATCCAATTTTTATTGCAGAAAGAAACTCTGCCCATGCCATGAATAATGATAAAGTACGCATTGCCTTCTACGCAAAACGTAAAAATCATGAATCTGAGGGTGAAGTAATTGAAATATTAGAAAGAGCAAATGATACATTTGTAGGGACACTTGAGGTTTCTAAATCTTATGCCTTCCTTGTTACAGAAAATAGAACTTTAGCTAATGACATTTTTATCCCAGCTGATAAACTTAAAAATGGGCAAACAGGAGATAAAGCTGTAGTTAAAGTTATAGAATGGCCTGATAAAGCAAAAAACCCAATCGGCGAAGTGTTGGATATCCTTGGAAAAGCAGGAAACAATGACACTGAAATGCACGCAATCTTAGCAGAGTTTGGTTTACCTTATTCCTATCCTAAAGAAGTAGAGCTGTTTGCTGACAAAATATCTGCTGAAATTCCTAAAGATGAAATAGAGAAAAGAGAAGACTTCAGAAACATTGCCACCTTTACTATTGACCCTAAAGATGCTAAAGATTTTGATGATGCTTTATCTATTCGCCAACTTAAAAATGGGAACTGGGAAGTAGGTGTTCATATTGCAGATGTAACACACTATGTTCAAGAAGGAGATATCATAGACCAAGAAGCAGAAAAAAGAGCTACATCTATTTATTTGGTAGATAGAACTATACCTATGCTACCTGAGCGCTTATGCAATTTTATATGCTCACTAAGACCTAATGAAGAGAAATTAGCTTTCTCCGTAATTTTTGAGTTGGATGAAGCTGGAGAGGTTAAGCATTCTCATGTTGCTCATACTGTAATAAAGTCCGACAGAAGATTTACTTATGAAGAAGCTCAAGCAATCATAGAAAGTAAAGAAGGTGAATATGCTACAGAAATACTAATGCTCAATCACCTCGCTCAAGAACTTCGTAAACTAAGATTCAGTGATGGAGCCTTAAACTTTGAACGAGTTGAGGTGAAGTTTGAAATTGATGAAAAAGGAAAACCTATTAGTGTCTATTTTAAAGAATCAAAAGAGGCAAACAAGCTTATTGAGGAGTTTATGCTGTTAGCTAATCGTACAGTAGCAGAAAAGGTTGGAAAAGTAGGACACAATAAAAAAGCGAAAGTATTGCCATATAGAATTCACGACTTACCTGACCCTGATAAGCTGGATAACCTTTCACAGTTTATAGCACGCTTTGGATACAAAATTAGAACATCTGGTTCAAAGAGTACAGTCGCACACTCATTAAATGTCTTATTAGAAGATATTCAAGGCAAAAAAGAAGCTAATCTAATAGAAACAATTTCAATAAGAGCAATGCAAAAAGCACGCTATTCTACACATAACATAGGACATTATGGATTAGCGTTTGATTATTATACGCATTTTACATCTCCTATCCGTCGTTACCCCGATATGATGGTACATCGACTAATCACGAGATATATGGATGGAGGAAGTGATGTTTCAGAAGACAAGTATGAAGACTTATGTGACCACTGCTCAAATATGGAACTAATTGCTTCCAATGCCGAAAGAGCTTCTATTAAGTATAAACAAGTAGAGTTTATGGGAGAGAGACTTGGAAATGAATACGATGGAGTTATTTCTGGTGTTACGGAATGGGGACTGTATGTGGAACTCAATGAAAACAAATGTGAAGGTATGATTCCTATTCGTGATTTAGGAGACGACTACTATGAGTTTGATGAAAAGAATTATTGCTTAATAGGCAGACGTACACACAAAGTATATTCTTTAGGCGATCCTATTCGTATCAAAGTAGCAAGAGCAAATCTAGAAAAGAAACAACTTGATTTTGCTTTAGTAGAAAAAGACTCATCATCTGACGATAACAAATGAAAACAGTGCAAATAGATAATAAAGAGCAAGTTGAGAACATCATCTCTTCTTGCTGTATTTGCTATGTAGGCCTGATCGATACGGATAATACTCCATACGTTATCCCTATGAACTTCGGATACAAAGATGGGGTAGTTTATTTACACTCAGCACCCGATGGACATCTTGTCGATTGTATTTACAAAAACTCAAAAATATGCATAACGTTTAATTTAGGACAAGAGTTAGTGTTTCAGCATCCCAAAGTAGCTTGTAGCTATCGAATGAGGTCTAAAAGTGTAGTATGCAAAGGAAAGGTAAACTTTATTGAAGATTTACAAGAGAAAGAAGAAATACTAAATGTTATTATGGCAAAATATGTTCCAGACAAAGCCTTTTCTTACTCTGAGCCAGCTCTAAAAAATGTAAAAGTATGGGAAATACCTCTAGATAAAGTCTCTGCAAAAGAATTTGCAGCACCCCATGGAAAGCCTAAAATAATTTATGGCAATTCATCTGTAAACATAGTTTCTGATCATTCAAATAAATGATATTAAAATAAAAACGGCAAAGATAAATAAACCTTTGCCGTTTTTTCTATCCTATTTACAATGGATATGTTTCAAAAGCATATAAATCAGTGGATAAATAGCGCTCCCCCGTATCTGGCAGTAAGACAACAATCATTTTACCTTTATTCTCGGGACGTTTAGCTAACTGGGTAGCTGCTGCTACAGCTGCTCCAGAAGAGATACCCACTAAAAGCCCTTCTTTTTTAGAGAGTTCTCTACTTGTACGGATCGCATCATCATTTTCTATTTTCATCACCTCATCTACAACTTTTGCATTATATGTTTTAGGTATAAAGTTCGCTCCAATACCTTGTATCTTATGAGGTCCTGGTTTTCCTCCTGATAAAATTGGTGAACTAGCTGGTTCAACTGCTACAATTTTCACTTTAGGATTATGTTTTTTTAGAGCCTCTCCAACTCCACTAACCGTGCCACCAGTTCCGACGCCTGCAACAAAAATATCTACTTTTCCATCTGTATCATTCCATATTTCCTGACCTGTAGTCTTAATATGTATAGCTGGATTTGCAGGATTTTCAAACTGTTGTAGTATTATAGAACCATTAATTTCTTCTTTTAAAGCTTCTGCTTTATTTATAGCCCCTTTCATGCCTTCAGCCCCAGGAGTTAATACTAATTCTGCACCCAATGCTTTCAATAGGTTTCTACGTTCAACACTCATAGAATCGGGCATAGTCAAAATTAAACGATACCCTTTCACGGAAGAAACAAAAGCTAAACCTACACCCGTATTTCCACTTGTGGGTTCAATGATAGTTCCTCCTTGCTTTAGAAAACCTTTAGATTCGGCATCCTCAACCATAGCTAGTGCTATACGATCTTTAACACTACCAGCTGGGTTAAAATACTCTAGCTTAGCAATTAAAGTTGCTTCTAGATTTTTGGTTTCATTATAGCTTGCAAGCTCTAACATTGGAGTTGAGCCTATTAAATCAGTTAATTTTTTTACAATCTTTTTCATACTTTTCTATTTAATCCTATTTATCAATACGTTATATTTATGTAAATATAACAGAAAGAGCCAAAAGCTTGACTCGGTATAGGGTATTTTATCTTTTTTTTTAGCGGTATTATACCTACCTTTGCGTCGTATATCACTTCATTTTAAGCATATCCGAATGAACCCTTTAGACCACACACATCACTTGACTGACTCTATCGACAAGTTATCAAGGAGTGAATCTTATCAAGAACTTTTTCATCAACAGAGAGATGGAGAACTATTGCCTTCTTCTAAAGAATTAGATACCATAGTAGAGTTAGCTCGTACTATCCTTTTTCCTGGTTATTATGGAAACTCTAGTATCAATAGTAGAACTATTGAATATCACATTGGTGTCAATGTAGAAAAGCTCTATGAGCTTTTAACAGAACAAATATTTGCTGGATTATGTTTTGTACGCACCCACGAAGATGATGACTGTCGAGAAATTAAGCGTAATGAGGCAGCGAAACATGCCATCCACTTTATAGGTAAACTACCCGAGTTAAGACACACATTAGCAACTGACGTTAAAGCTGCTTACGACGGGGATCCTGCTGCTGTTAGCATTGGAGAGGTTATATTGTGCTATCCTGCGATTAAAGCTATTTGTAATTACAGAATAGCCCATGAATTACTTTCAATAGGCGTACCTCTTATACCTAGAATGATAACCGAGATGGCTCATAGTGAAACAGGCATAGACATACATCCTGGCGCACGCATTGGAAAGTACTTCACGATAGACCATGGCACAGGAGTAGTAATTGGAGCTACAACAATTATAGGACATCATGTCAAATTATACCAAGGAGTTACTCTTGGTGCTAAAAGTTTCCCTTTAGATGAAAATGGACAACCCATCAAGGGCATAGATCGCCATCCAATTATAGAAGATAACGTAATAATATATTCTAATGCGACAATTCTTGGTCGCATAACCATAGGAGAAGGAGCCGTAATTGGTGGAAACATATGGGTCACTGAAGATGTTCCACAAGGAGAACGTATCGTTCAGAGAAAAGCAAGAAAGTAAGAAAGATTAAATTAATATAGATTTAATGAGTAAACATTTTCCAATGATTGCTAAAACCTTCCAGGGATTGGAAGAGGTTTTAGCTCAAGAACTAACTGAGTTAGGAGCTAATGATGTAGAGATTGGTCGCCGAATGGTATCATTCTCTGGAGACAAAGAGATGATGTACAAAGCAAACTTCTGCTTACGTACAGCAATTCGTATCTTAAAACCAATTAAACAATTTAATGCAAGTAATGCTGATGAAGTATACGAAGCAGTAAAAGCAATTGATTGGGAAGAATTCTTAGATGTAAATAAAACCTTTGCTGTAGACTCTGTCGTTTTCAGCAATGAATTTAGACATTCAAAATTTGTTTCATATAAAGTAAAGGATGCCATTGTCGATCACTTTCGTGAAAAAACAGGTAAGCGCCCATCTGTACGTATTCACCGTCCAGAAATTTCTTTAAATATCCACATTGCAGAAACCAAGTGTACTCTATCTTTAGATTCTTCTGGTGAATCACTTCATAGAAGAGGCTATAGACAAGAAGCTGTTGAAGCTCCTCTCAATGAAGTTTTAGCTGCAGGGATTATCCTTCAAACAGGTTGGAATGGAGAATGTGACCTAATTGATCCTATGTCGGGCTCTGGTACTATTCCTATTGAAGCTGCATTAATTGCTAGAAATATCTATCCAGGTGTATTCAGAAAAGAATTTGCATTTGAAAGATGGAGTGACTTCGATCAAGAAATGTTTGAGAGAATTTATAATGACGACAGTCAAGAAAAGGAGTTTGGACATAAAATTTATGCTTATGACAATAGTCCTTCAGCTATAGATATTGCTACACACAATATCAAAGCTGCTGGAGTTTCAAAAGACATTATTCTTAAACTCCACCCTATCCAACGATTTGAACAACCTGAAGAAAAAGCAATTATTATTACAAACCCTCCTTATGGAGAACGTATTTCTACTGATGACTTATTGGGATTGTACAATACGATAGGAGAAAGATTGAAACATGCATTTAAGGGTAACACAGCTTGGATTTTATCTTATCGAGAAGAATGCTTCAACCAAATTGGCTTAAAACCAACGTCTAAAACACCTTTATACAACGGAGCTCTAGAGTGTGAAGTTCGTAAATATGAAATCTTCGATGGCAAACTAAAAGATTTTAAAGAAGACCAGAACCAAGCAGGATACTCTGATCAATCATTTAAAAAGGAAAGCTTTAGAAGAAGTGATGACAGAAAATCACGTGATCGCAAACCTTTTAGAAGTGATAGAAGAGAAAGAGATAATGAAAGAGTTTCTAGTTTTACTCGCAAAGAAAAAGAGTTTAGGCCTAGAAGAGATGACTCTGACAGAGATGATAACAGATCCAAATTTTCTAAAGGTGGTAAAACTTTCAAGGCTCCAAGAAGAGATAGGGATGACTCACAAGAAGGTTTTAAAAGAGATCGCATAGGAGACAAGGAAATGTATCGTCAACATTACGAAAGAACAAAAGAAATAAATCGCAATATTGAAGAATCAAACTCTGAGAACTAGCAATAGTTCCAGAGCCCTTTTAAACCCAAAGAATGAAACACAAATTTAACCTAATTTTAAGCCTATTGCTATTTAGTATAACACTTATGGCTCAAGACACATTAAAACAACCTACACTAGAAAATCTAATGCCTGGTGGTAATAGTTATCTTTTCACTGAAAATATCTACGGATTAAATTGGTGGGGAGATACTTGCCTCAAGCCAGGAATGAGTGAAATTAAAGCGATTAACCCTTCAACAGGCAAAGAAGAGGTCTTCTTAAAAATTGAGGATGTAAACGCAATTCTTTCATCTAATAAGATGGCTGAATTAACAAACCTTTATCAGGTAGAATTTCCATGGGATAATGAGGAAAAACTTCTGATTACAAGAGAGGGGAAATATATCTCTCTTGATTGGAAAAACAAAACTGTTGAAGTAATTCAAAACATCTCGACTAAGGCAGAAAATATTGACTATCAAATAAAAGCAAATCAAATAGCCTATACCATTGAAGGAGATTTATGGGTAAACAACAAAAAAATTACTCAGAACCTAGAAGGTGTTGTTGCTGGAGAAACAGTGCATCGTAGTGAATTCGGCATTCGCAAAGGTACTTTTTGGAGTCCATCAGGCTCATTACTAGCTTTCTATAAAAAAGATGAAAGTATGGTTACTGAGTATCCTTTAGTTGACATAACAACTCGCATTGCTACAGTAGAGAATGTAAGATATCCAATGGCTGGCATGCCTAGCCATAAAGTAGAAATAGGTATTTATGATGTAAAAACAGAGAAAATTACCTATTTAAATACAGGAGATCCTACGGATCGCTTCTTTACAAATATAAGTTGGGCACCCGATGAAAAATCAGTGTACTTGATAGAAGTTAATCGAGACCAAAATCATGCACAGCTTTGCCAGTTTGATATTCAATCAGGAGAGTTAATTCAAGTGTTATATGAAGAATCTCATCCTAAATATGTGGAACCTCAGAATCCAATTGTGTTTTTACCTTGGAATAACAAACAGTTTATTTATCAAAGTGAAAAAGATGGGTTCAATCATCTATATCTTTATGATGTGGAAGGAAAGCTAATTCGTCAATTAACTCAAGGTGAATGGCTAGTTCAATCTATTGTAGGTTTCAATGAAAAACAAAAAGAAATAATTCTTACTACCACAACCTATTCACCGCTACAAAGTAACTTAATAGCAGTATCTGTAAATAGTGGAAAAAGACGTAGCCTTGATAATAAGGAGGGTGTACACAGACCAAACTTAAGCACTTCAGGAAAGTATCTTATAGATAATTATAGCTCGCCAAATACTCCTAGATCTATAGATATTCTGTCATTAAAAAGCAACAAAAGAATAAATCTTCTAAATGCTGAAGATCCATATAAAGACTACCAACAACCAGAAATAACTATCGGTACCATAAAAGCTGCTGATGGAAAAACTGATCTGTATTATAGATTAGTAAAATCTAAAGATATTGATACATCCAAGAAACATCCTGCCATAATATATGTCTATGGTGGACCTCATGCGCAGATGATCAATGCTGGCTGGAACTACGGCGTAAGAGGATGGGATATTTATATGGCAAACAAAGGTTATGTTGTATTTACCTTAGACAATAGAGGCAGTGATAATCGCGGAATAGATTTTGAAAATGCAACCTTCAGAGAACTAGGAATAAAAGAAGCTGAGGACCAAGTTAAAGGAGTAGATTTCTTAAAATCTTTAGGCTATATAGACATGAATAGAATAGGTGTACACGGCTGGAGCTTTGGTGGTCATATGACGACAGCTTTAATGTTACACTATCCTAACATCTTTAAAGTAGGCGTTGCTGGTGGACCTGTTATCAAATGGGAATACTATGAAATTATGTACGGAGAACGCTATATGGATACTCCACAAAGTAATCCTGAGGGGTATAAAAAAACGAATCTCTGTAATTTCGCTAATCAACTAAAAGGTCACTTACTTCTGATACACGATGACCATGATTCTACTTGTGTTCCTCAACATACCCTTTCCTTTTTAAAGGCATGTATTGATGCGCGCACATATCCAGATCTATTTATATATCCTGGACATGCTCACAATGTTATTGGTAAGGACAGAGTACATTTGTATGAGAAAATAACTCGTTATTTCGAAGATTATCTATAACCCAATCTTAAAATTAAAATGAAATTATTATTACTTGGCTCTGGAGGTAGAGAACATGCTTTAGCTTGGAAAATAGCTCAAAGTTCACTAATTGAACAACTTTATATTGCGCCAGGAAACACTGGTACAAAAGAAGTGGGGACAAATGTGAATTTGGATATCAATGACTTCAATGCAATAAAAAACTTTTGCATTAAAGAATCTATTCAGATGATCCTCGTTGGTCCTGAAGCTCCATTAGTAAATGGTATTTACGATTATTTTGCTAATCATGTAGAGACAAAGCACATTACAGTAATTGGTCCATCACAAGAAGGAGCAAAACTAGAGGGTAGCAAGGAATTTGCCAAGCAATTCATGTTTAAGTATGGAATTCCTACAGCAAAGTATAAGAGTATAACCCACAACAATTTAGAAGAAGGTTTTGCTTTTTTAGAATCATTAGAAGCACCCTATGTTTTAAAAGCAGATGGCCTTTGTGCAGGAAAAGGTGTACTTATTTTATCAGACTTAGAAGAAGCAAAAAAAGAATTAAAAGAAATGCTTTCGGGAAGATTTGGAGATGCAAGTACAACTGTCGTTATTGAAGAGTTCTTAAGTGGAATAGAATGCTCTGTGTTTGTACTAACTGACGGAGAAAATTACAAAATTCTTCCTGTAGCCAAAGATTATAAGAGAATTGGAGAAGGAGATACAGGTCTTAACACTGGTGGCATGGGTAGTATTTCTCCTGTCCATTTCGCAGATAAAGAGTTCATGGAAAAAGTTTGTGAAAGAATTGTAGAACCAACTATCCGTGGAATACAGAAAGAAGGCATTACTTATAAAGGTTTTATTTTTATAGGTCTTATCAAAGTTAAAGGAGAACCCATGGTTATAGAATACAATGTCCGTATGGGAGATCCAGAAACTGAAAGTGTGATGCTTCGCATAAAAAGTGATTTAGTAGAATTACTAATAGGAGTTCAAAATGGAAATTTGAATGATTACACATTGATAGAAGACCCTCGCTTTGCAACATGTGTTGTTATGGTTAGTGGTGGCTACCCTGAAACTTACAAAAAAGGCTACCCGATTCAGTCATTTGGACAGACATCAGAAGACACAGTTATATTTCATGCAGGAACTGAAGAAAAAGAGGGACATATACTTACTAACGGAGGAAGAGTCCTAGCAGTTTCCTCATATGGTAATTCGATGGAAGAAGCATTAGATAAGAGCTACAAGAGAGCCAATGAAATAGAATATAAAGACAAATACTATAGAAAAGATATCGGTTTCGATCTAAAATAAATGAGACAGAACACATTACAATATCAATATACTACAGGACGGTTTACCCTTCCTGTAGTGTACTTTATATGCACTTTATGCTGGATTATAGCAGGCTTTTTCACTCCTGCTAAACTATTTTCAGCAACATCGGGAAATCCCATTTGGGAAATGATTCCTTTTGATTGGATTCCAAATTGGGTTTTATTATTGGGTGCATATGTCACGTTAAGTATTGTAGGGTATATCTTAATTCAACAAAACAATCAATTCACAATTATTACACAGAGAGCGACTGTACAGTCGTCTTTATATCTTGTTTTTATTACAGCGATTCCTCAAGTTCATATTATTCAACCAGGAGTAATAGCAGGCTTATGTTTTTCTATCAGCACCTTCTTCTTATTTTATTCGTATAAAGAATGGGACTCTATGATTCAACAGTTCTTTGCCGCTATTTTTATGTCTTTCTTATTTCTTCTGATCCCAAAAATGATTCTTCTATTCCCTTTATTAATACTTACTAAAATTGTATTTAATAACCTTAATATAAGAACGTTTTTTGCAACTCTATTGGGTTTCATTCTTCCCTTGTGGTTCTTACTTGCACATGCTATTTGGCATGACCAAATGGACCTTTTTACAGCTCCTTTTTTAGATTTAATGCAGTGGGGACAATGGAATGACTACTCAAATCTTCAAGGAAAAGATATAGCGACATTTGGCTATATCTTATTCATCACAATTCTATCTCTTGCCTATATCTTATTTTCAAAAACAAGAATGAGAGTAAGAACAAGGCAAATACTTAATCACTTTCTAAGAATAACACTTGGCATAGTGGTATTAATTGTCTTTACACCCAAGCAATTAAATAGTTATATCCCAATATGGTTAATTTGCATTAGCTTTATTTACGGGCATGCACTAGTTAGCATACATAGCAAGTTAACGAACCTTATATTTCTAGGTACAATACTCCTTTTAGCAGTTCTTTTTGTTTATAACACATGGATGCTTTAATACAATTTTTAATCGACTGGGGATATTGGGGGATGTTCATTTCAGCTGTTTTGGCTGGAAGCGTCGTACCCTTCAGTTCTGAGGCCGTTTTAGCCGCCTTAGTCCATCCATCAACTGGACTAGATCCAATGTGGTGTCTCATAGCTGCATCTATAGGAAATATAATAGGAAGTTCAACTTGTTTCGCATTAGGACACCTAGGAAAAATGGATTGGCTTGTTAAATACTTCCATATGAAACCCGAAAAAATAGAGAAAATGCAAGCATATCTTAACAGAAAAAGTGCCCTAATGGCTTTTTTTGCATTTTTGCCTATCGTTGGAACGCTTATCGTTGTAGCTTTAGGTTTTATGAGAAGTAACTTCTGGGTTGTACTGGTGAGTATGTCTATAGGTAAAGTATTACGATATGCTATTGTTATATATGTAGCTCAAGGAATATTCAATTACTTTTAATATAAATGAATCATATAACCATAGAAAAAACAGAAGATGGCAGTGATACTCTATATGTTCCTAGCATGAATGAACACTACCACTCTACCAAAGGAGCTTTGACAGAGACACAACACATTTTTATCAATATGGGGCTACTAGCCTCATCCAAAAAGGATATCAATGTATTTGAAGTAGGCTTTGGAACAGGTCTTAATGCTATTCAGACTCTTGAAGCAGCTCTAAATAACGAGTTAACTATCCATTATCATTCAGTGGAACTATTCCCTCTTTCTTGGAGCGATGTAAGCCACTTAAGTTATGCACAACTTCCTTTTTTCAAAGAATTACATGAAGCCAAATGGAATAATGAAGTAGAAATCAATTCTAGTTTTTATCTTACTAAATATCAACTTGATTTCACAGAACTACCTCAAACAGAAATAAACATTCATTTTGATGTTATTTATTTTGATGCTTTTGCTCCAGAAAAACAACCACAAATGTGGTCTCAACAACTTTTTGACTATCTATACGTTTTATTAAATAAAGGAGGAGTACTTACAACGTATTGTGCAAAAGGAGTAGTCAGAAGAATGCTACAAACAGCAGGTTTTCAAGTTGAAAGATTACCAGGTCCTCCAGGGGGAAAAAGAGAGATATTAAGAGCTACAAAATAAGTTAAATATGAAAATAAGATATATTTTAGGTTTACTAGCATCTTTTATTCTAGTGAGTTGTGGACAACAAACTAAAGAACAGACACCAACAATTATGGTGACTATAGAACCTCTACGCTACTTTACTGAAGCGATAGTTGGTGATCAGTTTGAAGTTATAAGTATGGTACCTAATGGAACAAGTCCTGAAACCTATGACCCTACACCACAACAACTTATTAGCTTTGCAAAAAGTGAAGCATATTTCAGAATAGGCTACATCGGATTTGAACTCTCTTGGATGGATAAGTTACAAACAAACAATCCATCAGTTCCCATATATGACACGTCTGAAGGAATAGAGTTAATATATGCAGCCGAACATAATCATGCAGATCACCACCATCACGGAGGAGTTGAACCTCATACTTGGAATTCTACTATTAATGCGAAAATAATAGCTCAGAATATTTTATCTAGCATTATAAAGTTAGACTCTGTAAATAAGGATTTCTATAAAGCAAACTACAACAACTTAATTCAAGAGATAAGCGATACTGATAAAAAGATTCAAGATTTGTTTGCCAACAACAATATAAACAAGGGATTTATGATTTATCATCCTGCCTTATCTTACTTTGCTAGAGATTTTGATTTAGAACAAATAAGCATAGAAGAGGAAGGAAAAGAGCCAACACCAGGACATCTTAAAAAGCTAATTCAAGAGTGTATGAAAAAAAACATACATGTTATTTTTATTCAACCTGAGTTTGATAAAAAAAATGCAGAAGTAATCGCTGAACAAACAAAGAGTAAAATTATTCCGATTAATCCTCTGACTTATCATTGGCATGATGAAATGCTTAATGTAGCTAAAGCTCTTATCCAATAAATTTAAACAAGCAAGCATACTTTATGAATCCAATTATAAAAGTAAAAAACTTATCTGCTAGTTATGAAGGGAAACAGGTCTTAAAAAATGTAGATTTAACAGTATATGAACATGATTTTTTAGGAATTATAGGTCCAAATGGTGGAGGAAAAACAACTTTAATGAAATGTATCCTTAAATTAAAACCATTTGACTCTGGAGAGTTAGAGTTTTTTAAGAATGGACGGAAAGTAACTGAACTCAATATGGGGTATTTACCTCAATATAACCTCATAGATAAAAAATTTCCTATATCTGTTCTAGAGGTAGTATTATCAGGATTAAATTGTAATATGAGCCTTATCTCACGCTACTCCAAAGCCCAAAAAACAAAAGCTCAACAAGTCATTTACAGAATGGGTTTAGATGGCTTAGAAAAAAGACCTATAGGTCAACTTAGTGGAGGTCAAATACAAAGAGCATTACTAGGAAGAGCAATTATTTCAGATCCAGATGTTCTAATTCTGGATGAACCTAGTACCTATATAGATAAACGATTTGAAGCTAAACTGTATCAACTCCTTGAAGAACTTCAAAAGGAGTGTTCAATAATACTCGTAAGTCACGATATAGGAACCGTTTTACAACAAGTTAAAACAATAGCTTGCGTTAATGAAACCCTAGATTATCATCCAGACACAGGTATTACAACAGAATGGATAGAGAAAAATTTCAACTGTCCTATAGAGGTTCTTGGCTTTGGATCAATACCTCATCGTGTTCTAGGGATAGAGAATCACACTCACTAATTAATTAGATATTACATTAAGATTAAGGTTCTTAAAATAGTTTAGGGACTAAAATCCCTCGACTTCATACAAAATACCTATATTTGTAACTTTGAAAACATATATTATATCAATAATCCAAGTTTAATGAAACACTATAAAACGCTCAATAACTTTACTGGGCTCTTGGTTTTTGTCATAGCGTCACTAGTCTATGGCCTAACTATTGAACCAACAGCTAGTTTTTGGGATTGTGGAGAATTTATTCTTTCATCCTATAAATTAGAAGTAGGACACCCACCTGGTGCACCATTCTTCATGCTTACTGCCAATTTCTTTTCTCAGTTTGCTAGTGATCCATCTCATGTAGCTATGATGGTCAATTTAATGAGTGCTGTGATGAGTGGAGCATGCATAATGTTCTTATATTGGACTATTACCTATCTTGTCAAAAAGTTACTTTCTGCATCCGAAACAGTAAAAAATACATCCCAGCTCATTGCCATAATAGGCAGTGGACTTGTAGGTGCTTTTGTTTATATGTTTAGCGATACTTTCTGGTTTAGTGCTGTGGAAGGAGAGGTATATGCTTACTCCTCATTATTCACCGCAGTTGTTTTCTGGCTGATTCTTAAATGGGACGAATCAGAAGACACACCAGAAGCAGACAGATGGCTTATACTCATAGCTTATCTTACAGGTCTAAGCATAGGAGTACACTTACTAAACTTATTATGCATCCCAGCTATAGTTATGGTCTATTACTTTAAAAAGAGACCTAACTCCAGCCTTAAAAACTCATTAATAGTTCTTGCTTTCTCAGCAATACTTGTGGGTGTAGTACTTTATGGAATGATTCCTGGGGTAATTAAAGTAGGAGGTGCATTTGATTTATTCTTTGTAAACTCATTAGGATATAGCTTTAACACAGGATTAATTGCTTATATCATTGTATTAGCAATTATTTTAGCTTGGGCTATAGTTGAATCAGTGAAAGGAAAGAATGCTCTAAGAATGAATATTTCATTCCTTGCTACACTTGCTCTTGTAGGTATTCCTTTTTTAGGAGAAGGTTTCACTAGTTTGATTATAGGAATAGTGATACTAGCAGTTCTAGGGTTTGCCATTTACAAGTTTAAAAATATATTTACAGCTAGAGTATTAAATACAACTATACTTTGTATAACTTTCATTATGGTGGGATATTCTTCATATACCTTAATCATTATGAGATCACTCGCTAATACACCTATGGACCAAAACTCTCCTGAAGAGATATTTACCTTAGGTAGCTATTTGGGTAGAGAACAGTATGGTTCAAGACCCTTATTTTATGGACAAACTTATAATTCTATCCCCAAATCAAATCCTGAGGGAGGGTTAGTTCGTAAAAGTGAATCATATACTTATATTCCAAAAGTGAAGGACAACCCTAATGATCCTGATGAATACGAAAAAGTACTAAAACCTGCAGAGTATGTGTTCGAACAAAACATGTTATTCCCTCGTATGTATAGCCAGCAGCACGCGGGAATTTATGAACAATGGGTAGATATAGAAGGCAAACAAGAACCCTTCTACTATAACGGAAGAGTTATTCCAGTAACCATACCTACGCAATGGGAAAACATTCAATTCTTATTAAAATATCAGGTAGGTTACATGTATTGGAGATACTTCTTATGGAACTTTGTGGGACGCCAAAATGACCTACAAGGACAAGGAGATTTAGACAAAGGAAATTGGCTTACAGGTATTTCTTTTATAGATAATATGGCTTATGGCGATCAAGATAAACTTCCCAAAGATATACAAGAAAACAAAGGAAGAAATGTATTCTATGGCTTACCACTGCTATTAGGAATCATTGGACTCTTATGGCAATTAAACAAAGGAAGGAAAGGAACAGAACAATTTAGCATTGTTTTCTTACTCTTTTTCATGACTGGTTTGGCTATTATTTTATACTTAAACCAAACACCTATGCAGGTAAGAGAGCGAGACTATGCATATGCAGCTTCCTTCTATGCGTTTGCCATTTGGATAGGTATGGGAGTAATAGGTGTAACACGATTGGTTAAGGACATAACAAACAAAGAAACACCTGCTATATCTGGATTGGTTCTTGGTCTCAGTTTATTAGTTCCTTTACAAATGGGTTGTCAAACTTGGGATGACCACGACCGATCTGGAAGATATTTCGCAAGAGACTTTGGACAAAACTATCTAAATAGTACACAAGAAAAAGGCTTCCCTATTATCTTTAATAATGGAGATAATGACACATTCCCTCTATGGTATAGCCAAGAGGTAGAAGGATCAAGAACGGATGTAAGGACTTGTAATTTTAGCTATATAAATACAGATTGGTATATAGATCAGATGATTCGTCCAGCATATGAATCTCCAGGACTACCAATTAAATGGCCTAGAAAGTTTTTTGGAAATGATGTCAATAATGCTGTTGAAGTAAGACCAGAACTTAAGGAGTTAATCCTCAATGAATACAACAAGGCAAAAAACAAAGCTGAAGAAGGTGATGATCGACTTCTTAAATTATTCCAACTTAAATATGGAGAAGAACCTTTTAGTGTCCAAAACGTATTTGAAAAATGGATAATGTCTGACGACCCACAGTTACGCGTTATTCCTACAGATACTTTATCTATAAAAGTAAATAAGGAAGCTGTTCTTAACTCTGGAATGAAGATTCCTGAAGGCATAGAAATCCCAAGTCATATTTATATTTCTTTAAGCGGGAAAAGGATGTTGACTAAGGGTAATTTAATGTTCCTAGAAATCTTAGCTAATACCAATTGGGAACGACCAGTGTATGTAGCCGTATCAGTAGGTAGTGATGAGTATCTAAACCTAGACAAATACCTTATTCAAGAAGGATTAGCCTATAGGTTCACTCCATTTAACTGGGAAAAAATACAAAAGGATGAATTGAAATCAAAATACCCAGATATAGATGTAAGTAAAATACCTTATCAAATACCCATAGATTCTAAACTTATGTATGAAAACTTAATGACTAAATTTAAGTTTGGAGGAATGGAAACCAAAGGTATCTACATAGATGAAAATGCTATGCGTATGTGCTTAACTCACAGACGTATTTTTGTTAATCTTGCAAACCAACTTATTGAAGAAGGTGATACAGAAAAAGCAATGGAAGTACTTAAAAAAGCAGACGAATTTATTCTTGCAGATAATGTACCTCACGATTTTCAAAGTTATTCTCACCTAATGGCTGAAAGTTACTATCAGTTAGACAAGGATGAAAAAGCAGATGAAATAGCACTTGAGTTAGCAGATAAATCGCTCAGTTATGTTGATTGGACACTTTCTCTATCTGACAGCCAACTACCAAATGCATTATCATCATTAAGCTATCATTTTAGTATGCTTAGAAATATTATTGCTATCATGAATCAATATGACTCTAAGCATACACAAGACTATATGCAAAAGCAAAAAGCTTATGCTACAATGCTTGAAAGACGAATTCAGAAGTTGAAACAAGATCAACAAGATATATAACAAGCAGAACAAATGCTCAAAGGAGGAGAATATTTAACTCCTCCTTTTATTAGTTAGTACGAATAATGTTAATAGAACAACCACCAAAGTTTTTTAGAGCCCTTTATCCAAGTGCTATCTTCAGGATGGATCCTGAAGAACAGTCCATTTATCTCACATTCGACGATGGTCCTATCCCTGAGGTTACACCATGGGTACTAGACTTATTGGAAAAGTACGATGTAAAAGCTACTTTTTTTATGGTTGGCGATAACATTCGCAAGCACCCTGATATTTATAAAATGGTAGTAGATGCTGGACACCACATAGGTAATCACACACACAATCATATAAGGGGGTTTGAATACTTATCTAGGAACTACCTATCAAACACAAGAAAGGCTGATGAGTACATGAAAACAGAGCTCTTTAGACCACCTCATGGACACATGAGAATCATGCAGTATCTGCTACTTAAAAGATTTTATAAAATTATCATGTGGGATGTAGTTACTCGAGATTATAGTACAAAGTTAAGAGGCCCACAAGTCTTAGCTAATGTTATGAAGTACACCAGAAATGGCTCTATTATTACTTTTCATGATTCTTTAAAATCTTGGAACAATGGTAATTTACAATATGCTCTACCCCGCTCTATCGAATTTTTAAAAGAAGAAGGATATGAGTTTAAACTACTCTAAAAAAGAATTAACACACAAAATAAAAAGTATAGCAATTGAGCTAGGCTTTTCTGCCTGTGGAGTAGCAAAAGCTGAGAAGGTTGATTCTAAAATTACTACGTACTTCCAAAATTGGATAGAAAAAGGATATCATGCAGACATGGACTATCTAGCCAATTACTACGACAAAAGAATGGATCCACAAATATTGGTACCAGGCACAAAAAGCATTATTTCTTTAGCTTTAAACTACTATCCTGAAAAATTCATTCCTGAAAAGGAATATCAAATAGCTTGGTATGCCTATGGTAAAGACTACCATTTCTTGATTAAAGATAAGCTAACTCAACTCTTTAAAGCAATTCATGATATAACACCAATCGAAGGCAGAGTTTTTTGTGACACTGCACCCGTTTTAGAACGATATTGGGCTTGGAAAGCTGGATTAGGATGGATTGGGAAAAACACTCAATTAATAATACCTCATGCCGGTTCCTCCTTTTTTCTTGGAGAACTATTTATTAATTTGGATTTAGAATATGACACTCCTCAACCAGATCGATGTGGAAACTGCAACAAATGTTTAGTTGCATGTCCTACGAATGCACTACAGGCCCCACGAATAATGAATGCTAATAAATGTATTTCATATCAAACAATAGAAAATCGAGGAGAAATTGATTCACATATTATCCCCTTACTAGAAAATAAAATTTATGGATGCGATGACTGCATTAAAGTATGTCCATGGACTCGCTTCTCACAACCTACAACGATAAAAGAGTTTGCCATATCCAATGAATTACTGAATATGACAAAAGAAAAATGGTCTACTCTTTCAGTACAAGAGTATCAAGAACTCTTCCGCAAGTCTGCTGTAAAAAGAGCCAAATTTTCAGGTATACAAAGGAATATAAATGCAGTCCATCAGAGGGATCCTTTTTTATCCGATAAATGATAAAACCCAAACCTACAATAAAGACATTTCTTTTTATCACAATATTCCCTTTGAAGCTGAATGAGAGCTTGTGAGTCAGCAGCTGATTCAGCATTTATATTGGCTTGTTCCCAGAGTCGTATAATATGATTGTTTTCTGGTTTTATTTGATTAAGCAAATTTAGAGCATTTTCCATAATTAGATCATCCCCTTTATGCTTACCATAAGCATAAAGAAAAGGAACAATGGTATTAATAACTAATAAATCCATTGATTTTTTCCCAAGATGCTTATGTCTCAAAACACTCTCTTTTTCAAAAATAAAATGAGTATCCCAATATTCACTAGTTTCGACATAAAGCAACTCATATACTTGATCTAAGTTGGATGTTTCTAATAACTTATTACTAAATTCTTCACCTTTGTGATAAAACCAGGCGAGTTGTGCTATACGGACATGAGGAAAGCTACCTGGTCTTATTTTCGACAGTTGCCAAGGGTAAGCCTCATCTTCAAGACAAAATTTAGTTTTAAGGAAATAAAACTCTTCTTGTAAGCGTAAGAAATAATTATCAGAAGAATCTTTAGCTAATAAGCCAGCCAATCCAAAGAACATTGATTCTAATTGTAGTAAGGAATCTCTATGCTTATCCAATGATCTATATGGAAGTTTTTTAGCCCAACGCTCAAAAATATCTCCATTCAAACCAAAACCGAAGTTTCGAGACAGCGTAATAAATAGAATATCACGCCAATTATATTTCTTCGTTTCAAAAAGTTCTAAAATACGGGTTTGCTTTACTTCCAACCTTTCAATCTGCAATGCAGATAACCAAGAGTGAATAGTAAATGAATCTAACTTTTGAACGGTCTCAAAACACTTGGGCTGATAATCAATTTGTTTTAAAGTCTGAAATTTAGACTTAATGCGTGAAGAATAAACTAAGACCATTTGAGGTATTCTCTCTCCTGAAGTTCTAAATACTTCTTCATCATATTTCTCAACAACATGGAGTATAACAGAGTCATACCCTTTGTCTTTATTATGTCCGTGCCGATACCAATCAGACGATGAACAATGCATTTCAACATTTCCTACCCAAAGAGTATTACCTATTTTAAGTTTAGCATTAAAAAAATCTGGACCCGAATTTATATTACGTAACCCAGTATCAATTACTTCAACAGGAATATGGTCTATCGTCTCGAGATGGCCTAGTGTAAACAATCTATGTTGCCACACATAATATAAAAGTTCCTCCATATGAACTAGTTGTGTTTCTCAGCCCCAAATATAAGAAAAATATTATCTTTGTATAGAACGACATAAAAATATTAAACAAACTTATTGAAGAATATGAAAATAGCATTGATAGGATATGGAAAGATGGGTAAGGAGATAGAAAAGATAGCCCAAAAGAGGGGTCATCAAATAGTAAGTATTATTGACTTATCAAACCAAAAAGACTTCAATAGTGATGCTTTCAAATCAGCAGATGTAGCCATTGAATTTACAAGTCCAAACTCTGCATATGAGAATTGTGTTAATGCTTTTAAATCTGGAGTAAAAGTTGTTTCTGGTAGTACAGGATGGATCAATCACCATGAAGAGGACATCCACAAGTTTTGTAAAGAAGGAAACAATACTTTGTTCTGGTCATCCAACTTTAGTCTAGGGGTTGCCATTTTCTCTGCTGTCAATAGTTATCTAGCTAAAATTATGAATGACTTTCCTTCGTATGATGTTACAATGAGTGAAACTCATCATATCCATAAATTAGATGCTCCTAGCGGAACAGCTATAACTCTAGCAGAAGGAGTTTTAGCTAATATTGATAGAAAAAACAAGTGGACTAATGAGCCTAGCCAAAATAGTAAAGACCTTTATATTGAATCTATCCGTGAAGGAGAGGTTGCAGGTATTCACTCCATTAAATATTCATCTGAAGCAGATGATATAACCATAACTCATAGCGCTAAAAACCGCTCAGGATTTGCTCTGGGTGCAGTAATAGCAGCTGAATTTACAGCAAAGAATAACGGCTTTTTACAGATGTCGGACTTATTCCAATTTTTAAAATAAAGAGTATATGCGCAAAAATACGCCAAAACAAAATATTAAAGGAGCCATTATCATTATCCTTTATCTTTTATTCTTAGTATGGGTAAAGAGTTGGCTAGGATTAATTCTTCTTCCTTTTATCGTTGATATTTATTTCACACGATTCATTCCATGGGGCTTTTGGAAGAAGCTTACCAATCCAGTTACCAAAACTATATTCAGTTGGCTAGATGCTATTATTTTCGCTCTAGTTGCTGTTTATTTTGTTAATATATTCATTTTCCAAAACTATCAAATTCCAACATCTTCATTAGAGAAATCACTTCTAGTTGGAGATCACTTGTTTGTGAGTAAACTAAGCTATGGACCTAGAATTCCCAATACACCTATAGCTTTACCAATAGCTCACAACACCATGCCTGGAGGGCAAGGCAAATCTTATTTAGAAACGCCTTATTGGGAGTATAAAAGGGTTAAAGGCTTAGGCCGTATCCAAAGAAATGACATCGTTGTATTCAACTATCCAACAGGAGACACTGTGATGTCAAACCCTAATATTCAAGGAATGGACTTTTATAAGTTAGCATACGAAATAGGCTATAATGTTATTAAAAGAATACCAGAACTAGATAGTTTAAACACATTACAACAAAGAACCTATTTCTCTACAGTATATAATGAAGGGAAAAAAAACCTTGAAAGTAGTCCTGAATATTATGGAAATAGGATAAGTCGTCCTGTTGACAGAAGAGATAACTACGTAAAAAGATGTGTCGGTATACCAGGTGACACTCTCCAAATTATAGATAGCCAGATTTATATTGATGGAGTGTTAAATAAGAATGCACCAGATGTACAGTATAACTACTATGTACAAACTACGGGTCCGAGAATTCCTGAAAAAGTATTTAAAGAACTGGGCATTAATAATGATGATCATCATGCTCTCTTTAGACGAGATGTACGTGTAGAAGATAGAAATAGAGGTAATCAAGTAGTATTTCACCAAGAAGGAGTTAATAACAATGACTTGGAGGAAATAAAAACTAAGTATGCAATCGGTAATAACTACAGAATTTTTGTTACCAACTCTCGTGAAGCTGATTTCTTAAATAGTCAAGGTTTCAATAGTGAAGGTTTTAAAGGAGATGCAAAGTTTATTTACAACCTCCCTCTTACTCAAGAAATGTACGAAACTTTAAAAGCTAATAAGGCCCTAATCTCTAATATTGTTCAAGAGCCAGCTACTAGTCAAATATCGGACGCAGACTATCAGCGATTATTAATATACCCTTTAAATGGATATACAAAATGGGACAAGAATAATTATGGACCTATTTGGATTCCCCAAAAAGGTAAAACAATAGAGCTAACACTTAATAATTTACCTATCTACGAACGCTGTATTTCTACTTATGAAAAAAATTTATTAGAAGTAAATAATGGTCGAATCTATATTAATGGGGAAGAGGCTAAAACTTATACATTCCAAATGGATTATTACTGGATGATGGGCGACAATAGAGATAACTCTCTAGATTCTAGATACTGGGGATTTGTACCAGAGGATCACATTGTTGGTAAACCTTTGTTTATTTGGTTATCTTTAGAGAAGGACAACGACTGGTTTGACGGACATATTCGTTGGAATCGTTTCTTTAAATGGGTTAAATAATCTACGATGAAAAGAGGAGTAAAATGGGTGTTAACTGTTTTTGGAGTAATTCTTGTGATAGGATTACTCCGTTCCTTACTATTTGCATCTTGCTATATACCTGCTTCAGGAATGGAAAACAATCTTAAGCAAGGTGATTGCATTATTGTAAATAGATGGTCGTATGGACTCAGAATCCCCTTTTCAAAATCAAGAATATTCTCTCAAACAGCAAACAAAGGAGATATCCTTTTATTTAATAATCCAGTAGATACAAGTACAGACAAGATTTATCAAAAAGAATTATACATCAGTAGATGTATAGGACTACCTGGAGACACCTTATTAGTAGATTCCTTATTCCTTTCACATGAATCAAGCTCCTTCTTTAATCCAGATCAAAGGAGTCTATATAGTATCTATAGAGAACACGAACCTCTAATAGATTCTATATTCCTAAGTTTGAAAATTCAAAGACAAGAAAATGTAGGTGAAGATGATGGCAAAATCATAAAAAGCCTAAGTGCTTATGAATATTATCTTTTAGAACAAAAGTTAGGTACAGATACAATCATCTATCCTCTTGAAAATAAAAGTCAGAATCTACACCCTCTTTTTATTCCCAAAAAGGATGTTCTTATAAAAATTGAACCATGGAATAGAATTCTATTATTCAACACAATTCTCTTACATGAAAAGCAAAATATAATCATGAAGGAGAATCAGCTCTATATAAACGGTCAGATAATTCAAGAGTATCAGTTCACTCAAGATTATTATTGGATGTCATCCAATAATAGTTTAAACCTTTCCGATTCAAGACAATTTGGTTTTGTACCTCACTCCCATTTGATAGGCAAGGCCTCTTTTATTTGGTTTTCGAAAGACCCTAACCACAGCTTATTTAGTGGTTATCGCTGGAATCGTATTTTTAAATCAATTTATTAAATTAAAAAATGTCTAAGACAGCATATTTATCATCCGCATACTTAGCTCCTATTCAATATTATCAAAAGTTAGCATCTTATCCTCAATGTGTTATTGAAAAGTATGATCATTATATCAAGCAAACCTATAGGAATAGATGTTATATAGCAGGTGCAGAAGGTATACACAACCTGACTATCCCTATAACAAAACCATCAACAGAAAAATGTTATATGCGAGATATTCAAATCTCAGAACATGGAAACTGGCAACATATGCATTGGAATGCAATTATATCAGCCTATAATAATACTCCTTATTTTGAATTTTATGAGTCTGATTTTGCTCCATTCTATCACAATAATAAATACCAATACCTCTGTGACTTCAATGAGGCTCTACAAGAATTAATTTGCAAACTTATTGATTTAGACATCAATTATACTTACACAAAAGAATACAAAGAAGCTTTCTCTGAAGCAGAAATTGATTTTAGAGAAATTATACATCCTAAAAAAGACTTCAGTATAGCAGACAAAGAATTTGATGTAGTCCCCTACTATCAGATTTTTCAAGAAAAGCATGGTTTCATACCCAATCTTAGCATCATTGATCTACTCTTTAATAAGGGTCCTGAATCTATTTTCTATCTAGATAAATCACTTATAAATCAAATAAAATAATTTATCCTCATCTAATACTTCATTAGCTACTGATAGTAAATCTACAGAAGTTAGTGAAGTTATTTTTTTATATATTGTTTCAAATGTATCGCACTTATTGAAATGTAAATAAGTTTTGCCCATTCCTAATGCTAAACTTTCACTGCTATCCGATGCTACACCAATCTGACCTATTAACTGCTTTTTCGCCATAGATAACTTCAAGCTAGACAATCTGTTTTCACGTAAATCCTTCAATTCTTTGCGAATTAGATCAATACATTTATCGGAGTCTTTTACATCAGCACCAAAATAAATAGAGAACAATCCGGCATCTGTATAAGAAGTCATATTAGACTCTACAGAGTAAACTAAACCGTGTTTTTCACGCAACGCTATATTTAACTTACTATTCATCCCAGGACCTCCCAGAACATTATTCAATAGATATAAAGCGTCTCTTTTTTGATCAAAGTAATTGTAAGATCTCGATCCAATCATAACATGAGATTGGTGTGTATCCTTACGAACAACTTTGGTATAAGCTGGAAGCAAAAGAGGCTTATCTCTATGTAAAGGAATAATCTCTTGAGTCAATCCATCTGTAAACCGTTCCAAGACACTAACTACCCGTTTAGATGTCAATTTTCCACGTACAAAAAAGACCATATTATTAGGTCTATAATAGCGATTAGTAAAAGCTAATACTCGTTGGGAGACATACTTCTTTAATTGTTTTTCATCACCTAGTATGTCTCTACCCAGTGGATGTTCTTGAAATAACATGGTTTCAAACTCATCAAATATTAGTTCTGATGGACTATCTCTATAAGATAAGATTTCCTCAATAATAACTTCCACTTCCTTATGCAATTCCTCTTCAGGGTAAGTAGAATAAAAAACAATATCCGTTAACAACTCAACTGCTCTACTAAAATGCTCTACTAAAAAGGCTGAATAAACAATCGTTTCTTCTTTATTGGTATAAGCATTCAAATCTCCTCCCACATTCTCCATTCTATTTAAAATATGCCAAGCCTTCCTATGCTTAGTTCCTTTAAAAAGTAAATGTTCTACAAGGTGTGCCATACCAGATTCAGCCTCGGATTCATCTCTAGTCCCTGCATTTATAGCATAGCCACAATAGGCTACTTTGGAGTCAGTAGGTTCTAGTATTATGCGTAATCCGTTGGGTAAAGTATATTGAAAGTAACTCATTATCATGAAGGTTAAAATAGTTGAACCCACAAAAATAGTCAAAAGATATGGTCATTAATAGAAATTTATGGATATTTGCACTATAACCAAAATACAACACAGATGAATAGTATTGGAGTTTTTTGTTCTGCCTCTTCCAATATAGATGCAATCTATATTGATTTTGCCTCTGCTTTTGGACAATGGCTGGGTGAAAACAAGAAAACTTTGGTGTACGGAGGAGTAGCCAGAGGGTTAATGGAAGTAATTGCTAAGTCAGCAAATTTAGCTGGAGCAAAGGTTATTGGAGTGGTTCCGAAAAAGCTTCAAGAACATGCGAGCAAGTATCTTAACGAAAAACTAATTACAGAAAATCTAAGTGATAGAAAAGATACCATATTAAATCGCTCAGATGTTCTTATAGCTCTACCAGGAGGAGTAGGAACTCTCGACGAAGTATTTCATGTTATTGCAGGTAAATATATTGGTCTGCATAACAAAAAAGTGATATTCTATAATATAAATGGCTACTACTCAAACCTGCTAACCTGCCTAGCAGAATACAAGCGTGAAGGTTTTGTAGGAAGTAATTTATCAGATCTATATGAAATAGCAAATACTGAGAATGAACTTAAAATGCTATTAAAATAACAACTAGTATAACAATGATTGAGGCAATTCAAGAGTTGCTAAGAAATGAGGCTAATGCAATTCTTAATATTCCAATTACGGAAGATTATGAGAAGGCTGTAAACCTTATAGTGCAACAAGTACATGAAAAAAAAGGAAAGCTCGTTACTTCAGGTATGGGTAAAGCTGGACAAATTGCAATGAATATTGCAACGACATTCTGCTCTACCGGTATTCCTGCTGTATTTTTACATCCTAGTGAAGCACAACACGGTGATCTAGGTATTCTTCAAGAGAACGATCTTTTTTTAATGATTTCTAATTCAGGGAAAACTAGAGAAATAGTAGAGCTAACACGTTTAGCGCGTCTATTAGCTCCGAACATTCAGTTTATAGTGATAACAGGAAACTTAGACAGCCCTTTAGCAAAAGAAGCTAGTGTTGCTATCTGTACAGGAAATCCTAAAGAAGTATGTTTATTAGGCATGACTCCTACTACTTCTACTACTGTAATGACTGTTATAGGAGATATTTTAGTTGTAGAAACCATGAAAAAAACAGGTTTTACAGCTGCAGATTACTCTAAAAGACACCATGGCGGATATTTGGGAGAAAAATCAAGAAGTCTTTGTTCTAAATAACGCAGATCGAATATAAAAAAGGGGGAAACCCCTTTTTTTATTGTGTTAAATATATGATCTTAAGTCTTTTAAAATACCAAATTAAACTTCACACTATAACTTCATCAAAAAAAGTGTCGGTGTCATGATAGTAACATGTCGGTGTCAAAGCACTCGCTTGCCCCTGATAAAGTATTCTCTTAACCTAGACCTAACATGGCTCAAAATTAAATAAGTTCTTATCCTTATCAAACTCAATTGAATTATTTGATTTTAGCGAAAACTCTTTTCCCGTTAACAACCTAATCTTTCATTCCAAAATACGAATTAATCTAAAGTTGTTAATTCGTACAAACCCAAGACGCCTAAATTCTCTTAAAAAAATATATACTTTGTCTAATATGTTCTACAAATTTGCACAATGATAAAGCAATGATCTATCTTTGCGACATCTTACACAAGTTGTTGACATGTATATTATACGCGCTTACTGGATAACATTTTTAATTGTGCTATTTACATCTTGTTCCAAATCATCTCCTCATATATCTATAGGATGTGAAGAAAACGTTGTAGGTAACAATATCATTAAGTGGGAAACAACCCCACGTATAGAAGGTTATGTCCGTATTTATGCAGGCAACACACCTCATGGAATTGTAGAAGATATTCCTGTAGGTATGGCTAAGATTGATGATCAGAGAATTGTAATCATAAACAATGATCCAACAAAAAGACAATTTTACTCTGTCGTTTTTAATAATGACAGCCGACAAATTGTAGGTAGCAGAAACATTAATATTCCTAATGTTCAAAATTTCAGAGACCTGGGAGGTTATCGTGTATACTCTATTGACAAAGGAGGAAAATGGGGTAAAGTATATCGTACTGGAAATCTTGACGATATAGATCAAAGCGGAATATCAAGATTAAAAAACCTACATGTAAAAACTATTGTTGATCTAAGACCAATTCCTGAGCAAAAGAAAAATCAGCTTATAGCTAATAACTTTAAAATGGTTTCTATTCCTATTTTTTGTAAAGACAGTCAGTTTCTTCTTGACTTAATAAAAAACAAGGAAATAACTAGATCCCAGATTAAAGAGATAATGAAAGATGTTTATATTCACTTAATTAGAGATAATAAAGAACAATATAAACAAGTATTCACTCTATTATTGGATGAAACAAACTATCCTATCGTTTTCCAATGCCCCACAGGTAAAGAACAAGCAGGAATCATTTCTTACTTACTACTTACCTCCTTGGGTGTCAATGATGAAACGGCAAGGTTAGACTACCTTCGATCCAATCAATTTTTAGATATTTCTGAAGCCTATGAGTATGCTTCAAACTTATCGAACAACGCACAAGAAGCTCTAACAGCATTGGTATTAGCTCAAGAGGAGTATATCAATGCATCGATCCAAGAAATTAAGTCCAGTTACGGTAATGTCGAATCCTTCCTAATGGAAGGTCTTGGGTTCTCAGAGAGAGATTTAGATAAGCTTCGCTCTATGCTGTTGGAATAATTAAAGACTGTTCCTCCTCCAAACTTTTGCTATTCTTGCACATAGCACTTAAAATCCGTAACAGTAGATTTTAAAGATTAGAAAACATTTGATGAAAAATTTTGAAGAACTTGGTGTATCTGCTGAGATATTAAAAGCGATCACTGAGATGGGTTACGAACACCCTATGCCGGTACAAGAAGAAGTTGTACCTTATTTATTGGGAGAAAACAATGATGTAGTAGCTCTTGCACAAACGGGGACAGGGAAAACAGCAGCATTTGGTCTACCTATTATACAAAAGGTAGATGTGGAAAACAGAGTACCTCAATCTTTAGTACTTTGTCCTACACGCGAACTTTGCTTACAAATAGCAGATGATTTATACAATTACTCAAAATATATTAAGGGATTAAAAGTAATTCCTGTATATGGAGGATCTTCTATAGATAGTCAAATAAGAAGCCTTAAAAGAGGTGTTCACATTATTGTAGCAACCCCAGGTAGATTATTAGACTTAATGAATCGTGGTACTGTATCTCTTTCAACCATTAAGAATGTAGTAATGGATGAAGCAGACGAAATGCTTAATATGGGTTTTACTGAAAGTATCAACTCTATATTACAAGATGTACCAAAAGATAGAAATACTCTGCTTTTCTCAGCAACCATGAGTCCTGAGATTGCTAGGATATCAAAAAACTATCTACAAAATCCAAAAGAGATTACTATTGGTCGTAAAAACGAGGGTTCACAGAATGTGAAACATGTCGTTTATAAAGTTCATGCAAAAGATAAGTATGCTGCTTTAAAACGTATTGCCGATTTTTATCCTCAGATTTATGGCATCATTTTCTGCCGTACCCGTAGAGAAACTCAAGAAATTGCAGACCTACTTATTAAAGATGGTTACAATGCAGATTCTCTTCATGGAGAGTTGTCACAAGCTCAAAGAGATGCAGTAATGCAGAAATTCCGTATGAGAAATATTCAACTACTTGTTGCTACAGACGTTGCAGCCAGAGGACTAGACGTAGATGACTTAACCCATGTTATCAACTACGGCTTACCTGACGATACAGAAAGCTATACACACCGTAGCGGACGTACTGGAAGAGCTGGAAAAACGGGTACTTCTATTGCTATTATCAACCTTCGTGAATCGGGCAAACTTCGCGATATCGAAAAGATTATAGGTAAGAAGTTTGAAAACGGAGAACTACCTACAGGAGAGCAAATTTGTGAACAACAGATAATTAAAGTAATTGACGAAGTAGAAAAAGTTAAGGTAAACGAAGAGGAAATAGAACACTTCTTACCAGAAATCTATAGAAAACTTGATTGGCTATCTAAGGAAGACGTTATTAAACGTATGGTATCATTAGAGTTTAATAGATTCCTTGAATATTACCAAGACAGAGAAGATATTGAAGCACCAACTGACAATAGAAGAGATCGTAGAGAAAGAAACGACAGAGGAAATAGTCGTAGACAAGCTCAAGAAGGCTATACTAGATTATTCATTAATTTAGGAAAGACTGATAATTTCTTCCCACATGAATTAATAGACTTATTAAATCAAAACACTCGTAGAAGAGTAGAATTAGGTAAAATAGACCTAATGAGAAATTTCTCATTCTTTGAAGTTGAAGAAAGATCAACAAAAGATGTTTTAAAAGGTCTAAATAACAAACAATGGGGAGATAGAAAAATCGTGGTAGAAGTTGCTAGCGAAAATGATACTCAAGGCAGAAGTAGCAATAGAGGTGGTGACAGAACTCAACGTAATAGTAATAGACGTAAACCTAGTAGATCTGAAAGAGGGTATACCTCAGCTAGAGGACCTAAAAAGGCAAAATCTAAGAAAACAGAATTTAGAGGTGAGCAACCCAATTTTAGCGAAGAGGGTTGGGCCAGAAGATTCCAAAAATAATTTTACAAAAGAAGGAGGAGCTAAGTATAGTTCCTCCTTTTTTCTTCCCATAAATTTTGATTACCTTACAAAAACTCAAAATAGAAAATTGAAATATTTAGTAAAGTATTTTACATATATTTGCATTTCATATAATATGCACTACTAAAATGACTAAAGAAACAGTTACTGGATTTGTATATGGTTTATTATCCTCATCTACTTTTGGATTAATACCTTTATTTACTCTGCCTGTAATAGCAGAGGGAATGCAGTTTCCATCTATACTTTTGTATAGATTTATTTTTGCTTGTACTGTATTAGCTCTCATACTTATGGGAAAAGGTATATCACTTAGAATAAAGATGAAAGACCTCCCGTCACTGTTACTCCTCGCCGTTTTTTATGATATCTCTTCTTTATTTTTATTTTGGGATATCATTTGATCTCTAACGGTGTAGCCACAGCAATACATTTTATGTATCCTGTATTCACTACAATACTAATGATGATCCTTTACAAGGAGAAAAAATCAAATTGGCGTATTTTGGCAATCATCATAGCCATCATTGGGGTTGCACTTTTATCAATTAGTGGGAGTAAAGAAACTCAACTATCTTTGTCGGGTATCGTAATTGTTCTCATATCGGGATTAGGATATGCATCATACTTAGTAGCAGTCAATAAAGTAAACATACAAATGAGTGGATTAAAACTTACTTTCTATGTATTCTTGTTTGGAGGTATTATTTTATTTACTGAATATCTTTATTCTCGGGAGTACAACCCATTCCCTCATGGAAATCCTTTGGGTCACTCCTACTACTCGCTATTATACCAACTATTATTTCAAACTTAGCTCTCATTCAAGCTATAAAACGAATAGGATCTACCATTACATCTGTTTTAGGAGCAATGGAACCTGTAACAGCAATAACAGTAGGACTTATATTCTTTAATGAAATCTTCACACTACAGATAGCCATAGGTATCATCCTATTCATATCCGCTGTATTAGTGATTATTCTAAAAAGGTAATTGAACATTATTATAGACTAAAATAAAAAGGACACTTATCTAAAATTCTAGATAGGTGTCCTTCTTGTTTTAATCATTGAGATACTCGTAAATCTACTCAAGTATTAATCTAAACTTCTTAGCTCCGACTCTTGTTTTAAGCCAATCTTCTAATTTGATTTTTTCTTCCTTATCGAGCTCCTTATTCAAATTTAAAATAGCAAGTGTTACTGTATCGGGCTTCAATGTCTTCACATCTACTTCTACAGTTTCAGATATAGAGATCTTCTTCACGGAAGGATAAAGAACCATTAATTCGGGTGCAATTTTAGAACTTAGTGAACTATACTCTTTATACTTGGCTATAGCCCCTTCAAGACTCTCTATCTTCACTTGTTGATCTTGCAGCTTCATTTGGTTGTCTTTATAGAAATCCTCCATCAAAGAGGCTTTAATTGACTTCATGTCGGGTGCAGATTCATTCATCCCTTGTATAACAACTAAACGAGCGTCATTTAACTTATATTTTGGCATTCTTTGGCGAGCTATATTTATAGAGGCTTCAGGTACTTCAGCTCCAATTAACACAACACGAATTTCTTTCTGTTTAGTAGAATCATTCTGCCCTATCGACCGGTTAATAATTTGAGTATTATCAAACGTAAGTTCTTCCGTAATAAATCGTGTAGCAGCACCCTTAAATACAGTTTCTTTAATAATACCTACAGTTAAATAGATCGCAGGTACCATAGTAGCAACCACTATGAAAACAATATATTTACGCACCTTTAATTCTCTAGATTTATCAACAAACTCTTTTGCCCTAAAGTGCATCACTCGAACACCCAAATAAGTTGCTACTGATATGAACACAGAATTTATAAAATAAAGATAAAATGCACCTAAGAAAAAAGCGAGATTACCTGTAGCTAAGCCATAACCAGCTGTACATAAAGGAGGCATAAGTGCTGTAGCAATAGCCACACCAGGTATCACATTTCCTTTCTCTTTTGTAGACAAAGCTACTACTCCAGCAAGTCCACCAAACAAAGCAATAAAAACATCATAAATATTTGGTGACGTACGCGCTAGCAATTCAGATTGAGCCTCTGCTAAAGGCGATAATAAAAAGAATACTGTTGACGTTACTACACTAAATGCTGTCGTAATTAAAAAGCTCTTGAAAGAGCGTTTCATTAACTCAAAATCATTTATACCTACAGCTAGTCCTATCCCCATAATGGGTCCCATTAAAGGGGAAATAAGCATAGCACCAATAATTACAGCGGTAGAGTTTACATTCAAACCTAAAGAGGCCATGAATGTAGCAAATATCAAAATCCATAGATTTGCACCCTTAAAACTGACTCCTTTACGAATACTCTCTACGGTGAGCTGTTCATTGTCTTTATCCTTGTGTAGATCTAAATATTCTTTTACAAAAGATCTAACCGCAAATACATTTCTTTTATCAGTACTCATATTTACTTCTTAATAAAACGGTTAATAATAGGTATTCTTGCCAACGGCAAATCCTTTTTAACTACATAAGTTACATATAATAATATCAATATTGTTCTATATAGCATTCTTAAATAGAAATTTTCTATTTCTATTTGAGTTCCTAAAAGATAAAGTACGAAAGCCAAACCGATATAAATACCTATTTCCTTCAAGTTGTAAGGGATTGGATTTTTCTTCTGTCCTACAATATAAGACAATAACGTCATCACACCGTACCCTACTACTCCTGCCCAAGCACAGCCCATATAGCTATATTTTGGAATCCATAGCAGATTAAGAACAATAATAATTACGCAACCTATTATAGAGAAATAAGCGCCCCACTTAGTTTGCTCAATTAGTTTATACCAGTAAGCTAGATTAAAGAAGACTCCTATCAATATCTCTGTCACCATTACGATAGGCACAACACGAAGTCCTTCCCAATATCCAGGCTGAATAATATAACGTATAATGTCCATATAAAAAACGACACCTAAAAAGCCGAGCAATGTAAAGATGAGAAAGAATTTCATTACCTCTGCATACGTTTGCCTTCCATCTCCTTCTTTATTTTTACTAAACACAAAAGGTTCATAAGCATATCTAAATGCTTGTGTACACATACCCATTATCATTGCAATCTTACTCGTGGCTCCATAAATACCCAATTCTACGTAACCTTTGTCTGCATCTGGATATACTAAAGGAAATATTATTTTATCAAAAGTCTGACTCAAAACACCTGCTACGCCTAAAATAAGAACAGGGAATGAGTACTTAAAAATTCTCTTAAATAATGCTTTATCAAAAATATACTCCATTCCTTTTAACTCTGGAATAAAGAATAATAACTGCATAGATGTTGCTATTAAATTGGCAACAAATACGTATCTTTCTAAGTATTGTGGATCATACCAAGTAAATAAATCGGGAGCCAATGGTTGCAAATAAGGAACCCATACCAAGAAGAATAAATTCAGTATGATATTACATCCAATAAAAAAGAGTTTTATTCCAGCAAACTTAATAGGTCTATTCTTATACCTTAAGTATGCAAATAAGATACTCATAAAAGCATCCATAGCCACCACAACCATCATCATACCCAGATACTCGGGGTGAGCATCATACTCCAATAGATGGGCTATAGAATCTAAGTTTAACAAACAAAGTAAAACAAAGACTAGAGAAGTTACCCCCACTGCAATCAGAATAGTAGAGAATACTTTCTTTGGATTTTCTTTTTGTTTATTGGCATAGTAAAAGAAACCTGTTTCCATTCCATAAGTTAGAATGACCAACAGAAGAGCTATAAGTGCATACATATTAGACACCACGCCGTAGCTCCCACTTTCAACAGGCATTTTATAAGAATATAAAGGAACTAGGAGATAATTCAGGAAGCGACCCACGATGCTGCTCACTCCATAAATCATGATATCTTTCACTAGTTTCTTACCGTCATTTTTAGGAACACCTAATTTTGATTGATTAGTCATTTATCCGGTTTGTGCTAAAGTCTAAAATAGAGATTGTTGTTTTGATTGAAACTCTCTTCCTAAATGTTTATAAGCAAGAGGTGTTACTTCCCTTCCACGAGGAGTACGTTTTATAAAACCTTCTTTTATTAAAAAAGGCTCATATACCTCTTCAATAGTTCCTGGGTCTTCACCTAAAGCTGTAGCAATAGTAGTTAGTCCCACAGGACCACCATCAAACTTATCGATAACAGTACAAAGAATCTTGTTGTCTATTTCATCCAAGCCATATTTATCAATATTTAAAGCCTCAAGTGCATATTGAGCTATTTTAATATCTATAGAGCCATCACCCTTCACTTGTGCAAAATCACGTACTCGTCTAAGTAAAGCATTACAAATACGTGGGGTACCCCTACTGCGAGATGCAATTTCTGCAGCAGCTTGATCATCACAAGGAACGTCTAATATAGCTGCAGATCGTTTAATAATAGTAGTTAATACATCATCGTCATAATATTCTAAGTGAAGATTAATTCCAAAACGGGCACGAAGAGGTGCTGTCAACAACCCACTTCTAGTCGTTGCCCCAACCAAGGTAAAAGGATTTAACTCAAGTTGGATGCTTCTAGCTGAAGGTCCTTTATCTATCATGATATCGATACGATAATCTTCCATAGCAGAATACAAATACTCTTCTACCACTGGAGACAATCGATGTATTTCATCAATAAACAAGACATCATTAGGCTCCAAGCTTGTCAAAACACCAGCTAAATCTCCAGGCTTATCTAATACTGGACCTGATGTAACTTTAAAGCCTACTTCTAATTCATTTGCAATAATATTTGATAGGGTTGTTTTACCCAAACCAGGAGGTCCATGAAGGAGGACATGATCCAAAGCTTCAGCCCTCAAACGGGCAGCTTTTACGAATATAGTTAAGTTCTCAACCACCTTATCTTGACCATTAAAATCAGAAAAAGAAAGAGGACGCAAAGCATTCTCAAATTCCTTTTCACGAGTGGTTAGCTGGTGATCTCTTATATCAAAATTTTCTTCCATTCTAATTAATTTATCCCAAACAAAGGTATAAAAGAATATACATTTAAGCCGGAGTTTAACTAAAAACATATTGCCCAGTTAAAACGTTGGCAAGTACCAGCTAAATTTATTTACTTCAGGTTATTCAAACACTTTCAAGTAAGTGCTATTTGCACATTACTGTTTGTAAATCAAGGTGTAAAGCTTTTAAAAGATAATAATAATATGCCGTTTAAAGGTCGGTTTAAAGCAAAATAAGTTAAAAAGCAATCACAAACGAAAAGTTATTCCTAAATTTGTACGAAAACAAAGCCATAGGGTAAAATGTCTTGGGGTTGTTTTCAACAAATTGCATTTATCACTATGATTATTACTTACCATACTGAAGGGGTAGAAATGCCCATTATTAATGAGAAACTTATCCAGGAATGGATAAAAGAAGTAGCCACTAAATATCAAAGAAGAGCTGGAGAGATAGCTTATATCTTTTGCTCTGATGAGAAAATTTTAGAGGTCAACCGCACATATCTTCAACACGACTACTACACAGACATTATTACTTTTGATTATTGTAAAGGGAATATTATATCGGGAGATTTATTTATCAGTTTAGACACGGTAAAAACCAATTCCGAGCAATTCAACACGCCCTATAATGAAGAGCTACACAGAACCATTATTCATGGTATATTACACCTCTGTGGTATAAATGATAAAGGGCCAGGAGAAAGAGAAATTATGGAGCAAGCTGAAAACGAAGCTCTAACAATTTATAAAAGAATTGCACATATCTCCTCTTTTTAAAAAACATTCAACAGGTACGTTTAGTGTACTGATTTAAACTAGATTTTCAGATGGAATTTAAATATGACGTAATTGTTATAGGCGCTGGACATGCTGGCTGTGAAGCTGCAACTGCAGCTGCTCGCCTAGGTTCTAAAACATGCCTAATAACAATGGATATGAATAAGATTGCACAAATGAGCTGCAATCCAGCTATCGGAGGGATAGCTAAAGGACAAATAGTAAGAGAAATTGATGCACTGGGAGGAGAAATGGGATTAATAACAGATAGAACTGCTATCCAATTTCGTATGCTCAATCGTTCAAAAGGGCCTGCAATGTGGAGCCCCAGAGCACAGTGCGACAGAAATAAATACATTTGGGAATGGAGAGAAGTGCTCGATTCTACAGACAACCTTGACATCTGGCAAGACAGCGTTAAAGATCTAATAATAAAAGATGGCCAAGTTATAGGTGTAAACACTCTATGGGAAGCAACTTTCTATGCTAAGTCTATAATAATTACTGCAGGAACATTCTTAAATGGACTCATGCATGTTGGTAAAACTCAACTACCTGGTGGTCGTATGGCTGAACCTGCTAGTTACTATCTAACAGAGTCTATTAATAGCTATGGCATTCGATTTGACAGAATGAAAACAGGTACTCCTGTGCGTATTGATTCAAGAAGTGTTCACTTTGAAGATATGGAGCCACAAGAAGGCGATGATGACTTTCATAAGTTCTCCTTTATGGACACTGGAAAAAGGCACCTAGACGCACTCCCTTGTTGGACTTGTTACACTACTCCTGAATCTCACGAAACATTGAGAAAAGGACTGGTAGACTCTCCTCTTTATAACGGACAGATTAAAAGTATCGGGCCACGCTATTGTCCAAGCGTAGAAACTAAAATTGTAAACTTCCCTACCAAAGAGAAGCATCAACTATTCTTAGAACCTGAAGGTGTAATCACAAATGAGATGTATCTAAATGGTTTCTCATCTTCTCTGCCAATGGATATTCAACTTAAAGCTTTACGCCAGATTCCTGCATTTAGAGATGTCCATGTTTACAGACCTGGGTATGCTATTGAATATGATTTTTTTGATCCGACTCAACTAACCCACACTCTTGAATCTAAGGTAATAAAGAACTTATTCTTTGCAGGACAGGTAAATGGTACTACTGGGTATGAAGAAGCAGCAGGTCAAGGGTTAATCGCGGGAATTAATGCACACATTAACTGCCATGGAGGGAAAGAATTCATCTTAGGTAGAGACGAGGCCTATATCGGAGTATTAATTGATGATCTTGTTACTAAAGGCGTTGATGAGCCCTATCGTATGTTTACCTCAAGGGCAGAATATAGAATTCTTCTGAGGATGGATGATGCCGATATGAGATTAACTCCTAAAGCTTGGGATTTAGGATTAGCTTCTCGTGAAAGGTATAATTTATACAGTAGTAAAAAAGAACAAATTGATCGTATTTTAGAGTTTGCAAATAACTACTCAGTCAAACCGGCTTACATTAATGAAGCACTAGAAAAGCTAGGAACAACATCATTAAAACATGGTTGCAAACTAATTGAAGTATTAACTCGACCACAAATTACTTTTGAGAATATACAAGATTCCATTCCCGCATTTAAAGAAGAATTAGATAAGATCAAAGGTAGAAGAGAAGAAATAATTGAAGCTGCTGAGATCTTAGTTAAATACAGTGGATATATAGAAAGAGAAAAGCTAATTGCAGAAAAGACAAAAAGATTGGAAAACATAAAAATAAGAGGTAAATTTGATTATAGCCAAATCCATTCACTGTCTTTTGAGGCTAGAGAAAAGCTTCAGAAAATAGACCCTGAGAATATTGCACAAGCAAGTCGCATCCCAGGTGTATCCCCTAGTGATATAAATGTACTTTTAGTTCTAGTAAGAAAATAAATGTTACACGTGGAACAAATAACACAATAACAAAAAAATCAAAAATGACTAAAGAAGAATTGATCAAAGAAATTAGAACCGTAAAAGACTTCCCTCTAGAGGGTATTCTTTTTTACGATATAACTACCCTTTTCAAAAGCGCAGAGGCTTTAGAATGTTTAGGAGATATTTTATACGAAATGTATAAAGACAAAGGCATTACAAAAGTGGTAGGAATTGAATCAAGAGGTTTTATTATGGGTCCTATTTTAGCAACTAGATTGGGTGCAGGATTTGTCACCATAAGAAAGCCTGGAAAACTTCCTGCAGAAACGATTGAAGAAAGTTACAAAAAAGAATATGGAACGGATATTATCCAAATGCACAAAGACGCTTTGACGGAAGATGACGTAGTTCTTGTTCATGATGATCTTCTTGCTACAGGTGGCACTATGAAGGCGGCAATAAAACTAGTCAATCAACTCAAGCCTAAACAGACTATGGTAAACTTTATCATTGAATTAAAAAAACTAGAAGGAAGGAAGGGCTTCCCGAAAGATTTAGAAATAGATACGGTTTTATCACTTTAAATTATAACTTTACAAACGCCACACTTCGTGGCGTTTGTGGTATATGCTAAGAAGTGAGTTATTAACAAATATGTTACACGTGGAACAATGAATGTTCAAAAAGAAACAAAGGAAGATAAACTAAAGAGAGAGATTTACCTAAAAACTCTAGTAAGTAGCTTACCAGAGACACCTGGCATTTATCAATACTTTGACGACAAAGATAAAATCATATACGTAGGGAAAGCAAAAAACCTAAAGCGAAGAGTAACCTCCTACTTCAATAAAGATCACAAAGCAAACAAAACAAAAGTCCTTGTTAAGAAAATAAGGAACATTAAATACATCGTTGTAAACACTGAGAAAGATGCACTATTATTAGAAAATAATCTAATTAAAAAGCACCAGCCCAGATATAACGTTTTATTAAAAGATGACAAAACATATCCCTCAATATGTGTACAAAACGAATTCTTTCCTAGAGTGTTTAAAACAAGGAAAATAATAAAAAATGGATCATCCTATTTTGGCCCTTATACACATCTTCCAACAATGTATACGCTTTTAGATTTAATTAAAAAGCTATATCCAATTCGGACATGCAAGCATAATTTATCTCAGGAAAACATCAAATCTAATAAGTTCAAAGTCTGCTTAGAGTACCACATCAAAAACTGTTTAGGACCATGTGAAGGACTACAAACCGAAGAAGACTACCTACAAAACATTGCTGAAATAAAAGAAATACTAAAAGGTAATACAAGGGAAATTAGCAAGCAGCTAAAAGAAAAGATGGAGAGATATGCTGAAAATCTTGAGTTTGAAAAAGCACATGAATACAAGCATAAGCTGACACTCGTAGAGAACTTCCGAAGTAAATCAGAGGTGGTTAGCACTCTAATCCACAATATCGACGTCTTCTCAATAGAATCAAATGGCGAAAAATCAGCTTACATCAACTTCTTACATATTGCAAATGGAGCTATAAACCAGGCTTATACTATTGAGTATAAAAAGAAACTCAATGAAACAGATAGTGAATTGCTAGCCATGGGCATCATCGAAATGAGAACTCGCTTCGATAGTAATGCTAATGAAATAGTAGTACCGATTCCTCTAGATATAGACTTAGACAACGTAAAGTTTACAATACCTCAACGGGGAGAAAAAAAGAAACTATTAGACCTATCACGACTTAATGTAAAGCAATATAAAGCAGATAGGCTCAAACAAGCTGAGAAATTAAATCCAGCACAAAGAAATATTCGATTACTAAAAGAGATTCAAGACAAACTGAAGCTTCAAAAGCTACCCATGCATATTGAGAGCTTTGACAACTCTAACATCCAAGGAAGCGATCCTGTTGCAGCATGTATCGTATTTAAGCAAGGTAAACCCAGCAAAAAGGATTATAGGAAATATAATATTAAAACGGTTATAGGCCCAGATGACTACGCATCAATGCACGAAGTAGTAATAAGGAGGTATAGCAGATTAGAAAAGGAAAAACAACCCCTACCCGACTTAATTATTACCGATGGCGGTAAAGGTCAAATGGAGATTGTGCGAAAAGCCTTGGAGGAAATTAATCTAAAAATACCAATAGCGGGTTTAGCAAAAGACGACAAACATAGGACATCAGAACTCCTATATGGATTTCCTGCTCAAACAATAGGTATGGAACCAACTAGTGGATTATTTAAACTAATGGAACGAATACAAGATGAGGTACACAGATTTGCAATACAATTCCACAGAGATAAAAGGAGTAAAAGACAAGTTCAATCTGAGTTAGACAACATACCTGGAATAGGTCCTAAAACTAAAGAACAACTCTTGAAAACATTTAAAAGTATCAAGAGAATAAAAGAGGCTAGCGAGGACGATTTAATAACTCTCATAGGTCACAGCAAAGGTACAACCCTATGGAAAGAGATACATAATAAGAACTAAAAGCAGATATTTATTCACTAATATTTTTAACTTTGTAAAGACAAAATCTAAATTATGAGAATTGTTATTCAAAGAGCAACAGAAGCATCTGTTACTATAGATAATCAAGTAAAAGCAAAAATTAATACAGGGCTAATGATTCTCCTAGGGATAGAAGATCAAGACAACACCGAAGATATTGAGTGGCTAACTAATAAAGTAGTAAACTTAAGAATCTTTGATGACGAAGATGGAGTAATGAATAAATCCATTCTAGATGTTAAAGGCGATATTTTATTAATCAGTCAATTTACACTCCATGCTTCCACTAAGAAAGGAAATAGACCTTCATATATAAAAGCAGCAAAACCAGACATAGCCATTCCCTTATATAAGGAATTTATAACCACATTAGAGAGTAAGCTAGGCAAACAAATTGGTACAGGTGAGTTTGGAGCAGACATGAAAGTTAAGCTAATAAATGATGGTCCTGTTACTATCTGTATAGACACAAAAAACAAAGAATAATGACTATTGAAGAAGCTCAAAAAAAAGTAGATCAATGGATAAACTCAATTGGAGTCAGATACTTTAATGAGCTAACAAATATGGCTATCCTAACAGAAGAAGTTGGAGAACTAGCCAGAGTAGTTGCTCGAAAGTACGGAGAACAATCCTTCAAAAAAGGAGAAAAAGATAATATAGAAGAAGAGCTTGCAGATATCCTTTGGGTCCTACTCTGCTTGGCAAATCAAACAGATACAGATCTAACAAAGGCTTTAGAGCAAAGCTTTGAAAAAAAGACAAAAAGAGATAAGAAAAGGCATTTAGAAAATCAAAAACTAAAGTAACATGGCTGACAAAAAATTAACAAAGTACGAAGAAGCATTAAGCAAATACAATACTGCACTAGTAGATGCTGAAGTAAATAAAGAAGTAAAAGAATTAATAGAAAAGAAATATATTGAAAATGACACAACTGATGTCAAGAAATTTCTTTTCAACTGTATTGATTTAACAACATTAAAAACTGAAGACAGCCCCGAAAGCGTGCTAAAATTCACAGAAAAAGTAAATCAATTTGATGAAGAATACGCTGAATTAGGTCATGTAGCTGCTATTTGTGTGTATCCTAATTTTGCTAAAATAGTAAGTAGTACCCTAGAAATTGAGGATGTAAATATTGCATGTGTTTCTGCAGGATTCCCAACATCACAAACATTTACTGAAATTAAAATTGCCGAAACATCATTAGCCCTACAAGATGGTGCTACTGAAATAGATATTGTTATCAATGTAGGAAACTTCTTAAGCGGCGATTATGAAACAATGTGTGATGAGATAGAAGAGCTTAAAGATGTATGTAAAGATCACCACATGAAGGTAATTCTTGAAACAGGTGCTCTTAAAACAGCTGAAAACATTAAGAAGGCCTCTATCCTATCTATGTACTCTGGGGCAGACTTTATTAAAACATCTACAGGAAAACTAGAACCTGCTGCTACTCCTGAAGCTGCTTACGTTATGTGTAAAGCTATCAAAGAATACTATTTAGAAACAGGCAGAAAAGTAGGATTTAAACCAGCTGGAGGTCTATCAACTGTAAAAGATGCTATAACATATTACACTATAGTAAAAGAAGTATTAGGTACAGAATGGCTTAACAATAAATTATTCCGTCTCGGAACAAGTCGTCTAGCAAATCTTCTTGTTTCTGATATAAAAGGAGAAAAAATAAACTTCTTCTAATTAAGAATATCACAAAAAAGAGAGGGTCGACCCTCTCTTTTTTATACTATAACAACTTATTTTTTTCTTAAAACAATGTAATCTAAATAGCACTTAAGTGCATCTTTAATCTCATTGTTCGGAAGTGGCGCAATTACCTCAAGCGCTTTGTCACGATAAGACAACATCACTGACTCAGCATATTCAATACCACCGTGATCAATTACATATCCAATAAATTTATGAATTTCGTGAAGGCTAGCTTCTCCCCCTTTAATACGAAATGCTAATTCTTTTATTTCTTCAGAGTTTGTTTTATTCAAGACGTACAGTGCGGGAAGCGTTAATTTACCTTCCAACATATCATTACCTGTGGGTTTTCCAATAGAAGACGAATCTGAGTAATCAAAAATATCATCCTTAATCTGGAAGCATATCCCTAGATACTCACCAAATTTTGTAGCCTCTATTACTGACTCTTTAGAAGCGCCAGCAGATAAAGCGGCAACCTTTGCACATGCTGCAAATAAAGCTGCAGTTTTCTTGTAAATTACACTATAATAAACATCCTCAGAAAACTCTTTATTACTTACGTTGGATAATTGTAAAATTTCGCCATCAGCCAAGTTTTGCCCCAAATGTGCTACAACATCTATAATGTCACAATCACGAGTTAGTCCAACTTGTACTAAACTTGTTGCCAACAAAAAATCTCCTACTAAAACAGAAACTTTATTATTAAATAAAGCGTTAACTGATAGTTGACCTCTACGCTCATCACTCTCATCCACAACATCATCATGAACTAAACTAGCCGTATGCAATAATTCTAGAGAAACAGCTGAGTAAAGTGTGTTTGTTTTAATAGAACCAAAGAGTTTAGCCAAAAGCAAAACAAGTATAGGTCGCATCATCTTACCATTGCTCTTTCTTATATGTCGAATAGCTCGCATTAAAAGAGGATTAGAGCTAGTAAGTGAATTGTCAAAAATTTGCTGAAACTCAGCAAGCTCTTGCTCAATAGGATATCGTATTTCAGTTAGTTGACTCATCTATAAATCCGTTTGTATACAAAAGTAACAATAAAACAGTTAATACCTTATTTTTTGTTACTTTTACATTGAAAATAAGTAATTATATGGAACAAGCAAAGAAACTTTTTCTTTTGGATGCATATGCTCTAATTTACAGAGCATATTATGCATTTATTAAAAACCCAAGAGTAAACTCAAAAGGACTAAACACCTCAGCTATTCTAGGATTTGTCAATACCTTAGAAGAAGTACTTAATAAAGAAAACCCCACTCACATTGGTATAGCATTTGACCCTGCTGGTCCCACTTTTAGACATGAAGCTTTTGAAGATTATAAAGCACAAAGAGAAGCTACACCCGAAGATATAAAAATAGCCGTACCCATTATTAAAGATATCATCCGTGCATATAAAATCCCCATACTTGAAGTGCAAGGATATGAAGCTGATGATGTTATAGGCACTCTTGCTAAACAAGCAAACGAAAAAGAGATCTCTACCTATATGATGACTCCAGATAAAGACTACGCCCAACTTGTTGATAAATATGTCTATATGTATAGACCCAAATATGGAGATAAAGAATTTGAAATATTAGGGCCTCAAGAAGTTATTGAGAAATACGATTTAGAAAATCAATCTCAGATCATTGATCTTTTGGGTTTGATGGGTGATAGTGCTGACAATATTCCAGGATGCCCAGGAGTAGGAATTAAAACTGCACAAAAATTATTAAAGGAATTTGGAAGTATTGAGAACCTCATAGAAAATACAGATAAACTTAAAGGTGCTCTAAAGAAAAAAGTAGAAGCGAATATTGAACAAATAAAATTCTCTAAATTTCTAGCAACCATCAAAGTTGATGTTCCTATAAAACTAGAACTTGACAAACTGGTAAGGGAAGAAATGGATAAAGACAAGGTGCGTGAAATTTTTGAAGAACTCGAATTCAGAACTTTATTGGAAAGAGTGATCAAAGAAACAGACTCCCCTACCCTACAAATACAAACTGGCCCAATTCAAGGCGATTTATTTTCAGAATTTGCGACCAACACTCAAGACACCCAGAAAGAATCGACAGAAATCGCATTAGAAAACAATAAAAAAGAATATCATCTAATTGATAATGAAGATGATATAGAGGAATTATCCAAAAAACTAATGCCTTTTAAAGAAATTGCTCTAGATACAGAAACAACAGGATTAGAGGCAATGGAAGCTGAAATTGTTGGAATTAGCTTTTCTGTGAAAAAAAACGAAGCCTATTACATCCCTTTCCCTAAAGATCAAGAAGAGACAAAGAAAAGACTTAATATTATTAAACCTCTACTTGAAAATAAGAAATCGCTTAAAATAGGTCAAAACATAAAATACGATCTTCTAATTCTGAAAAATTATGGAATAGAAGTAGTTGGGAAATTATTTGATACGATGATTGCACATTATGTCGTTCAACCAGAATTAAGACATAATATGGATTATCTAGCTGAAATATATTTAAACCACATCACAATACCTATTGAAGACTTAATTGGACCCAAAGGTAAAAACCAAAAGAGTATGCGTGAGCTTTCTCCAGAAGACGTTTACATATATGCATGCGAAGATGCTGATATCACTTTTCAATTAAAGAATGCTATAGAAAAAGATTTAAAAGAAAATCAGGCAGAAGAATTATTTTATACGATAGAAATGCCTTTAGTTCCAGTACTTACTGATATGGAATACACTGGGGTATTACTAGATAAAAAAGCCTTAAAATCATTATCTAAGGATTTTACAGATAGGCTAATAACGATTGAAGAAGAAATTCATAAATTAGCTGATAATGATTTCAATGTAAGTTCGCCTAAACAAGTAGGAGAAATCTTGTTTGATAAACTTAAAATAGACGAAAAGGCTAAAAAGACAAAGACTGGACAATATGTTACATCAGAAGAAGTACTTCTTAGCTACAAAGATAAACATCCAATAGTAGAAAAGATATTAGACTATAGAGGACTAAAAAAACTACTCAGCACTTATGTAGATGCTTTACCAAAACTTATTAATAAGAAGACTGGAAAAATACATACCTCATTTAATCAAACAGTAACTGCAACAGGAAGATTAAGCTCAAGCAATCCCAACTTACAGAATATCCCTATAAGGGATAGTGATGGAAAAGAAATAAGAAAAGCATTTATTCCTGATCAAGATTCATTATTCTTCTCTGCCGACTATTCTCAAATAGAATTACGCATTATGGCTCATTTAAGCCATGATAATAATATGATGGAAGCATTCCTCCACGGCGACGACATTCATGCTGCAACTGCTGCAAAAGTATACAAACAAGACATTAATACTATTACGAGTGACCAGAGAAGAAAAGCTAAAACAGCAAACTTTGGAATTATCTATGGTATATCTGTATTTGGTCTAGCAGAACGCATGCAAGTAGAGAGAAAAGAAGCTAAAGAACTTATTGAAGGTTATTTTGAGACCTATCCACAAGTAAAGGAATATATGGATCAAAGCATTGTAGAAGCAAGAGAAAAAGGATATGTAGAAACAATCTTTAATAGAAAAAGGTATCTTCCTGATATTAATTCTAGAAATGCTGTCGTAAGAGGATTTTCTGAAAGAAATGCCATAAATGCCCCAATTCAAGGTAGTGCAGCGGACATTATTAAAGTTGCAATGGTAAATATACACAAGCGATTCAAGGAAGAAAAACTGCTATCAAAAATGATTCTTCAAGTACATGACGAATTAAATTTTACAGTAATTCCTAGTGAAAAAGAAAAAGTTCAACAGATTGTAATTCAGGAAATGGAGAACGCATATAAGCTCTCTGTACCCCTAAAAGCAGATTTTGGATGGGGAGAGAACTGGTTAGAGGCACATTAATTCCTATTTACGTTTTTTTAACCATAAAGCAAAAAGCAATTTATTATTTGCTAAATCATACAGTAAGAAAGAAAAGAGTTGGTACTTGAAATACTAACTCTTTTTTTATTTAGAAAGCTTATCATTTCGATACTGAAATCAATATAAACTGAATGTAACTACTCGAAACTATAACGTAAAATAGATGAATAAATAGAGTATAATTATTATCATTGCAGTACAAAACAATTAGGAAATATAAAAACAAACAATTCCTTTTAATTAAAGTATGCTATGAGAATGAAAAGTTTTTACAGAGTTTTAGTTCTTACTATTCTAGTGACTTGCACTGCTTTTTCAGCTTTTGCTAAGCAATCAGTTAATACAAACAATATCGTATACAATTTTGAAGAAAGAAATGGTCTATTAGTAGGTCAAACACTTTACAAACAAGAAGGTAAAGCTTTATCTCACTATATTAGATACAATTACACATACGATCAAAATAACAAGATTGTGGAAAACAATATCCAAATGTGGAATAAAGACAAAAAGCAATGGGATAAAAGTCTATCTGTTCGCTATGAATACAACGGGCAAAATGTAAGTACACAATGTTATAAATGGGATGCAAATAAAAATAGCTACAAGCTATTACCAAAGTACAATACTTCTTTCATCGATCCGAACTTATAATTCAAAGATATAATATAACTTAAATAAGGCAGACTGTTTAAATATAGTCTGCCTTATCTGTTTTAATAAAGATAATGAATAAGAAATATACTTTGTGAAGAGTTTCTTAAGTTAGGTATAACATTACGATGACTAGGATATGACATCATCATAACACCGACATGAAATCATCATGTCGGTGTCATGATAAAAACGCTTCAACAAAAACATTTCATTTTCAACAATATAGAGTAACCTAACTTCCTAACATTAGATATAAAAAGCGACACTGTATCACTAAGTGTGTAAGTTAAAATAGCTTGGGTTGGATTATCTTTATAATCTGACCCTTTCTTTGTAAATAATTAGGAACTGATTTAAAATAATACCCCAGTTCTTTATGGGCATTGACCACTTCTTAGTGGCCTCCCTAACGGCTAAATATACTGATTTCATCACAGAGTCATCCGTAGGGAACGATAATTTATTCTTGGTATACTTTCTAATCTTACCATTGAGGTTCTCAATTAGGTTGGTAGTATAGATAACTTTTCTTATTTCTAGAGGAAATTCAAAGAAGACAGTAAGTTCGTCCCAGTTCTTTCTCCAACTCTGTATAGCATAAGAATACTTGGATTCCCATTTCACTGATAAATCTTCTAAAGCAGCTGCTGCAGCCTCCTTATTAGGCGCATTATAGATATTCTTCATATCTGTTGTAAACTGTTTCTTATCCTTCCAAACTACGTATTTGCAAGCATTACGCACTTGGTGCACGATGCAGATTTGTGTCTTAGATTCAGGGAAAACGGTACGAATCGTATCGGTAAATCCATTTAAGTTATCCGTTGCAGTAATTAAAACATCTTCAGTTCCACGAGCTTTTAGGTCTGTTAGGACACTCATCCAAAAAGACGAAGACTCATTCTTTCCAAGCCATAAACCTAATACCTCTTTAAGTCCATCACGTCTTAAGCCTACTGCAATATAAATAGTTTTATTAATCACCTTAGAACCTTCTCGTACTTTAAAGACTATACCGTCCATCCAAACGATCAGATATACGGGTTCCAATGGTCGATTCTGCCAAGCTACAATATCAGTTGTTACGGCATCTGTGATACGAGAGATTGTCGCCCCAGAGACATCAAAATTGTACACCTCTCTAATTTGTTCTTCTATATCAGAAACACTCATACCCTTAGCATAAAGAGATACAATAACGTGTTCTAAGCCTTCAACCATACTTTTTCGTTTAGGGATAATCATTGGGTTATAGCTCGCATCTCGATCTCTTGGGACTTTGATTTGATCATTACCATAACTAGTCTTAATGGTCTTTGTAGAGTAGCCATTACGACTGTTTTCTTCTTTTCTGTGGCTATGCTTGTCATAATCTAAATGAGCATCTAGCTCTGCTTCAAGCATCTTTTCGATTCCACGCTTTTGAATAGACTTCAGGAAATTTTGGAGTTCTTCTCCTGTTTTAAATTGTTTGAAAAACTCATCAGGGATTAAATCTTCGGTTTTCATAAATGTTTAAGTTTTTTATTAAACAACAACGGCTTGAGTTATTTTGTTACCCAAGCCGGTTGTTTTAACTTACACACTTTATGAGAGGGTGTCAAAAAAGCGGCTTAAGAGCCGCTTTTTTTTATATCTATAGAGTCATTATTAATCTAAATATTTAGACCAATCAATGTTTCTCATATCACCTGTTTTAATAAAGGTGTCATGCAGCGCTAAAGCACCCTTCATAAAGTGAGGGGTTTGAGATTTTCCATCAGTATAAGATAAGTATTCTCTCAAAATAGGTCTGTAATCAGGATGAGCACATTTTTCAATTACTTCAATAGCTCTTTCTTTTGGTCCCTTACCTCTTAAGTCAGCTACACCATACTCAGTAACAATGATATTAACATCATGCTCTGTATGGTCTGTATGAGCAACTAGAGGAACAATAGTTGAAATTTTACCATCTTTAGCAGTAGATGGCGTTGTAAAGATAGAGATATAAGCAGGACGAGTAAAATCACCCGAACCACCAATACCATTCATCATCTTAGTACCCATAATATGAGTAGAGTTGATATTACCATAAATATCAGCTTCAATCGCTGTATTAATTGATATAACACCCAAACGACGAATAACTTCTGGGTTATTAGAAACTTCAGACTGTCTAATAATTAGTTTATCCTTAAAGAACTTCATATCATCATAAACACTGTTTAGACAATCATTAGTTACTGTTAGTGAACAGCAGCTACCAAATTTGACACGTTCCTTACGAATCAAGTCAATAACAGCATCTTGAAGAACTTCTGTATAAACATTAAATGCAGGAATATCTTGAGAACTACCCAAAGCTCCTAAAACTGCGTTAGCAATATTACCTACTCCCGACTGAACTGGCAAGAATGATTTAGGTATAATACCCTTCTTCATATCACTAACTAAGAAATTAGCAATATTTTGACCTATTTGATCAGTCACAGGATCTGGACTAGTAAATGAACGAGCCTCATCAGGCCAGTCAGTTTTAACTACACCAACAATCTTCTTAGGATCAACCTCTACATAAGGTTTACCAATACGATCATTGGGTTTAAAAACAGGAATTTCACGACGATAAGGAGGATCTAAAGGTTCATAAACGTCGTGCATACCAATAGATTCTTTGCTATGAGCACTGTTTAATTCAACTACAATTTTATCAGCTAAACGACATACTGTTGGAGAAATACCTCCAGCTGCAGTTAAATAAATTTTACCGTCTTCTGTAACTTCACATGCTTCAATTATAGCCATATTTACCTTACCCAAGAAACCATATCTAAGTTCTTGAGCCATTTGAGATAAATGGATATCATTGTAAGAAATCTCACCATTATTAACGGCTTTTCTAAAGTCCTTATTTGTAGTATAAGGAGCGCGATAACGAATTGCTTTAGCAACGGATAAAACGCCATCACAAGAGTTACCAGTTGAAGCACCTGTAAAGATACCTACTTGAAAAGGATGTCCCTTTGCATGTTCTGCTTCAGCTCTTTTCGCTAAAGCGAATGTAACAGCCTTCGCTGTACCAGCTGGTGTAAAGCCACTTAGGCCAATATTATCACCATGGTTAATTAATTCGGCTGCTTCTTCTGCAGTCATAAAATTTAAAGCCATAATCTGTATTTTTCAAAAGTTATTTAATACTTCTTCTTAAGGATTTCAGACCAAACAATAGCTTTCCTTAATTCTTCATTTGATTTAAGGGTATAAGAAGTTTTATTGGATATATCAGTATCAGCAATAATATCTCCTATTTCAGCTTGTTGAGGTTTACGTAAATGTAAACTTTCTTTTCTTTTATCTTTCTGTTTTAATAAAGTTTTTTCCTTTATTTGTTGAGAATATTCTTGGGAAATGTCTAATTTAATGGAAGTGGCTGCATCCAATATTGGTTTGAATACAGGTTCTGAAGCATAAGGAGGGATAGAGGAATCATCCACGTCAAATTCAGTGTCATCAAACTCTTCAAAGTCGTCATTTAGGTCAACAACATCCTCGAAATTTGCTTCAACTTTTCTTTCAGCTAATTCTCTTTCAAGGGCCTGCTTCTTCTTGGCATTAATTTTGGATACAACTACTATTATTATTATCCAAAGAACAAATATACTAAATCCACTCATTACTGATTAATTATTTTTTCAGGATATTTCAAAGATAGAAAAAATACACACAATCAGCTGAATTAAATGAAAATAAAAAAGGGCAGCTTCACAGCTACCCTTATTTTTTAACCTAAACCTTAACTATGAAAAAATCTAATGTTTCTTTCACACGTGCAAATTTGCATACTAAATTCATTAGAGCCAAACATTGCTCAAATAAACATCTCTATTTTAACATTAATTAAAAACGAAACCTTTCCTATAACTTTTGTTATATAGTTCCTTAAAATAAAAAGATTTTCATGTAGGAAAGTGTATATTTGCTCTCCCATAAACATCTAAATGAATCAGAAATGAAAAATGAAGACACAGGAGCGGACTTAAAATCCGCAACTGAAATAGCTGAGAAAAAGCTATTAATCGAAACTTACGGATGCCAAATGAATGTAGCCGATAGTGAAGTCGTTGCCTCTGTAATGAAAATGGCTGGTTATGAAATAACCGAAGATTTAGAAGAAGCTGATGCAGTGTTTCTAAACACTTGTTCTATTAGAGAAAATGCAGAACTAAAAATCTATAAGAGATTAGACTATTTCTACTCTATGAAAAGGAGAAAGAAAAAAGGATTAATTATAGGTGTACTAGGGTGTATGGCTGAAAGGGTGAAGCAATCATTAATAGAGGAACACCATGCAAATCTTGTAGTTGGTCCTGATGCCTATTTAAGCTTACCCGACCTTATAGCGTCTGTAGAAGCAGGAGAAAAAGCTATAGATATAGAACTATCAACAACAGAAACCTATAAAGATATTATACCTTCTAGATTGTGTGGTACAGCCATTTCTGGGTTTGTATCTATAATGAGAGGTTGTAATAACTTCTGTACCTATTGCATTGTGCCTTATACCCGAGGAAGAGAAAGAAGTCGCGAGGTAGAAAGTATTCTCAATGAAGTGGACGACCTAATAAAAAAAGGATATAAAGAAATCACTCTATTAGGACAAAATGTTAATTCATACCACTTTATTAACAAAGAAACAGGAGAAGATATACAATTTCATCATCTCCTAGAAATTGTTGCCACTCATGCTCCTAGTACAAGGATAAGATTTTCAACGTCCCACCCAAAAGACATGAGCGATGACACTCTTAGGGTTATTGCGAAAACACCTAATATTTGTAAGCATATACACCTACCTGTTCAAAGTGGTAGTAGCAGAATACTAAAACTAATGAATAGAAAATACACTCGTGAATGGTATTTAGACAGAATTGAAGCAATCAAAAGAATTATTCCTAATTGCGGAATTACTACTGATATTTTCTGCGGTTTCCATTCTGAAACAGAAGAAGACCATCAAATGTCACTGAGCTTAATGGAACAATGTCAATTTGACTATGCCTTTATGTTTAAATACTCAGAAAGACCGGGTACCTATGCTTCAAAAAACTTACCTGATGATGTGCCTGAAGAAATTAAGACTAGAAGATTAAACGAAATAATAGAATTACAAAGCAAGCTTTCTCTTGCTTCCAACAAGGCTGACATTGGACAAACCTATGAAGTACTAGTAGAAGGAGTATCAAAAAAATCGAAAGATCAATTGTTTGGACGATCTCAGCAAAATAAAGTAGTCATCTTTGATAGAAAAAATCACCGCATCGGAGACTACGTACAAGTCAGAATAGATGAGGTCAGTTCAGCTACACTAATAGGAACCGAAATTTTTTAAGTTTCGATCTATATCATATTTATTATAATAGAAGTCGGTTAAACACTTATTTAACCGACTTTTTTAGGAATAATACTTAAGTATATATTAAATTACATTAAATAACTCCTTTTTACTCCCGAATTATTTGTTTATTTGTATTCAATTTGGGAATAAAATAATCTGTTCTGACATAAAAAGTTACCTATCTTGGAGAAAACTGCAAGCATGTATGGAGAAAAAAATAACACAAACTTGCCCTATATGTGGTGGAGCAAAACTAATATATTACACTACATGCAAAGATTCTTTTACTTCAGGGGAAGAATTTGATCTTTATCAATGCGAGAAGTGTCAGTTCCTTCAAACCACAAATATTCCGAGCAAAGATGACTTAGGTAAATACTATCAATCTGACGCATACATTTCTCACAGCAACACAAAAAAAGGACTAATCAACAAGGTATATCATACTGTTCGAGAATATATGCTAAATCGAAAAGCTAATCTTGTAGAGGAATATAGCAATATAAAGAACGGAGCATTACTAGACGTAGGCACAGGTATCGGTTTGTTTCCTAAAAAAATGATAGAGAAACAATGGGATGTCGAGGCAATTGAAACAAGCGCAGATGCTAGATCTTTTGCAAAAGACAACTTTAACATTACGTTACATGATGAAAATTATTGGAGTACGCTATTGCCAGAATCTAAAGATGTTATTACTCTTTGGCACGTATTAGAACATATTCCTGAACTTAACGCTATATGGGATAGATTTCATACTATTCTCAAACAAAAAGGTACACTTATTATTGCCGTACCCAATTGTAGCTCCTTTGATGCTCAATATTATCATAAAGATTGGGCAGCATTTGATGTGCCAAGACATTTATGGCACTTTACTCCAGAAAGTATGAAACAAATAGCCAAGAAGCATAAATTCCAAGTTGTAAAGGAATTAACAATGCCTTTTGATGGTTTTTATATTTCTATGATAAGTGAAAAAAATAGAGATAGTTCTTTCTCTTTTATAAAAGGATTTTGGATCGGATTAAAAGGTTGGATAAAATCGTGGAAAAGACAAAGTGAGAGTAGCTCAATAATCTATATTCTAAAAAAAATTGATTAGTAAAAAGCAAACATACAAGCTCAATCAGTGGAAAATTTCTTTTACCACCTTATTTGTTAGCACTACATTAGTGCTAGCCATGTTTGCTATATCACTTCTATTAAGATTCTCATTCAATAATATAAAAGATTATTTCATTAGTAACTTAGAAATAGAAGTAGAGTTAGTAAGTACACTCACTCCTATTGAATCCTTTCAAGTGAGAAATGAAATAGAAAAAGCAAAAATAATTAAATCTATAGCACTCGATAACAGTCAGAAACAAATAAAAATAGGTCTAAATAGTAGTCAATTAAAAGATCTAGAGGCTCTAGATAAGTATGTTGAACAGATAAAAGGAGTGAAAGGAGTCAATAGTGTTTTGTATCCAGAAGCTATTACTAAATATATTCTATCAGCTTCAGATTTCATAAAGAAAACATCCACTCTACTAGTTTTCATAATAGGAATAATTGGATATTTGTTCCTTTATATTATTATTCGAATTTTAATTTATAGTAAAAGATATCCCATTTATAATATGAAACTAGTTGGAGCGACTAAGAAATATATATACAATACATTTATTATTAAGAATTTATGGTGTAGTTTAGCAGCAGGATTATTTACTTCTGTTATATTATCATTAGCTGCTTTTACTTTAACATTAACACATCCAGATACACTTCTTGTAATAGATATAAAAACATTTTACTTTGTATTATTACTAACTCCTATTCTAGGTGTTATCGTAAATGTAATTAATACCCGTATCTTAGTGAATAAGACCTATAAACTTAATAGAAAACAATTAAACAGCATATAAATACCCGATATGAGTAACGAAAAAAACAAAAAAAGATTAGCCTTTACAAAGACAAATTATATACTACTAGCCATTGGTCTTGTAGCCGTATGCGTTGGCTTTATTTTGATGGGAGGGCCATCGACTACTGAAACTCATTTTGAACCAGATATATTTAGTGCTAGACGCATTAAATTGGCACCAGCAGTATCGTTCTTGGGATACATATTTATCATATTTGCAATTTTATTTAAAAAGAAACAAAAATAACACATGGACGAATTAAGCACATTACAAACTATACTTATTGCAATAGTAGAGGGACTTACAGAGTTCCTTCCTGTTTCGTCAACAGGACATATGATAATTACCCAGAGTTTACTAGGAATAGAAAGCACAGAATTTGTAAAAGCATTCACAGTTATTATCCAGTTTGGAGCAATCCTTTCTGTAGTATGCCTTTATTGGAAGAGATTTTTCCATCTTAATTCATGCAAGATTTTCGATTCAGAAGCAGTGAAAGGCTTGTCTGGTTCAAAAAAAGGGCTTACCTACCTGAAACGGTTCTTATATAAATATGATTTTTACTGGAAACTCTTAGTCGCTTTCATTCCAGCAGCATTTTTCGGGTTACTATTTAGTGACATTATTGATGATCTTCTTGAGAGTGTTACGGTAGTAGCTACTATGCTTGTATTGGGAGGTGTTTTTATGATTTTCAGTGATAAGATATTTAAAAACCAGAGCCAAAGTACTGAGATGACTGATAGAAAAGCTTTTAAAATAGGTATCTATCAATGTATAGCTATGATACCTGGTGTCTCCAGATCAATGGCAACTATAATGGGTGGTATGGCACAAAAACTATCTAGAAAGCATGCTGCTGAATTCTCCTTTTTTCTAGCAGTTCCTACCATGTTTGCAGCCACTTGTTACAAGATATTAAAACTCTATTTGAGTGGAGGAACACAAGTTTTATCAGATAACCTTTTTACTCTAATACTAGGCAATGTAGTGGCTTTTATAGTAGCACTATTAGCTATTAAGTTTTTTATCAGCTTTATTACAAAATATGGTTTTAAAGCTTTTGGTTATTATCGTATAATCGTGGGGGTTGCAATCTTAGCAATGATTCTCATGGGCCATAATTTAGAAATCGCATAATGAATTTTAAGACAGGAGAAGTTTTATACTTTAATAAGCCATTAGAGTGGACATCATTTAACTTAGTAGCAAAAGTTAGAGGTGCATTAAGAAAAAAACTGAATGTAAAAAAGATCAAAGTGGGGCACGCAGGCACATTAGATCCTTTGGCTACAGGAGTAATGATAATATGTACTGGCAAAGCAACTAAAAGAATTGAAGAGTTCCAGTACCAAACCAAAGAATATATTGCAAATATAAAACTTGGAGCAACAACTCCATCTTATGATTTGGAACACGAAATAGATGCAACATATCCAACATCTCATCTAACAAAAGAGTTAGTAGAAAAGACTCTAAAATCTTTTATTGGAGAGATACAGCAAATTCCACCCTCCTTCTCTGCTTGTAAAATAGAAGGAAAAAGAGCCTACGATTTAGCGAGAAAAGGAGAAGAGGTAAACTTAAAACCTAAATTACTCGTTATAGATGATATAGAATTACTTGATTGTAATCTACCCGATATTTCTATAAGAGTAGTATGCAGTAAGGGTACATATATTAGAGCCTTAGCTAGAGATATTGGAGAGGCACTAAATAGCGGAGCACACCTTACAGGCCTTATAAGAATAAGAGTAGGCAACATAACACTTGACGATTGCATGGACCCAGATAATTTTTACGAGTGGTTAGATAGTCAAGAAATTGAAGAAGAGTAAAAGATTTAATATAATATAAGATAGGCATGAAATTATCACAATTTAAATTCAACTTACCGAAGGAAAAAATAGCACTACATCCTACGAAGTTTAGAGATGATTCTCGGTTAATGGTTCTTCACAAGAAGACTGGTGAAATAGAACATAAAGCATTCAAAGATATCCTTGATTATTTTGACGATAAAGATGTTTTTATATTCAATAATACGAAGGTATTCCCTGCTCGCCTATATGGAAATAAAGAAAAAACAGGAGCGCGTATTGAAGTTTTCTTATTAAGAGAGCTAAATGCGGAACAACGTCTATGGGACGTGCTTGTTGACCCTGCTCGTAAAATAAGGATCGGAAACAAACTATACTTTGGAGAAGATGAATCAATGGTAGCAGAGGTTATTGACAATACTACTTCTCGAGGTAGAACATTGAGATTTTTATACGATGGCGATGAAAGCGATGATGAAGAAACTAAGCACAGAAAATTCAAAGAAGAATTATATGCATTAGGAGAAACACCGCTTCCACGTGAAATGATTGATAGAGAGGTAGAGCCAGAGGATGAAGAAAGATTTCAATCTATCTTTGCAGAAGTTGAAGGAGCTGTTACTGCCCCATCTGCTAACTTGCATTTTAGTAGAGAGCTTATGAAAAGAATGGAAATAAAGGGAATAGAAAAAGCTTTTATAACCCTCCATGCTGGATTAGGTAATTTTAGAGAAATTGATGTAGAAGACTTAACTAAACACAAAGTGGATTCTGAGCAAATCATTGTTGCTGAGCCTGCGGTAGATATTGTTAATCAAGCTAAAGAAACTAGAAACAATATTTGTGCAATCGGTACCACAGTAATGAGAGCTATAGAAACAACAGTTACTACTGATGGTTTATTAAAAGAATACGAAGGATGGACAAACAAGTTTATCTTCCCTCCTTATGAATTTCATGTAGCAAATCACCTTGTATCCAATTTCCATCTACCTTACTCTACACAACTTATGCTAGTAGCAGCATTTGGCGGTTACGACTTTGTTATGAATGCATATCAAGTAGCTATGGACGAAGGTTATAGATTTGGTACATATGGAGATGCTATGCTAATCATCGATAAATAAAGAAAAATGAAACTTGCTTATTTAGCCTTGGGAACCAACCTTGGAAATAAAAAACTCAATCTAAAAAAAGCGGTTAAAGAAATAGAAAAGCGGATAGGTCATATTAAAAAGCTATCCGCTTTTTACGCTTCTAAACCCTGGGGTTTTGAGTCAGATAATAATTTTGTAAATGCAGCATTATCTGTTGAAATAAATCTATCTCCAACAGAACTTTTAGAAGAAACTCAAAAAATAGAATTAGACTTAGGTAGAACGTCAAAGAGTACTGCTAAAGGGTATTCAGATAGGGTAATAGATATTGATATTATCTTTTATGAATCCGAGCAAATTAAAACTAAGGAATTAGAAATTCCACATCCATATATGCATGAAAGGGACTTTGTTTATATTCCCATAGCAGAAATTGCTCCTGATTACATCCACCCTATATTAGAGGTTAAGATCAAGGAACTTATAAAAGGGAAACATTTGTTAGATAAGTTAAAATAGCTCGTTTATATTCTATTTTTAGCGAAATTAAGCTACCTTTGCAATCTAAATAAACACGTGGAGAGATTTGAGTAGCTTGCAACCACAGAAAAAAAATGCTAAAACAACATTCCTTTCTGATGATGTATAATCATGTACCTACTCTTTTCTATTCATCCACAATAATTTATAAATTTTCAAAATAAGTTATATGGGATACTTATTCACATCCGAATCGGTGTCAGAAGGACACCCCGACAAAGTAGCCGATCAAATATCGGATGCTATACTTGATGAATTATTGGCGTACGACCCAAATTCAAAAGTAGCTTGCGAAACCCTAGTTACTACAGGACAAGTAGTTCTAGCAGGAGAGGTGAAATCCAAAGCTTACGTAGATCTTCAAGAAATCACTAGAGATGTAATCAAAAAAATTGGTTATACTAAAGGTGAATACATGTTTGAGAGTAACTCTTGTGGTGTTCTTACAGCTATTCACGAACAAAGTGCAGATATCAACAGAGGTGTTGAAAGAGAAGATCCAATGGAGCAAGGTGCTGGTGACCAAGGTATGATGTTTGGTTATGCAACCAACGAAACAGAAAATTACATGCCTCTTTCACTAGATTTATCACACCGAATTTTAGTAGAACTAGCTGCTATTAGAAAAGAAGGAAAGGTTATGACTTATCTTCGTCCAGACTCAAAAAGTCAAGTTACAATTGAGTATAATGAGGAAAACAAACCTGTCCGTATTGATACAATCGTAGTATCTACCCAACACGACGACTTTATCAAACCAGATAATGATTCAGTCGAAGCACAATTAGAGGCAGATAGAAAAATGTTAGATATCATTAAGAATGATGTTATTACTATTCTTATGCCAAGAGTTATCAACTCTATCCATCATGAAGATGTATTAAAACTATTCAATGACCATATCATTTACCACGTAAACCCAACAGGGAAGTTCGTTATTGGCGGACCTCATGGAGATACAGGTCTAACAGGCCGTAAGATTATTGTAGATACTTACGGAGGTAAAGGTGCTCATGGAGGTGGTGCATTTTCGGGAAAAGATCCTAGCAAAGTAGATAGAAGTGCTGCCTATGCTGCACGTCATATTGCAAAAAACATGGTTGCTGCAGGTGTGGCTGAAGAAATGCTTGTACAGTTATCTTATGCTATTGGTATTGCAGAGCCTATCAATATTTTTGTAGATACTTATGGTCATGCCAATGTAAACATGACAGATGCAGAGATAGCAGATAAAATCAAAGTGTTATTTGATCTACGTCCTAAGGCTATTGAAAACAATCTAAAATTACGCAACCCCATTTACAGTGAAACAGCTGCTTATGGACATATGGGAAGAGATTCTAAAGTCATAACTAAAGAATTCCATTCTCGTTATCAAGAAAGCAAAACTTTAGTTGTAGAACTATTTACTTGGGAAAAACTAGATTGTGTAGATAAGATTAAAGAAGCTTTTAATTTGTAATCAGCGTAGCTTTACAGCTATTTATATATTCAGAGAAGGGGTACATACCATATTTTAAGGTTTGTACCCTTTTTATTTATAGAAACAATAGAACAATAGGCAAGTATGCAACAAAGATTCTTTATTTTTGTAAAATAATGGAATAAGAAACTTTATAGATGAAAAACAACATAAAAAACATTTGTGTTTATTCAGCATCTAGTACAAAATTAGACCCAATCTACTATAATGCAGCAAATGAACTAGGTAGGTTTATGGCCCAAAGAAAAATCAACCTTGTTAATGGTGCTGGAGGAATCGGACTAATGAAAAGTATTGCTGATGCAGTTTTAGACAATGGAGGCAAAGTTATTGGAGTAATACCTCATTTTATGGTAGAACAAAATTGGCAGCATCCTGGATTGACCGAATTAATTGAAGTCAAAGACATGCATGAAAGAAAAAAGCTGATGGCTGAAAAGAGTGATGCCATTATTGCTATGCCTGGAGGATGTGGAACTCTAGAAGAACTACTCGAAATTATAACTTGGAAACAGTTAGGCCTATACCTAAATCCTATCATTATCCTCAATATAAACAGCTTCTTTGATCCACTGCTTGAAATGCTTGAAAAAGCCATTGATGAAAACTTCATGAGCCAACAACATGCAGAAATATGGAGAGTCGCTAATTCAGCAGAAGAAGCATTAGATATGATTGAGAACACCCCAAAATGGGATGCTTCAATTCGACAATTTGCAAAAATATAAGAAATAAAACTCTATGATAATAAATAGTATGACTATAGAATTAACAAAGCTGGCAACCTATATAGGTAATCCTATGACATACCTACCAGCTTATGATAATACCATTACCATAATATTATTATCATGCTTTTTTATTACTTGTTTTTCTTTGGCTAAAAGTAAAAGTTTCCTTTTAGAATTGGGAAGGAATTTTGTAAATAGCAAAACACATGTCAGTGCTTTTTCGACATCAACCAATACAGAAATCAATAGTTTGATATTTCTTATACTTCAAACTTGTGTAATGGTGGGAATAACACTTTATATTTTGCTATCAACCAAGTACCCTCAAACAGTAGAACATTATCAATCAGGTTCTATTATAGGACTAATTACAGGGGTTAGTTTATTCTACTTATTAATAAAGTGGATGGTATATTCATTCATTGGTTGGGTCTTTAATGACAGAGTTAGAACATCCATATGGATCGAATCTTATAGTACAATCATTTATTATTTAGGACTAATATTATACCCTATAGTGTTGTTTATAATTTATTACAACACCTCAAATTATACTATTGTTTATGTAGGAATTGGGCTGTTTGTCTTAACAAAATGCCTGATCTATTATAAATGGATTAAACTTTTTTCAAAAAAAATATATGGTCATATCCTTTTATTTTTGTACTTTTGTGCCCTTGAAATCATACCTTGTGTAATACTATACAAATGTATGCATAAATACATAGATGTTTTAACCATTAATATTTAGAACATTGAAAATCAAAAAAGTACTCGTATCGCAGCCTAAACCGGCATCAGAGAAATCACCTTATTACGACATCGCAAATAAATATGGCGTAAAAATAGATTTCCACCCATTTATTAAAGTGGTAAGTGTTCCTGTTCAAGAATTCAGACAGCAAAAGATTTCTATACTAGATCACACAGCTGTAATTTTTACCTCTCGTCACTCTATTGATCACTTCTTTACACTTTGTGAAGAACTACGTATCACAGTACCTGACACAATGAAATACTTCTGTAATTCAGAGGCAATTGCTCTCTATATTCAGAAATATGTACAGTATCGTAAAAGAAAAATATTCTTTGGTACTACTGGAAAATTTGAAGGTCTACTCCCATTTATTATTAAAAATAAAAAAGAGAAGTTCATTATACCTGTATCAGATGTACACAATAGTGAAATAAAAAATCACCTAGACAAACACAGCATTGGATTGACAGAGGCTGTCATGTATAGAACAGTAAGCAATGAATTCGACAAAGATGAAGCATTTGATTATGATATGCTAATATTCTTTAGTCCTTCAGGAGTAACTTCCTTGAAAGAGAACTTTCCTAATTTTGAACAGAAGAACGTATGTATAGGAACTTTTGGTTCAAGCACTGCACAAGCAGTTAAAGATGCTGGACTAAGACTAGACCTAGAAGCTCCAACTGTTAAAGCACCTTCTATGACAGCTGCTTTAGAGGAGTTTATAAAAGGAAATAATAAGTAATACTTATTATCAATAAACAAAACAAAAAGCGGTTAGTAGTTGTATAACTATTAACCGCTTCATGTATTATAGCAAGACGGTTTATTTATGGGTAAACAATCATTTAAAAGACAAGAGAGAATAAAGAGTAAAAAGATAATAGACTATCTTTTTTGTGGAGGAGCTAAATCATTTTCTATATACCCCATTCGCGTAGTATATAAAGAACATCCCATGCCTGAAGCTACAAATACATCTATACTTGTGAGTGTTTCAAAGAAGAGACATAAGCATGCTGTAGATAGAAATAGAGTAAAAAGGCTATTAAGGGAAAGCTTCAGAACAAATAAAAATATAATATTAGATAAACTATCTTCGCAAAACAAACACTTAGCTATTGCGTTTATTTATTTATCAACAGACATCTACCCTTTTGACGAAATAGAGTCTAGGATGAAAAAAATCTTAATGCATATTAGTGAAGAATTTGATTCATAACATAAGTAAAGTTATTACAAGTATTTTATTGTTGCCAATATACTTTTATAGAGCAGCAATATCTCCTTTGCTAGGACCATCGTGCAGATTCACGCCTACATGTTCCCAATATGCAATTCAAGCTTTAAAAAAGCATGGTCCTATAAAAGGGCTATATCTCACTATCAAACGAATATTAAGATGTCATCCATGGGGAGGTTCTGGTTACGACCCTGTACCATGAAGAAAATACTAAATATTCACAGTCATCTCAATTTAGAGCAAAGAGATGATACAATTTACAGCACAATTTATCCTAAACTGCCTAAAGCTACGATTAAATATGGTTCAATAGGCATTCACCCTTGGTATATCCCCCCTTTGGAAGAGATTAATTGGGAGAATTTTGTAGAAGAAGCTAGCAAAAACAAAATTATAGTTATCGGAGAATGTGGATTAGATACTTTTTCAGAGATTCCACTAGACACTCAAATCAAAGTATTCCAAAAACAAATAGAGGTCTCTGAAATGCTTAAAAAGCCTCTTCTCATACATATGGTTCGTACAACAGATGAACTATTAGCGATTCGTAATCAATTAAACCCCACACAACCCTGGATTATTCACGGATTCAGAGGAAAACCTCAACTAGCACAGCAATATTATAGACATGAAATGTACCTTTCCATAGGTAGTAAATTTAATACTAAAACAGTCTTAGCAATCCCTTTAAATAAGATTCTACTTGAAACTGATGAATCCGATGAAACTATTGACTCTCTAGTAGATCGGATAGCCCAATTAAAAAAAATATCGCCTCAAACTCTTATAAAACAGATATATGAGAATACCGAAAGTATTTTTTTTAGATGATGTTGCTTGTTCTGATAAAGAGTCGTACTTTTGTAACTACTTAATACAGAAATTTAAATAATAAATTAAAATATGAATTTTGTAGACGAACTGAAATGGCGTGGAATGGTACACGATATGATGCCGGGTACCGAAGAATTATTAGCTAAAGAGCAAGTTTCAGCTTACGTAGGTATCGACCCTACAGCAGACTCATTGCATATTGGACACTTAGTGAGTGTAATGATGCTCCGCCACTTACAGCGTTGTGGTCATAAACCTTTTGCCCTAATTGGTGGAGCAACAGGTATGATTGGAGACCCTTCAGGAAAATCTTTAGAAAGAAATCTTCTTGACGATACTACTCTTCGCCACAACCAAGCGGCTATCAAAAAACAATTATCTAAGTTTTTAGATTTTGACTCTGATGCCGAAAACAAAGCTGAATTGGTGAATAACTATGATTGGATGAAGAACTTCACTTTTTTAGATTTTGTACGTGATGTAGGTAAACACATTACAGTAAACTACATGATGGCAAAAGACTCGGTTAAGAAAAGATTAACTGGTGAAGCCCGTGATGGATTGTCATTCACTGAATTTACCTATCAGTTACTACAAGCTTATGACTACTTACACTTATTAGAATCAAGAGGTGTAAAACTACAAATGGGTGGATCAGATCAATGGGGCAATATTACCACAGGTGCCGAACTCATTAGAAGAACAAATGGACAAGAGGTATTTGGATTAACATGTCCTCTTATCACCAAAGCTGATGGGGGTAAATTTGGTAAAACAGAATCTGGAAACATCTGGCTAGATCGTCGTTATACTTCTCCTTATAAGTTCTACCAATTCTGGTTAAATGTAAGCGATGAAGACGCAGCTCGTTATATCAAGATCTTTACTACACTTTCACAAGAAGTTGTAACTGAATTAACAGAAGAACATTCAAAAGCTCCTCATGAACGTATTTTACAAAAGCGTTTAGCTAAAGAAATCACTGTAATGGTACACTCTGAAGAAGATTATGAAGCAGCAGTTGAAGCTTCAGAAATCCTTTTTGGAAAATCTACATCAGAAACACTTCGTAAGATTGATGAAGATACTCTTCTTTCAGTTTTTGAAGGCGTTCCTCAATTTGAAATTGAAAAATCATTATTAAATGACGGAACAAAAGCGATTGATTTATTCGTTGATCATGCAGAAATTTTCCCATCAAAAGGAGAATTAAGAAAATTAATTAAAAATAATGGTGTTTCTTTGAATAAAGAAAAATTAGATGATCCTGAAATGTTAATTACTGATAAAGAATTACTTAACAATAAATACTTACTTGTACAAAGAGGTAAAAAGAATTATTTCTTAGTTATTGCTAAATAAAAAGTTGTTGTAATATTTGGAGGTTAAAAATTAACCTCCTATATTTGCATCGCATTTCAAGAGAAAAGCTACAGAGTTTGTCCGATGGTGTAACGGTAGCACAACAGTTTTTGGTACTGTTTGTCGGGGTTCGAATCCCTGTCGGACAACATAGAAAAAGCAACTGAGAATATCAGTTGCTTTTTTGTTTTTATACACATAGGCTTTTTATAAAAAATTACAATAAAACCATTCAATACACTTTCTATATATCTTTGCAGAGTAAATTAAACTTCCTATTTTTGTAATCGATTACCTATAGAGGAACTAAGATATGGAAAACTTATCAAACATAATATCTAAATTTAAAGTTGAAGCCACAGTCGATTCTGTTAAAGGTTTCGGTGGAGGATTAATTAACGACACTTATAAAATTACTACAAAAGAAGTTGACAAGCCTGATTATATTCTACAAAGAATAAATCATGATATCTTCAAAAATGTAGAGATGCTTCAAAACAACATCGTTGAAGTAACTAATCACATAAAGAATAAGCTAATCGAAAATAAAACTGAAGACATTGACAGAAAAGTGCTTCAGTTCATCCCTACCCTTGATAATAAATACTACTTTTTTGATGGTAAGAACTATTGGAGAATAATGAAATTTATTCCTAATGCAGATACCTTCGAAACAGTAAATTCTAAATATGCTAAATTTGCAGGAGAAGCCTTTGGTGAATTTCAAGCAATGCTAGCTGATATACCTGTAAAACTAGAAGAGACGATACCCAACTTCCATAATATGGAATATCGCCTAGAAGAGCTTAGAAATGCCATTAAAAACGATCCTAAAGGTAGGGTTGCAGAAGTACAACTTTATATTGACGAAATTTTAAGCCGCAAAGACGAAATGTGCAAAGGTGAAAAGCTTCATAGAGAAGGAAAATTACCTAAGCGTATATGCCATTGCGACACGAAAGTGAACAATATGATGTTTGACAAAGATGGCTCCGTTCTATGTGTTATCGATTTGGATACTGTAATGCCCAACTTTATATTCTCTGATTTTGGGGATTTTTTAAGAACAGGAGCAAATGCAGTGAAAGAAGATGATAAAAACTTCGATAAAGTTGAGTTTAGAATGGATATTTTTAAAGCATTTACAGAAGGATATCTTAGCTCTGCAAAAAGTTTTCTTACTCCAATTGAAATCGAAAACTTACCATACGCAGCAGCTTTATTCCCTTATATGCAATGTGTCCGCTTCCTGACAGACTATATCAATGGGGATATCTACTACAAAATAGAATATCCTGAACACAACTTGGTGCGTACAAAGAACCAATTTATGCTTTTAAAAAGTGTAGAAGAAAATAAATCAGAAATGATAAAATTTATTGCTTCTTGCTTATAATATATACGACTTATTACTGTATATTAGATTAAAGAACAAAGATTGAATGAAACAGTTAGACGTTAAAAAAATTAGTATTGCTAACATCCCTGTAGATGCTATTCCAGCTCTCTTAGATAAAGAAAAAGTAGCATTTCAAAAGTTAGATGAAGTGAATTGGGATGAATATCCTTACTGCCCAAATGTGAGATTTAGAATAGCTTATTCTAAAGATGCTTTCATACTAAATTTTAAGGTTACAGAAGAAAGTGTAAGAGCAAATAGCTCTGCTGATAATGGACCAGTCTGGACTGATTCGTGCGTTGAGTTTTTTGTTATACCCAACAATGATGGAATATATTACAACCTAGAGTGTAATTGTGCTGGAACAATATTAATTGGTGCTGGTAAAGAAAGAGAAAATAGAGAAAGAGCACCCAAAGAAGTGTTAGAACAAGTACAAAGATGGTCTAGCTTAGGAAGAGATCCTTTTGATGAACGCATAGGAGAATGCAGTTGGGAAGTAGCTCTTATTATCCCATTTACAGCATTCTTTAAACATGAAATTAAAGATTTAAGCGAACAATCTATTAAAGCGAATTTTTATAAATGTGGAGATGAACTTCAAACACCTCATTTTATCTCTTGGAACGCAATACAAGTAGAAAAACCAGACTTCCATTGCCCTAAGTTCTTTGGATCACTACATTGTTTATAACAAACATACTACACATTATATTAGCCAAAAGGAGATACAGAAATATATCTCCTTTTTTTATGCCTTATTTCCAACTATAATAACACAATATATAAACGTAAGAAACAAGAAATACTCCAATAAAGCAATATTCTGACTAGGCCATAATAATACGATAACACCGACATGAAAGTGCTTTGACACCGACATGATGATTACATGTCGGTGTCAAAACAAAAAAAGAATCCATGAATAAGTAGAAATATAGGTACTTCTGACTTAGATAAAGTCATATAAATAAGTAATTTAAACTAAATATCTGATCTAAAGAATAACGTTAATTCCACATATAGCATGATTAAAGCAGAAATAATTAGAGCTTATGCATAATATTAAGAGATAAGGCTTATTTTTGTAGTATGTTAAAATGGAATATGAACAGCATCAAACAAATACTCAAAATAGCATTCAGCATAGTTAGTACAATAATAGTATTGTACTCATGTGCTAGTATAGGAAGACCCGATGGAGGTCCTTTAGATGAAACTCCTCCAAAATTTGTAGGTAGTACACCTGATATACAGGCCACAAACGTAGATAAGAAAAAAATAACGATCCTATTTGATGAATATATCAAGCTAGAAAATGCCAATGAAAAAGTAGTGGTTTCTCCTCCACAAATACAGCAACCTCTAATTAAGCCAAGTGGTAAAAAAGTAGTGGTTACTTTAGAAGATTCCTTGAAAGCAAACACAACCTATACCATCGACTTTGGCGATGCAATAGTGGATAATAATGAAGGAAATCCATTAGGAGATTTTACTTTTACATTTTCTACAGGTAGTCAGATAGATACACTTGCTATTTCGGGAACTGTATTGGCTGCAAAAGATTTAGAACCCATCAAAAATATTTTGGTCGGACTACATGAAAACTTAAATGATACAGCATTTACAAAGGAGCCCTTCCTGAGAGTTGCACGCACAGACTCTAAAGGAGAATTTACAATTCATGGTATAGCTCCAGGAAAATATAGAGTATATGCCTTGAAAGACATAGATCAAAACTATGTCTTTTCTCAAAAAAGTGAATGGATTGCTTATTCTGATTCTATTTATATACCTACAGTTGAAGAACGAATTAAGCAAGATACTATTTGGAAAGATAGTTTAACTGTCGACTCAATTCATACTCATAAATATACCCATCACCTACCCGATGATATTATTCTAAAAGCATTTGAAGAAGATTTCTACAATCAATATCTCATAAAGCATGAAAGAAAACAAGAGAATATTCTTACTCTCTATTTTGCTGAATACCCAGATACTATTCCAACTATCAAAGGATTAGATTTTGATGAATCGGATCTAGTGGCAGACTATCGATTACCTTCTGACACAATATATAATTTCTGGGTAAAAGATTCCCTTCTTTATCAGAGAGATACTCTTACTATACAGTTAGATTATTTACATACTGACACATTAAATCAATTAGTCGCTAAAACAGATACTTTACGCTTTACATTCAAACATAAAAAGGTAGATAAAGAAAAAGAATCAAAGAAAAATAAAGACAAAAAAGAGGAGGATTTAACACCTTTTTTACAAATAAAACCAGATATCTCATCCAATTTTAATGTATATGATTATCTAAGACTCTCATTTGAAGAGCCAATAAAATATTTTGATAATAATAAGATACATATCATGCAAAAAAATGATACATTGTGGAATGAGATAAAAGATTTTACATTTGAACAGGATCAAGAATTCATTAAACAATTTAATATTTACCATGAATGGATACCAGATGAATCTTATAAAATTATTGTAGACTCACTCGCATTCCAAGGTATTTATGGATTATACACAAATACTTTTGAACAAGAATTCAAAATAAAGAAGTTAGAAGAATATGGAACTGTACAATTCAATATATCAGGAGTTGACAGTGAAGACTCTCCTATTATCGTAGAACTACTAGATTCTTCAGATAAAGTTGTGAGAACTGTAAAAGCGAACAATGGGACAGCAGACTTTTATTATCTAGATCCAGGAAAATATAGCGCAAGACTTATTATAGATAAAAATAATAATGGAAAGTGGGATACAGGCAACTTTGAGAACAATTTACAGCCTGAAGATGTATATTATTATCCACAGATGGTGGAATTTAAAGCGAATTGGAGTGCTAACCAAGATTGGAATATAAAACAAACTCCATTACCTAAACAGAAACTTAACGAACTTAAAAAACAGAAGCCTGATGATGACAAGAAGAAAAAAACAAATGAAGAACGTAGAAGGAGGAGGTAAAATTCTAACTCTTTTAGCGATTCTCTTATTGTTATGCATTAACCTAAACCCAATTAATGCACAATGTAAGATAAAAAATATAGCCATGGTAGATGGCGAAGAAATTACGTATGATCTCTACTTCCATTGGTCTTTTGTTTGGAAAAAAGCTGGTGACGCTATCTTTACAACAAAGAGTACAACTTACAAGGGTACACCTTCTTACAAAATGGAATTATTAGCATCGAGTAACAAAAGTGCTGATGTATTCTTTAAAATGAGAGATACTCTTACTTGCATAGTAAGCAACGACTTAGAGCCTCTTTATTTTAGAAAAGGAGCAGAAGAAGGTAAAAGATTTACAGTAGATGAAGCAAAATACAGCTACACGAATAACCAGGTTATAGTAGAACAAAGTAGAACATGGAAAGATGGACGTAGGCAAGATCATCATTTCGAGAGTGATCAATGCGTTTATGATATGCTAAGTATATTAGCTAAAGCAAGATCCATTAACCCTGAAAATTATAAATCGGGAGATAGAATCAATTTTCCAATGGCTACAGGTAGAAGAATAGATGATATTATATTAGAGTTCAGAGGAACAGAAAATATTAAAACAGAAAATAGAACTACATTTAGATGTATCGTATTTGCTTTAATAGAAAAGGATAAAAAGAAAAAAGAAAAAGATTTAATCACTTTTTATATTTCAGATGATAATAATCATCTACCTATCAAGCTCAAATTTAATTTAAATTTTGGATCTGCTCAAGTAACACTAAGGACAATCAAAGGACAAAAATATCCTCTACAATCTATTGTCAAATAATAAGCAAAAATTTTACTTTACCGCATAAAAAAAGGAGTCGATCGACTCCTTTTTTGTTTATATATTCTGAATACTATTTATTCAATTTCCATTCACTACCTTCTTTAGTATCTTTTATTTCAAAACCGAGAGAAGTCAATTCATCTCTAATTTGATCTGAAGTAGCCCAATCTTTGTTTTGTTTAGCTATAAGACGTTGCTCTAGTAACATATCCACAACTTTACTATAAGCTGCTTCCCTATCGCCAGATGAAGAATTCTCGGTTTTCATTCCTAAAATATCAAATAAAAATAAATTAAATGTATCTTTTAATTCTTCCAAGTCTTCAGCAGAAATAGTATTGTTACCTGCAAATATGTTATTGATAATTTTAGCACCATCAAATAAATGAGAAATAACTATTGGAGTATTTAAATCATCATTCATAGCTTCAATACATTTAGCTTTTAAGCCTTTTACGTCAACGTCAGACGTTTTAGAAACCTTCAAGGCATCCAATCTATGTACGGCGTCAAATAATCTCTCTAAACCTTTCTCTGAAGCAATAAGGGCTTCATTACTAAAATCTACAGTACTGCGGTAATGAGCTTGCAAAATAAAGAAACGAATAGTCATTGGACTATAAGCTTGTAATAAAAGCTCGTGAGAACCATCGAAGAATTGTTCTAGAGTAATGAAATTACCTAAAGATTTACCCATCTTTGTTCCATTAACTGTAATCATATTGTTATGCATCCAATAATGCACCATATCATTACCTTGTGAAGCAACAGATTGAGCTATTTCGCATTCGTGGTGTGGGAAAATCAAGTCCATACCACCTCCATGAATATCAAAGTGATTTCCTAAATACTTACGTCCCATTGCTGTACACTCACAGTGCCATCCAGGGAAACCATCACTCCAAGGAGAAGGCCAACGCATAATATGTTCAGGCTGAGCAGCTTTCCATAAAGCGAAATCAGCAGGATTTCTCTTTTCGGATTGACCGTCAAGATCACGAGTTGTATTTAATACATCATCTAAATTTCTTCCTGACAACTTACCATAATGATATTTTTTGTCATATTTAGCAACATCAAAATAGACAGATCCTTGACTTTCATATGCATATCCATTTTTTAAAATCTCTTTTACTAATTGGATTTGCTCTATAATATGTCCAGATGCATGAGGCTCAATACTAGGAGGCAATACATTTAATTCTTCCATATCTTTATGGTAGCGATTTAAATAATATTGTACAACTTCCATAGGTTCTAGCTCCTCTAAACGTGCTTTTTTAGCTATTTTATCTTCACCTTCATCAGCATCGTGTTCCAAATGACCTACATCTGTTATATTACGCACATAACGTACTTTATATCCTAAATGAGTTAAGTAACGAAATAAAATATCAAATGTAATAGCAGGACGTGCATGTCCTAAATGGGCATCACCATAAACAGTAGGACCACAAACATATAAACCTACATGAGGAGCATGTAAGGGTACGAAAAGTTCTTTCTTTCTACTTAATGTATTGTATATCGTTAGTTGATGATCCATATTTATCTTAATTTTATATCTATTATTATTTATTCAATGCTATCATGCTTTCAATATAAGCACGGTTATTACTTAAACGGGGAACTTTATGCTGACCTCCTAATTTGCCTTTCTCGGCCATCCAATCATGGAATAAATCCTTACGAGCAACTATTATTTCAAGAGGTTGAAGTGCAATGTCTTTCCATCGTTTTGCTTCATAATCAGAATTTAAATGCTTAAGTGTACTATCTAAAATAGAAGCAAATCTTTCTACTGAATCGGGCATTTTAGCAAACTCAATGACCCATTGGTGACGACACTTAGCATTATGATCCATAAAAACTGGTGCAGCAGAATATTCAAGAACTTGAGCTCCTGTTTCAGCACAAGCTTTCGCTAATCCTTTTTCAGCATTATCTACAATAAGCTCTTCACCAAAAGCATTGATAAAATGCTTTGTTCTGCCTGTAATAACAAATTTATAAGGTCGATTGTTGGTAAATTTAATTGTGTCACCAATCATATATCTCCAAAGACCTGAAGATGTAGAGATAACCAAAGCATAATTTTTATCTAATTCAACCTCCGGCAAACAAAGAACTCTAGGATTTTCTTTTCCAACATCTTCTAAAGGAATAAATTCATAGAATATTCCATAGTCGATCATCAATAACATTGCTGGATCAGCAAAATCATTTTGTGTTCCAAAATAACCTTCAGAAGCATTATACGTTTCCATATAATGCATTTTATCAGATTTTATGACTTGACTGTATTGTTCTCGATAAGGTGTAAAAGCTACTCCTCCATGGAAAAAAACCTCCAAATTAGGCCAAACTTCTTCAAGAGATTCTTTACCCGTCTTTTCGAGTATATGCTTTATAAGTACAAGCATCCAAGAAGGTACACCCGATAAGTTAGTTACATTCTTATTAATCGTACCATTGGCTATAGCCTCTATTTTAGCCTCCCATTCATCCATCAATGCTACCTTTTTTGTAGGTACACGAACGAGATTGACTAGAGGATTAATATTTTCAATTAAAATAGCAGATAAATCTCCCACTAAGCTCTTATTTGAGTTTAAATTAGGGCTATGACTTCCACCTAGAATAAGACCTTTTCCAGAAAAGAATTTACTACTCGGATTATTCGCTAAATACATAGTTACTACATCCTGACCACCTAAATAATGGATATCCTTTAAAGACTCTTTACTGACAGGTAAAAACTTACTCTTATCGTTTGTAGTACCAGACGACTTAGCAAACCAACGTATTTCTGATGGCCATAATAAATTTTGCTCACCTGCTCTCAAGCGACTGACATAAGGCTTAATTTCTTCGTAGGTTTGTAATGGAACCCTCGATTTAAAGTCTTCATAACTTTTAATCGATTTATAATCATACATTTTACCCCACTCGGTATTTTCAGCCTTTTTAAGAAGATGTCTAAATACTTTAAATTGTATTTCACCAGCTTGAGTAGTATATAACTCAATCTCCTTTAGCCTCGTACTAAATACTTTACTTATTATTTTAGTAATATTCATTATTATATCTGCACAACTGAATGAATAGCAAAAGTAATCTTAATTATTATTCTTTTCTAGCTTTTCATCTTTTTTCTATCTTTACAGAGATAGGTATTAGGAATTTCTAACAAATTTAATAGTAACGACATGAAAATAGGTATTTTAACATCTGGAGGCGACTGCCCCGGTATTAACGCAACAATACGTGGGGTATGTAAAACAGCTATTAACAACTATGATATGGATATAATAGGAATCCATAGTGGTTTTGAGGGTTTAATAACAAAAGATGTTGAAGAACTGACAGAAAAATCAATGTCGGGTCTACTTTATTATGGCGGAACTATACTTGGTACATCTAGAGAAAAAGCTTTTATGAGAAAAAAATTAGATATAAATCATGATAAACCTTCGATTATAAAGCAAAATATAGAAGATTTAGGAATAGAATGTCTGGTTTGTATTGGAGGAAATAGAACACAAACTTTTGCTCATCAGCTAAGTGAAATGAACATACCTATTGTTACTATTCCAAAAACAATAGATAATGATATTTTTGGTACTGATTATTGTTTTGGATTTGATTCAGCTGTAAGTATAGCTACTGATGCCATTGATAGGCTACATTCTACAGCAAGCTCTCATAAAAGAGTTATGGTCATTGAAGTTATGGGTGATAAAGCAGGATGGATAGCTTTACATGCGGGTATGGCAGGAGGTGGAGACATAATTCTTATTCCTGAAATGCAATACAATATTCATAACATAGGAGATACTATTATTCAACGTTTAAAACAAGGAAAACCCTACTCTATAATTGTAGTTGCAGAGGGTATTGAAACAAGAGGTAGAAAACGAGCAGCTAACTTTATAGCCGAAGAAATAGAGTATGAAACAGGCTTTGAGACAAGGGAAACTGTCTTAGGCTACGTTCAAAGAGGTGGTTCCCCTACTCCTTTTGATAGAAACCTCGCTACAAGAATGGGTGGATATGCCACTGAACTCATTGCTAATAAATCTTTTGGAAGAATGGTTGCTCTCAAAGGAGATAAAGTTACCTCTCTACCACTCAATGAGGTGATAAATAAGACTAAATTTATACCCTTAGATCATGAATTAATTGTTCAAGGAAAACGTATGGGGGTATGTTTTGGATAATATAAATATTTAAGAAATAGTAGAAGCTTCTTCAGAATTATCTGATGGAGTTTCTATTTCCTTATTATCAGTTTCTTCCTTTGCCCTTAATACTAAATCCATAAAACCATCGGAAGAGTTGATTTTATCTAAAGTCTTTTCAGATGCATTTTGCTGGGATTCTTTTTTGGAGTACCCTACTCCTCTACCTCCAGATATTCCTTCAACTAACACTTCAGTTTGGAATACAGGATTAGATTGTTCATCTTGAAATTCTTCTATCAGTTCAAATGTAATTTTGTATTTATTTTTCTGTCCCCACTCAATTAGTTTAGATTTAAAATTAAGTTCTGTTTGAGCTAATCTATCTAAATCAAGGAATTGATCAATAATTCTTTGTTCTATGAATGCTTTGCATTTTTTATATCCTTGATCTAGGTATATAGCACCTATTAACGCCTCAAAAGCATTACCAAACATATAATTATTATGGGAAGATGATTTAGTAGAAAAGATAATATGTTTATCTAATCCTATCTCGACAGCCAACTTATTTAAGGTCTCTCTTTGAACTATTTTAGAACGGGTATTTGTTAAGAAACCCTCCTTCTTTTCATCAAAATAATGAAATAATAAGTCTGCTACAACAGCATCCAATACAGCATCTCCTAAAAATTCTAATCGTTCGTTATTTTGGTAATAACCATCTTTAGAAACCTTCGTAGAAGATTTATGTATTAAGGCCTGTTGATAATATCTCAAATCATTGGGTACAAATCCCAACATTTGATAAAATAAAAGATAAGACTTTTTCTCTTTCGAAAATAAAAGTCTTATCTTATTTATAATTTTACGTAACACGATTTAGTCAACGTATTTCTTAAAAATCAAACATGCATTGTGACCACCAAAACCAAATGTATTGGATAAGAACACATTTACTTCACGTTTTTGAGCTTTATTGAATGTGAAATTTAATTTATAATCTATTTCACTATCTTCATCTCCTTCAGTAAAGTTAATAGTTGGAGGAACAATACCATCGCGCATAGCTAATATACCAGCAATTGATTCTATTGCACCAGCAGCACCAAGAAGGTGACCAGTCATAGATTTTGTAGAACTAATATTAAGATTGTAAGCATGCTCTCCAAAAACTTCTTGAATTGCTTTTACTTCTGAAACATCACCAACTGGTGTTGATGTCCCATGAACATTAATATAGTCTATATCCTCAGGTTTCATTTGAGCATCTTCTAATGCACTTATCATTACCAACTTAGCACCTAAACCTTCAGGATGAGATGCAGTTAAATGGTAAGCATCAGCAGATAAACCCATACCTGCAACTTCTGCGTAAATTTTAGCTCCACGAGCTTTTGCGTGCTCTAATTCCTCTAGAATTAAACATCCACCACCTTCACCCATAACGAAACCATCACGGCTTGCACTAAATGGACGTGAAGCAGTAGTAGGATCATCATTGCGAGTTGATAAAGCATTCATAGAGTTAAAACCGCCAACACCAGCGGCTGCAATAGCTGCTTCAGAACCTCCAGAAACAATAGCATTGGCTTTACCTAAGCGAATTAGATTAAATGCATCAGCAATTGCATTGGTTGAAGTAGCACATGCTGAACAGGTTGAGTAGTTTGGACCGTGAAATCCATACATTATAGATATCTGCCCTGCAGCAATATCAGATATCATTTTTGGAATAAAGAAAGGATTAAACTTAGGACCATTCTCTTTATTTTGATAATAGTAACCTACTTCTTCTTCAAAGGTATTGATACCACCAATTCCGGCACCAAATACAACTCCGATTTTATTTAAATCTTCCTTTTCCAAGTCGAAGCCTGCATCTTCTACAGCTTCTTTAGCCACAGCGACACCATACTGACAGTATAGATCCATTCGCCTAGCAACCTTTCGGTCTATATGCTTATTTACATCAAAGTCTTTTACTTCGCATGCAAATTGTGTTTTAAATAGAGACGCATCGAAATGAGTAATAGGCCCAGCTCCACTAACCCCATTGACAGCGTTTTCCCAAAATTCAGAAACCGTATTACCAATAGGAGTAATGGCACCGAGACCTGTTACTACAACTCTTTTTAATTCCATATTGATGAAAGTCTAATTACTTAGCGTTCTCTTCAATGTATGATACAGCATCACCTACAGTAGTGATCTTTTCTGCTTGGTCATCAGGAATAGAGATATTGAATTCTTTTTCAAATTCCATGATAAGTTCAACAGTGTCAAGAGAATCAGCACCTAGATCACCTGTGAAGCTTGCTTCTATAGTAACTTCTGATTCTTCTACGCCTAATTTGTCGACGATTATCGCTTTTACTCTTGATGCAATTTCAGACATAACTTTTAGTTTTAAATTAATAATATATTATATTTCTTTAAATTTGCCGTGCAAAGGAATAAATATTTATTGTTCTAAACAAACATTTGATTGATTAAATGCACTTTTTTGCACATTTTACCAACTTTTGTGCAATAAAACAAGGAAAATATGGTTAAAAATATTGCAATTTTTGCTTCTGGATCTGGAACAAATGCTGAAAATATAGCTAATTATTTTAGAAATAAGCTAGGATTTTCCATAAAATTAATTGTTACCAATAAGAGTGATGCTTTTGTTATTGAGAGAGCTAAACGTTTAAATATAGATTCGGCATACATAAGCAAACAAGACTGGAATAATCAGGAACAAGTAATTACGCTATTAGATAAGTATCAAATCGATTTTATTGTCTTAGCTGGATTCTTACTAAAGATTCCTAAATACTTATTGGATAAATATCCTGGAAGAATAATAAATATACACCCTGCTTTATTACCTAAATACGGAGGAAAAGGTATGTATGGAGACAAAGTACATCAAGCAGTAGTTGAAGCAGGAGAAGTAGAGAGTGGCATTACGATTCACTACTGTAATGAACATTATGACGAAGGGAATATAATATTTCAAGCTAAATGCCAAATACTACCTACAGACAGCTATAAGGATGTAGCAAAAAAGGTACATGAATTGGAATATATACATTTTCCCAATACAATTGAGAAATTACTTTTGGATATCAATAGTAAAAGCTGAAGGTTCTCTTCTTAACCCATAATGACTTCGCAAATATTCAAATTGAGTAATATCTGATTTTAAGTTATGACTATCAATGCGGGGATCATAAATTTTTAATAGAGCTTCTTTTTTATCCTTAGCAATAATCTGCGTGTCTGAAGGAGTAGGGGGCTCTATTTTTATATTTACATCTAATTTATAATAATCTGAAATAGCATTTAAAGACATTTCAGTAGCCTTTGCTTTACCATCTGCTGAATATCCTGCAATATGTGGGGTACCTAAAAATACTTTTTCTAAAAGATCAAAATCGATATGTGGCTCGTTTTCCCAAACATCTATAATTGCCTGACTTACTACATGACAATCTAAATATTTTTTCAAAGAGGAGGTATCAATAACTTCACCGCGAGAACTATTTATAATAATAGGTTTTTTCTTCAATGATCTAAAAAAAAAATCATTACCCAAATGATAGGTAGGATATTTTCCTTCTCTAGATAAAGGAACATGAAAAGTAATTATATCAGCCAATTCGGCTAACTCGATCAATTGATGATGATCAAAATCTTTTTCATTATCACAGCGCAAGGGGTCATTCAATAATACATTTAATCCAAATTCTTCAGCTAGTTCAGCTATTTTACTTCCTACATGACCTACACCAACAATTCCTAAAGTTAAACCTTTAAGTGATCCAAAATATTCTTTTTCTAATAAGATAAAAGAACTCTGGATATATTGGCGAACTGAATTAGCATTGCATCCAGGAGCATTTTTCCAAACAATACCTTTTTCCTTACAATACTCAGTATCAATATGATCAAAACCTATAGTAGCCGTAGCAATAAATTTAACCTTACTTCCTTCCAATAACTCTTTATTGCATTTAATTCGTGTACGAACAATAAGTACATCAGCATCCTTTACATTACTTGATGTGAATTCAGTAGCAGGTAAGTAAACAACATCATCTGTTAATAAACAGATAGCATCATGAATATAAGGTATTTTATTATCGACTAATATTTTCATTTTCAATATGGTTTGGATATACAAACTTAGAAATAATAAAAACGATTGAATCATTATTTACCTAAAAAAAGAAGTCCTAAAATCGAATAGATATCCAACAAGCTCATACAAAATGATAATATAAGGTCATTTTCTATCCTCTAAAAGATTATTCCATATCTTTGTATATACACTAATTTATAAGACTATGCCAACATCATTATTTTCAAATATACCCTATAGAGTAGCAGATATCCACTCTGCAAAAATAGGTAGAGAAGAAATAAATTGGGTAGAAAGAGAAATGCCAGGATTAATGGCTATCCGACAAAAATATGAAAATAAATATCCGCTGAAAGGAATGAGAATTAGTGGATCATCTCATATAACCACCCATACGGCTGTATTTATTGAAACATTAAAATTATTAGGAGCAGAAGTAAGATGGTCTGCCTCAAATATATATTCCACTCAAGACCAGGCAGCTGCAGCTATTGCAGCAAATAATACACCTATATTTGCTTGGAGAGGAGAATCTTTATCTGATTATTGGTGGTCAATCTTCCAAACACTTCATTTTTCTAACCACCAAGGTCCAACTCATATTATTGATGATAAAGGTGATTTAAGTATTATGATTCATCAAGGATTAATGGGAGAGAACAATTATAAAGTACTCGACCAAGAATCAAATGTATTCAGCATTAATGAACTTAACTTATTTTTAAAAAGAGTTTTAGCTGAAGATCAAAACTGTTGGAAAAATCTAACTAAAGATTTAAAAGTTATTACAGAAGATACAAAAACTGGTATTAATAGAATGCTCCAACTCTTGAATGAAAATAGATTATTATATCCTATCATTAATATTAATTCTTCTATAATCAAATCAAAAATAGATAATTTTTATAGTTGTAAAGGAACGATTGCTGAATCAATAAAAAAAGCAACACGTACTATGCTAATTGGTAAAGATGTAGTCATTTGTGGTTTTGGCGATATCGGCAGGGGATGTGCTGAAGCTTTGAGAAATAGTGGAGCTCGGGTTTCTATTACAGAAACAGATCCTATACGAGCAATGGGTGCAGCCATGGAAGGATATCAAGTTGTAAAACTAAATGATGTATGTGAAACAGCTGATATTTTTATTACAGCTACAGGAAGAAAACATATTCTAAAGTTTGAACATATGCAAAGAATGAAAGATCAAGCTATCATTTGTAATATGGGCCACTACGAGTTAGAAATAGAATATGATGTTCTGAATACACATCCAGAAATTAAAAAAATTCCAATCAGTCCTCAATTAAAAAGATACTTTTTCCCTGATGGCAATAGTATTTTATTAATAGCTGAAGGAAAATTAGTCAATTTAGCTTGTGATACTACTCAAATGGCCTTTTTAAAAAGCTGTTCATATTCTACACAGACATTAATACAAATAGAATTAAATAAAATTCAACCTGAAATAGGTATTCATAAAGTACCTAAAGACATTGATACAGAAGTTTCAATACTACATCTTCCTAAAATTGGAGCTAAATTGACATTTACAAATAAAAATAAATTAAACCAATGAAAAGACTTTTACCTGATGGTATAGCCATTCTTCTATTTTTAACTATATCAATACTCTATTTTTTACCTTCTATGTTAGATGGTAGAATATTATTAGATCATGATGCAGCAGCAGGTATAGGAGCAGGAGAAGAAGCAAAAGAATATTATGAGGAACACGGAAAGAGAACACGATGGACAAACTCATTATTTAGTGGAATGCCCACTTATCAAATTTCTCCTTCCTATAAATCAACTGATACACTAAAAGCAGCAGAGAAAGTTTATAGCCTTTTCTTACCTCAGTATGTATGGCAAGTATTTATTATGATGCTAGGCTTTTACATATTACTTAGAGCATTTAATATTCCACCTATTATATCTACTCTAGGAGGAATAGCTTGGGCTTTTTCCTCCTATTTCTTTATATTAATAGCTGCTGGACATTTATGGAAATTCATAACCTTAGCATATATTCCACCAACTATTGCAGGTATTGTATTAATCTATAAAAAGAAGTATTGGTTAGGAGGAATTTTGACTGCATTTTTCGCTTCACTTCAGATTATCTCCAACCATATTCAAATGAGTTATTATTTCTTATTTGTTATCTTATTCTTGGTCATAGCCTTTTTTATAGATGCATATCATAGAAAAGAATTAAATCATTTTTTAAAAGCAACAGGTATCCTCTGTATATCAGGTATTCTTGCTATTGCTGTAAATAGTTCAAGCTTGTATCATACCTATCAATACAGTAATGAATCTACTCGTGGAAAAACTGAATTGACACTAAATAAAAAAAACACTCATGAAGATAAAGGTGTTGATAAAGAATACATAACTCAATGGAGCTATGGAATAGATGAAACTCTCACTTTATTAATACCTAACTTTAAAGGAGGAGCTTCAAAGCCTATCATTCAAAATGAATCGGCTATGCAAGATGCAAATCCTAAATTTTATAATATATATGGTCAAATAACTCAGTATTTTGGCGACCAACCCTTTACTGCAGGGCCCGTTTATGTTGGAGCATTTATCCTTTTTCTATTTATAGTGGGCTGTATAGTTGTAAAAGGTCCTATAAAGTGGGCTTTGGTAGGTGCAACAGCATTTTCTATCATACTAGCTTGGGGTAAAAATTTTATGCCAGTTACCGACTTCTTTATTGACTATATCCCTTTATACAATAAATTTAGAGCTGTATCATCTATACTTGTTATAGCAGAATTCACAATTCCTCTTTTAGCCATATTAGGCTTAGTAAACCTATTAAAGAATAAAGAGCAACTAGTAAACAATCAAAAGCCTCTCATCATTAGCTTAGCTATAACAGGAGGGTTATCTCTTTTGACTGCCTTATTTCCAAAGTTTCTAACAGGATCTTTTATTTCAGAAAGAGAATTAATGGCATTCAGCCAAGCACCTGCAGATTTTGCTAGTCAGCTAATCATGAGCTTAGAAACTATGAGAGCAGACATTGTACAGGCCGATGCTTGGAGAAGCTTAATCATTATATTGATGGGGTGCTTTATTTTATTTTTATTTGTAAAAGATAAAACCAATAAAATATCTACAGTAGCCTTATTAATAGGCCTATCTATTTTTGACTTATGGAGCGTTAATAAAAGATATTTGAATGATGAATTATTTGTTCCAAAAACAGATATTAACAAAACGTTTACTCCTACAGAAGCAAATAAATTTATTTTAGAGGATAAAGACCCTAATTTCAGAGTATTAAATTTTACTACAAATACTTTTAATGAAAATAATACATCGTATTGGCATAAAAGTATAGGCGGGTATAATGCAGCCAAACTCCGTAGATATCAAGAGTTAATAGATTTTTATATTCAACCAGAAATGGGTAAGGTTATCCAAAAAATAACGAATCAAGAACAATTGGAATTACTTGAAGATGAAGATACACCTATACTAAATATGCTGAATACTAAATATTATATATTAGGTACACAATCGACTTCCGTATTAGAAAATAAATTCAGAAATGGAAATGCATGGTTTGTAAATAATATAAAAACCGTAAGTACAGCAGACGAAGAAATCACGAATCTTGGAAAGATTAATACGAAAGAAACAGCTATTATTAACCAAGATTTTGATCATTCCAATAGAATAGGAGAGGGCAGTATCCTTTTACAAGAGTACCAACCCAACGAAATAACCTATTTAGTAAATGTTAAAAAAGCTGGTATAGCACTATTTTCTGAGATCTATTATCCTGGTTGGAAAGCTACTATAGATAATCAAGAACTACCCTTATTTAGAGCAAACTATGTACTTAGAGGGATAGACCTTCCTGAAGGTGAATACACGCTAAAAATGAGCTTTCATCCTCATTCATTATCAGTAACAGAAACTATTGCTTATATAGGCTTAATGGTACTTATATTAAGCATTCTATTTTTAAGTTTTAAAACATACAAAAAACTGAAATAGAAGATTTAATTACAATTTAGATATTTAATAAATCCAACTTAAGCAGACTAAGCGTAGTCTGCTTTTTTTCTCAATTAGCTTAAACCCCTATTAAACTTACTATGATTATGACACCGATATGAAGACGCTTTGACACCGACATGTAATCATCATATCGGTGTCAAAGTAAAACCATGACTTATTCAAACTAAGGAATTATACCTAAATATAGACCTCTAAAGTAAATGATAATCCCATAAAAAAATAACCTATCTAGTTCTTTAGATAGGCTATTTTTATATCTATAAATAGATTTATATAAGACTTTTATAATTATTCTTTATAAACCTAATTCTTCAGAAATATCAAGCATTCTAACAATCGGTTTAACTGCTTTTACTGCTATTTTTTCATCCACTAAAACTTCTGGAGTTTCATTTTTTAAGCATAAATATAACTTTTCTAAAGTATTTAAACGCATAAAATTACACTCATTACAAGCACAAGTACTATCATTTGGAGGAGCAGGAATAAATGTTTTTTCTGGGCAAGCCTTTTGCATTTGATGTAAAATTCCTGATTCTGTTGCAACGATAAATTGATTGCAATCGCTTGTTTGAGCATACTTTAAAAGGGCTGAAGTAGAGCCAACAAAATCAGAAATACTAAGTAATGTATTTTTACATTCAGGATGGGCTAAAACAATGGCATTTGGATATATTTTTTTGAGAGCTAATATTTTTTCAACAGAAAATTGTTCATGCACATGACAAGCACCATTCCATAACAACATATTTCTACCCGTTATAGAATTGATATAATTTCCCAAGTTGTAATCAGGACCAAATATTATTTTTTCATCTTTGGGCAGACTATCCACAATTTGTTTTGCATTCGTGGAAGTTACAACGATGTCAGTAACAGCTTTGACTCCAGCAGAGGTGTTTACGTACGATATAACGGTATGATCGGGGTGAGCATTAACAAACTCTTCAAATTTATCAGCAGGACAGCTATCGGCCAAGGAACAGCCCGCATCCATGTCTGGTATTAAAACCGTTTTACTGGGATTAAGGATTTTTGCCGTCTCAGCCATAAAATGAACACCGCACATTACAATAACATCAGCATCCGTTTTAGAAGCCCATTGAGCCAAGGCTAAGCTATCACCAACAAAGTCTGCTATATCTTGCAATTCACTGCGCTGGTAATAGTGAGCCAGAATCAAGGCTTTCTTTTCTTTCTTCAACTCATTGATAGCAGTTATAAGCTTATTCATAATAATTAATTTATTTCTCTTTAAATTTTAAATATATATGATAGTAATAATAGGCTGTTAATAGTGTTCGTAAAAAAAAGATAAATATCTTGCTTTCTAAGTTATAAACTAAAAATATAAAGTTATCTATAGTTTTATGAACTGCTAAAATAGGCTATTTTATACTGATTATTAGGTATATAAATATATTATTAACAACCTGTTTACAATAAACAAAGTTAAAAACTTTCTTAATAAACTTTGATTATATTGGATTAAAAGTCTGTTTAATCTAGGTTCTTAAATAAGTAATAACTTTTTTGGTTATTATCTAAATCCCATTATAAGATTAGAACTTTGAATAATACAAGGACTATTTATTGATATTTATACCCATTCTTTCCCCTGCTTTTACACAGTAATTAACAAGGATGTGAACCGTTTGTTTTACCTTTGTAATATAGAAGTGAATTATTACTAAGATTATGATACGAAAACTTAAAATAACCGAACTTAATCGCTTGAGTACAAGTGAATTTAAAGAAATAGATAAAGTCCCTTTTATCGTTATTCTAGATAATATAAGGAGTATGTATAATGTAGGTTCTGTATTTAGAACAGCAGATGCTTTTCGATTAGAAAAGATATACCTCTGTGGTATAACTTCTGTTCCTCCCCATGCTGAAATACATAAAACAGCTTTAGGTGCTGAAGAATCAGTAGATTGGGAGTATATTGAAGATACGGTTCATATTGTTGATAGGTTGAAAGAAGAGGGTTACACTGTGTTTTCAATTGAACAAGCAGAAGGGAGTACCATGTTGAATGAATTAGAACTTCAAAAAAATCAGAAAATAGCTATTGTAATGGGGAATGAAGTAAAAGGAGTTCAGCAAGAGGTTATTAATCATTCTAATGGGTGTATTGAGATACCTCAATACGGAACGAAGCATTCTATGAACGTATCTGTTACTACAGGAATTGTTATCTGGGATCTGTTTAATAAGATCATTTAAATCCTTATAATAAGAGGTTATCACTACTAATTGTGCAGTGTTAAAATAGAATGTTATAAGATGTTGAAACCGTTATTGACAATTGTTAATAGCGGTTTTTATTTTGATCTATAACTACTGTAAAATAATAAGAAGTATTCTGATTAATAATAAGAAAAAAGATTACATTTATAGCTTGTTTATAATCTTGTTAATAATTTATCTATGTGTTTTTAATACTATATGAATATCAGCTTATTAAGATTGTTTACAGCTGTTTGTATCTTGTTTATAACTATAAATAGCGTTGGTCAAAATAACACTCAGAAAAAGAGTAATGAAGATAAGATTGAGAGAATACTTCTTAAGAGTGAAAATAGTGCAGAAGATGAGTCAATAACTGTTGATGAACTTGTAGATAACCTTAGTGTATTACTTGATATAAATAGGGTGTCACGCGAACAATTAACACAGTTGTTCATATTGTCACCTTATCAAATTGAATCATTAATAAATTATCGATTGAAAAATGGAGGATTTCATTCTATTTATGAAATTCAATTGATAAACGGATTTGATAAAAAGACAATAGATAAATTACTTCCTTATATTTCTGTTGATAACATGAAAGAGAACTTTGTTCCTATTAAAAAAAATACAAGAATAAAGAATGAATTATCTCTTCGTTACGATATTCCTTTATATAAAAGAGAGGGGGACTATAATTCTTTTATAGGTCCTTCATTTTACACAGCTCTTCGTTACAACTGTCAGTTAAAGGATAAAATAGAATTTGGTTTGGTTGCTGAAAAAGATTCTGGTGAGCCTATTTTTGGTTTGGATAATTCATGCGGATTTGATTATTATTCCTATTATTTAATAATAAAAAATATAAACAAATTTGATAAAATATTTATTGGAAAATTCAGAGTTAATTATGGATTAGGTTTAACTGTTGGTACTAGGAACTTCGGGGGAAAATGGAATGAAATTCAATCTTTCTTTAAAGATGCCAATGGAGTAAGTAAGCACTCTTCTGTAGATGAATATAATTATTTTAGAGGGATTGCATGTATATACAAAAGTGGAAATTTAGAAATAACTCCTTTTATTTCTCACAAAGAAACGGGTGGAACAATCAAAGAGAATAAAATAAATTCAATTTATACTTCTGGACTGTATCGTACTGCAAAAGAAATAGAAAAAAAGAACGCTGTAAAACAGGTTTCTATGGGTAGTAGAATAGCCTATCATTTTTCAAACTTTACGTTGGGTGTTAATGGACTCTATTACTATTTTAATTTACCTATTGGAAGGTCTACAAAGAATTATACAAAATATGATATTGTAGGTAATAATTTTTTTAATATAGGTACAGACTATACTTGGTATTGGAATAAAGTAATCAGTAAAGGAGAATTGGCAATATCAAAAAGTGGAATAGCTGTTTTAAATAAAATATATTATGCACCAACAACCGACTGGGATTTATTATTTATTTATCGTTATTACTCTCCGCGTTATTGGGGTTTTTATTCTAATGCTTTTGGATCTCAGTCTAAAGTGAAAAATGAAAATGGGTACTATATATCTATGCAAACTAAAAAATTTTACCCAGTGGAGTTCAATGCCTATATAGATTATTCTACTAATCCTTGGTGGAAATATAGATTGAGTAAGGCATCGTACGTTGTAGATATGGGGGCTGAGGTAGATATTCCATTTTTAAATCATCATAGTTTTAATTTTCGTTTTTCTTATAAACAGTTTGAACGAGATCGGACTGGAACAAAAGGAAAGATAATAGATGGATATTATTTGTTTAAATCTCGTATTGAATACCATGTAGTCTGTAATGACTTTATTGAATTAAAATCCTTAGGAGATTGTAACTGGTTGAAGTCTCTATACAGTGATATAGGATATCATTTCACGCAAAGAGTAAGTATTAATTCGCCTTGGTTATACCTAAAAACTGATTTTCAGTATACTTATTTTAACTCTCCTTCATTTGATACACGATTATATATCTATGAAAAAGGACTTTTATATAATTCTTATATTCCTTCCTTTTATGGGAGGGGTCACAGATTATCTCTCAATATAAATAATAAGCCCATTAAAAATATCACCTTAATGATAAAATATGGATTAACTTTTTATTCAGATAGGTCCGAAATAGGGAGTGGAGTTAATAAAATAAATAAAAGAAGTAAAGCTGATTTGCAATTGATGGGCAGGATAAAGTTTTAAATTTAGGACGAAATAGAAAATAAGAAGAAGGGTTTTTTATATATTTGTATTGTACATAAATAAAACACTGCTTTTAATAATGACAATAATTTTCCCTTCTCCAGTATTTGGACCAGTAAAATCTAGAAGATTAGGAATATCCCTAGGTATTAATTTATTACCTTCTGATGGAAAAGTTTGCTCTTTTGATTGCATTTACTGTGAATGCGGATTAAACGGAGAAAATAGACCTTCATCTCCTTTGCCCACTAGGCAAGAGGTAAAAGATCATCTAGAGGATAAATTGCAAGAAATGGTTGCTACTCAAGAGTTACCAGATGTTATTACTTTTGCAGGAAATGGTGAACCAACTATTCATCCCAATTTTTCGGAAATTATAGATGATACTATTAAACTTCGTGATAAATATGCTCCTCGAGCCAAAGTAAGTGTTTTAAGTAATGCTACATTTTTACATCAACCAGCTACAGTAAAGGCTTTGCATAAAGTTGATAATAATATTTTAAAATTAGATACTGTAGATATGCCTTTTATTAACTTAGTTAATCAGCCCAATTGTAATTATGATGTAGCTAAAACTATAGAACTAATGAAAATGTTGGATGGGGATTTGATTATTCAAACTATGTTCCTAAAAGGAGAGTATAAAGGAAATAGTGTTGATAATACAGGAAGTGAGTTTGTAGAGCCATGGATAGCTCAATTAAAGCAAATCAATCCTAGACAAGTAATGATTTATACTATTGATAGAGAAACTCCTGTAAAAGGTTTATTAAAGGCTTCTAAAGAAGAACTTGATGAAATAGGGGAGAGATTGAAAGAAGAAAATTTTAATGTATCTATTTCTTATTAAAATAAAACAGTAAGGGTTCCAATTGGAACCCTTACTGTTTTATAGTGTATAATAAACTATATCTAGTATAAAGTTAAAACTAGATATAGTCATCGCCTAATTTTTGCTGAGCATCACTAACATATTTTCTAATGGATTGCTCTTCATCTTTCTTACAAATTAAGATTACATTATCAGATTCAGAAATAAGATAATTTTCTAAACCATCAATAATAGCCAGCTTGCCTTTGGGAAGAGCTACAATATTATTTTTGCTATTATAAAAGATAGAATCACCTTTTAGGGTTACATTTTGATTTTCATCTTTATCTGACAAATCATATAGTGAGCCCCAAGTACCAAGGTCAGACCAACCGAAATCACCTAATGATACATATACATTTTCTGCTTTCTCCATGATACCAAAGTCGATAGATACATTTGGGCAAGCAGGAAAATTCTCTTGAATGAAATTCTTTTCTTTTGGTGTAGTATAAATCCCTTTACCAGCATCAAGCTTTGAAGCTATTTCCGGTAAAAATTGATCAATAGATTGTAAAATAGAATTTACATTCCACATAAATAATCCTGAATTCCAATAAAATTCCCCACTTTCTACAAAGACTTTAGCCAGATCTAGCTGTGGTTTTTCAGTAAAGGTTTTCACTTTATATAGAGATTCATTTATGTGATCGGCTATTTGAATATAACCATATCCTGTTTCTGGTCTATTGGGAGTGATACCTAGAGTTAAAAGATTATTATTTTCAGCAACATATTGGAGTCCGTTAGATATAGAATTTAGAAATTCATCTTCTTTAAGTATAAGATGATCAGAGGGAGCTACTACAATATTAGCATTGGGATTCAGTTCTCTTATATGATAAGATGCCCAGGCAATGCATGGGGCAGTATTCCTTCTTGTAGGCTCTAATAAAATCTGACTTTTATTAATTTCAGGAATTTGTTCTTGTACTAAATTAGAATAGTCTTCATTGGTTACAATAAAGATATTTTTAGTAGGAATAATCTTATTGAATCGATCAAAAGTTTGTTGAAGAAGAGACCTTCCTGTACCAAAAAAGTCTAGAAACTGTTTTGGATAAGTTTTACGGCTAAATGGCCAAAATCTACTTCCAACACCACCACTCATTATCACGCAGTAGTTATTTTGATTTATCATGATATCATTTTTTATATGTTTCTGCTAAAATAACCCTATTTTATCTAATCAGAAAGCAAAGTGGTAAAATGAATATCAAAAAAAAGGCAAAACTATTGTCATAATAAAAAAAAGCGGTATATTTGCACACGCAATGCCCAGATGGCGGAATCGGTAGACGCGCTGGTCTCAAACACCAGTGGATTAACCTCCATCCCGGTTCGATCCCGGGTCTGGGCACTTTAAAACCCTCTAGAATTCTAGAGGGTTTTTTATTGCTACTTGCCTTTTATCTTTAGTGAAATCTCATAGTATAAGATCTCTTCGGCTTTAGTGAGAAAATAGAATTGATCATAATTATCTATAATCTTGTAAGTATATTATTATCATCTTACTAGCTTAAAATCATTTAACATAAAACTCTCTTTTTTATATTCTATTGAGTAAGTTCTATATTTACATTGTTTCAATATTATGTATATTTAAATCCGATATAAATTTTAAATCGATAATATGAGATTACGTAGTGTACTTTTTATGGTCTTTTGCGCTTTAGTGGGTGTACTCCAAGCAAAAAAATATACTCCTGTAGATTATGTCAGTATATTGGTAGGTACTCAATCTAAGCATTCTTTTTCAACAGGTAATACTTATCCTGCCATTGCTGTTCCTTGGGGAATGAACTTTTGGACTCCTCAAACTGGTAAAATGGGTGATGGGTGGACTTATAGTTATGATGCCGATAAAATAAGAGGTTTTAAACAAACACACCAGCCTAGTCCCTGGATTAATGATTATGGGCAGTTTTCAATAATGCCTCAGACAGGTGAATTAAATTTTGATGAAGAAGAGAGAGCTAGTTGGTTTTCGCATAAAGCAGAAACAGCTACTCCTTATTATTATAAAGTATATTTAGCCGATTATGATGTAGTTACGGAATTAGTTCCCACATCAAGAGCTGCTCTTTTTCGTTTTACGTTCCCTGAAAATGAAAAATCAAATGTAATTATTGATGCTTTTGATAAGGGATCTTATGTTAAGATATTACCTAATGAAAATAAAATCATAGGTTATACTACTAAAAATAGTGGAGGTGTTCCCGAAAATTTCAAAAACTATTTTGTTATTCAATTTGATACACCATTTAGTATTGCAAAAGGGGTGAATGATAAAAAAATTACCGATATATTAGATAATACCTCTGACCACTCTGGAGCAATAGTAAGTTTTAATACAAAAAGAGGAGATCAAGTTCATGTTCGTATAGCTTCTTCTTTTATTAGCATTGAGCAAGCAGAGCTTAATCTAGCAGAGCTAGGTGATTTTACATTGGAAGAATTGAAGGAGCAGTCTAGAGAACAGTGGAATGAAGTTTTGGGTAAATTGGAAGTTGAAGATAAAAACATCGATAACTTGCGTACTTTTTATTCTTGCCTATATCGTTCAGTATTATTTCCAAGGAGCTTTTATGAATACAATAAAGACGGTGATGTAGTACATTATAGCCCATATAATGGTGAAGTATTATCAGGCTATATGTTTACAGATACTGGTTTTTGGGATACATTTAGGTCTTTGTTTCCATTACTAAACTTAGTATATCCATCTCAAAATCTTAAAATTCAAGAAGGTTTAGCCAATACATTTAAAGAAAGTGGATTTTTACCAGAATGGGCAAGCCCAGGACATAGAGATTGTATGGTTGGAAATAATTCTGCTTCTGTTGTTGCTGATGCTTATTTAAAAGGTGTTCAATATGAAGATATTGAAACCTTATGGAATGCTGTAGTTCATGGTGCTAATGCGGTTCATCCAGAAATAAGTTCAACAGGTCGTTTAGGTTTTGAATATTATAATAAGTTAGGATATGTTCCCTACGATGTAGATATCAATGAAAATGCTGCTCGTACGTTGGAATATGCTTATAATGACTGGTGTATTTATGAGCTAGGTAAAAAGTTGGGAAAATCTAAAAAGGAATTGAAACCTTTTAAAGAAAGGGCATTCAATTATCGTAATCTTTTTGATTCTGAACATAAATTGATGAGAGGTAAAAATGCCGATGGTGCGTTTCAATCTCCTTTTAATCCTTTGAAGTGGGGAGATGCTTTTACTGAAGGTAATAGTTGGCACTATACATGGTCTGTATTTCATGATCCTCAAGGTTTAATTGATTTGATGGGAGGTAAAGATGACTTTAATCAAATGTTGGATTCTGTTTTCAATGTTCCACCTTTATTTGATGATAGCTATTATGGGTTTGTAATCCATGAAATTCGTGAAATGCAAGTGATGAATATGGGTAATTATGCTCATGGAAACCAACCTATTCAACATATGATTTATCTTTATAACTATGCTGGTCAACCTTGGAAAGCTCAATATTGGACGAGAGAAGTAATGAATAAATTATATACACCAAATCCAGATGGATATTGTGGAGATGAAGACAATGGTCAAACTTCAGCTTGGTATGTTTTTTCTGCTTTAGGTTTTTATCCAGTTGCTCCTGGTACAGATCAATATGTAATAGGTTCTCCATTATTTGATAAAGCGACAATACATTTAGACAATGGTAAAGATGTAGTTCTTGAAGCTCAAAATAATAATGAAGAGAATAGATATATTCATTCTATTTTATTGAATAATAAAAACTACACTAAAAACTATTTCCAACATGGTGATTTTGCTAATGGGGTAAATATCATTTACTCAATGACTGATAAGCCTAATAAAGAAAGAGGTATTAATGATGTAGATGTACCTTATTCTTTCTCTAAGGAAAAATAAAAAACAATCAAAATAATAGAAATAAGCAGTGAGTTAATTAACTTGCTGCTTATTTTATATAGGGGCATGTTTATATTAGAAAAAGTAAAAAGAATATTCATTTGGTTCAAGAGGTTTAGGAAACGTAAAGGATATGGTGTTCATTCACCCTTTGCCTTTAATTTTATCACTCAAGTCATTTATGAAAAAGGAGTTTACTATAATTATTCTCTTCTTAATCAATTACCACATTCAAAAGTTGAGTCTGATAAAGTAATTAAATTATTATTTAGATTAGTAAACTTTATAAGTCCTCATACCATTCTATATAAACATAGAGGTGACGACATATCAGATATATTTAGATGGGCTAAATCTGATGTGCATATTTTTGGTAATGTAAAAAATTCTTGTAAACTTGATTTTGTTTATTTAGAAATGTCTTATGATAATAAAGAATTAGAAAATATTCTCACTGAAATAATTCCTATAATGCATAAGGACTCTATACTTATTATATATGGAATAGGGTTCAATAAGGAAAGAATGGAGTTTTGGTCAAAAGTGATAAGTCATCCTAACTCTGGGATTTCTTTTGATTTATATGATCTAGGCATATTGTTTTTTGATCATTCAAAGAATAAGCAAGACTATATAGTCAACTTCTAGTTCTCTTATTATGTTATAAGGATATAACATTAAACTATTAATTATGAAAAAGAGTTTTGTTTATACACGTACTGGAGATAAAGGTACTACTAGTTTGATTGGTGGTACACGAGTTCCTAAATATGATATTCGTTTAGAAGCGTATGGAACCATTGATGAGTTAAATGCTCATATCGGCTTATTAATTTCTGCTATGGAGAATAGTAGTGATATTAAATTCTTGAGAGGAATTCAAAATAAACTTTTTGATGTGGGTTCTCACTTAGCAACCGATCAATCTAAAACAACTTTGCACAGAACATCTGTGATGAGCGAAGACGAAGTTGAAGAGCTAGAACAGCGCATTGATGAGATGGATGAAAATCTGCCTGGCTTGAAATCTTTTATTCTCCCAGGGGGTACTTCTGCATCTTCTGTAGCACATATATGTAGAACAATTTGCAGAAGAGGTGAAAGAAGAATTCTTGAATTATCTGAAAAAACAGAAATTTCGAGTGAATTAATCGCTTATGTGAATAGATTATCTGATTTTTTCTTTGTTTTATCTAGAAAGTTAAATTTAGAGACTGGGCAGGCAGAAATTTATTGGAATACTAATTGTAAATGATAGATATTATTCTATATTTGTGCGCTAAAGTATAAAATTCAATTATCATTAATATAAATAAAATACTATTAACACTATGTATTGGACATTAGAACTTGCATCAAAGTTAGAAGATGCTCCATGGCCAGCTACGAAAGATGAACTAATTGATTATGCTACGCGTTCTGGAGCACCATTAGAAGTAATAGAAAACCTTCAAGAAATGGAAGATGAGGGCGAAGTCTACGAAAGCATCGAAGATATTTGGCCAGATTATCCAAGTAAAGAAGATTTCTTTTTTAACGAAGATGAATATTAAATTACTCTAAAGTAGGAAAGATAAGTATGAAATTAAGTAGTATTTATCTTTCCTACTTTTTTATTTATTTGCATTATGAAAAAAAGTTTTTATTTGGTTTTAGTAATGCTTTTGGGCTTTTCTTTTACAGCTCATTCGCAGATTAAGTTTGGTATTAAAGGTGGTTTGAATGTTACTAAAGTTTCTTTTAGTAATCTTCCTAGTAATTTCGACTCCAATAACCGTGTAGGGTTCTTTGCTGGACCTACATTGGATGTTAAGCTTCCGCTGGTAGGTTTAGGTGTCGATGGTGCATTTTTGTTTTCGAAAAGAGATGCCAAGGTAGAATATAATGGAAAAAATGAAACTTTTTCTGAAACAGGATTTGATATTCCTATTAATTTGAAATACACTTTTGGCTTATCAAGTCTAGCTTCTTTTTACCTAGCAGCAGGTCCAAACTTCTTTTTCAATATTGATAAAAGTCAAAAAGTGGATGATGTGAAGTTTAATAAGAAGAGCGCACAAGTTGGTATTAATATGGGTGGTGGTGTTACTTTCCTTACTCACTATAGATTAGGGATTAATTATAATATACCCTTGAATAAATCGGCAGATGGCGTAACTATTTCTGATGCTAAAGAAACTTTAGAAGAAAATTTTAAAGATGCTTCTTACAAATCTAAAAACTGGCAAATATCATTTACTTATTTATTCTAAATTGAATTAGAGTTTATTTACTTAGTAGACTGCAAACAACGTCTTGAAAACGTCTTGCTTGGCTACTTTTCAGTATATTTTGATTCAGAATTGCGAAGGCTATAATCTCACCTTTGCTGTTTTCAGTAAAGCCTGCAAGGCTACTGGCAGCAGTAATGGTGCCGGTTTTAGCCTTTACTTTTTTGTAGGCACTTGTATTCTTCATACGATAAGCTAATGTTCCATCAATACCAGCTACAGGCATAGAGGGATATATTACATTGAAAATAGACTTCTTTTGGTAAGTGTATTTTAAGAGATTGAGAAGAAGATTTGCACTAATTAAATTATAGGGTGACAACCCACTTCCATCAGCAATTTGATAATTACAAGGGTTATCTCCTAGTTTTAAAACTAATGAATCAACATAGGTTAGCCCATCTTTTGCTGAGATATGCTTACCTTTATTCAACTTTCCTATATTAATAAGTAATGATTCTGCATTTAGATTATCACTTTCTTTGAGCATAGGTTTTATAATTTCAGGAATAGTGATGATATTTTTATAGATTAACTGTGTCTCTTTGCCTTCTTCAAATTCTAAAACATCATAATATCCATCAATAATAATTCCATTTTGCATCATTTTCTCATAAAAGGTATGTAGGAAAAAATTTGTAGAATTATAAACATTTACTTCTTTCACCCTAAATCGATCCACATTTCCAGAAATCATAATATTATTTTGGTTTTCCAACCAATTACGGGTTACTTCTAGTTTTCCTGCTTTAGGATCTTTACTTACTGTTTTGTTTTCAATAGAATAATAAGATGATTTTGGTTTGGCTATCACTTGTGCTTTCTGACCAGGATTATAAGGTCTTGACTCTATAGTTACTTTACCTTTATTGTATGTAAGAGGAGAGATATAGGGTTGATAGGAACTAGGATTATCATCCCATGCCCATCCTTCACCCCAATAGAGTGAATCTTTTAATGAGATATCTCCATAAATATTTCCTTTAATGTGAGAAACTGATAGTTTCTTAATTTGACTTATAAATTCATCTAATTCTACTTCTCCAAATTCAGGATTTAATCCACCTACAACATATAAATCTCCATATAAAACATTCTCCTTAATGACACCATTATACCACAACGAGGTTTCAATAGGTTGTACATGATACTCCAGAGCTGTTATTGCAGTTAGGAGTTTTAATGTTGAGGCTGGTCGAGCTAATTTATTGGCATTATGCTCATATATTAACTGGTCTTTGCTGAGGTTATAAACAGCAATACCTACCTCCGAACTCGAAGGTAGGTATTGTTTAATATACTTATCAATTTCTGTAGAGATATTATTTTGACAGATAGAGTTTATTTCAAAGGTAAATGCCAAAATAACGGCCAATACGATTCTGATTATCATAGGAATTCTTTAAATATTTCGGTTACTGTGGGGTGAGGGAATACTATTTTGTTCCACTCTTTAGTTGTCAATTTTAAATCAATAGCCATTGCAGCTAATGTTATTATTTCTGATGCTGGATTACCTAATAAATGCGCTCCTAATACATGGTCTTTTTCTTCATCAATAAGAAGTTTGCATAATCCATTAAACCCTTCATTTTCGGCTACAAATCTACCAGAGAAAGTCATTGGAATGACCTTTTTAGTATATGTTATTCCTTCTCTTTGGAGTTGTTCTTCTGTTTTTCCTACACCCGCTATTTCTGGATTTGTATAAACAATACCTGGTATAGCTGAATAACTCATAGAATCATCTTTTCCGAGAATCGTATTTATTGCTACTTCTGCTTCTCTGATAGCCGTATGAGCTAAAAGCGATTTTCCATTGGCATCACCACATACAAAAATAGTAGGGATAGATGATTGTAGCTGAGCATTGACAACAACTTGCTTTTTTTCATTGCGTTCAATACCCAAATTTTCTAATCCAAAGTTTTCTATAGAAGCTCTTCTACCCACACTCAATAACACTTTTTCTGCTTCTAGGCTTTGTTCTTCATTGTCTTTTGATACAGTTACAGTAGCTAAGTCGTCTTTCTTACTTAAAGATTCAACCTTTGTTTGAAGCATAAACTCAATGCCTTTCTTTGTATATTCTTTTCGTAACTCTTCTACTACTTCTCTATCCATACCCGGAAGAATTTCGTCCATCATTTCAATAATGGTTACTTTAGTTCCTAAACTGTTATAGAAAGAAGCGAACTCAAGTCCTATTACTCCACCACCTACTACAATTAGAGATTTAGGTTGTTCCTTAGTTGATAAAGCATCTTCATGTGTCCAATAGTCTACTTGATCGACTCCAGGAATTGGAGGGACAAAAGTATGCGAACCTGTGCAGATAAGAAGATTATCAAATGTATATTCTTCATCTTGGCAGCGAATTGTATTTTTATTAATAAGGAATGCTTCTCCTTCAACGACTTCTACTTTGGCTTCTTCCATTTTTGCTTTAACTCCCAAAACTAGTTTACGAACAACTTTATTTTTGCGAGAAATAATACGCTTAAAATCAAATGAAGCATTTTCTATATTTACAGCGAAACGTTTCGCATCTTTCGTTTTATCATAAATTTTGGCCGAGTATAAAAGTGTCTTTGTTGGAATACATCCTTCGTTTAGACAAACACCCCCTAGGTTTTTCTTTTCAAATAAGATTACATTTAAACCAGCTTTACCTGCTTTTTCAGCCGCACTGTACCCAGCAGGGCCTCCTCCAATAATAGCTACTTGATAATTTTTCATTGTATTTGATTTTGTTGGTTAATTAGGATTCGTTATCTATATAGTGTTCTTTTATTTTAATAACTGCATTAATAAATCGACTCGGACTAGCTGGAGTGATTGCTATATATTTATTCTTATTGTAAGTGATCAATACATATTTAGCAACGTAGAATGCTCCAAATTTAGTAGTTGTTTTTTCTTCAATATCAGTAATGTTATCAAAATCCAGTTCTTGTGTTTTACTAAATCTTCCTCTTTTGATAATCAATTTATTATTACTTGTAATGATATATTGGGTATGAATTATTTTTTCGATAAGAACAATTAATAATACAGCAAGAATTGCGGCTAATATAGCCTGCTTTATCCAAATCATATACAAGCATACTGAAGCTATGACAAAAACGTAGATGATTTGGTCCCATCGTGTACGAGAATGGAATGTTCTATTCATTATTGAAATTTTATAGCAAGGTAGCAATTTTAGCAATTATTCCCAACTTGACTCGCCTTAGAAGCAACAAATTTTATATGTTTGTACTAACAGTGAGTAAGGTACTTATAAGAGATTTCTTACTCTAATATTATAGATACATGGTAAAGAAATATGATTTTCTTGTTATAGGTTCAGGCATAGCAGGTATGAGCTATGCTCTTAAGGTGGCAGATAAAGGATCTGTTGCTTTAATATGCAAAACGAAACTAGAAGAGGCAAACACTTATTATGCTCAAGGTGGTATAGCTTCGGTTACCAATAAATTAGTAGATAATTTTGAGAAGCACATTGAGGATACAATGATTGCTGGTGACTGGTTGAGTGATCCACAAGCTGTAACCAAGGTAGTCAAAGAAGCTCCTAGTCAGATACGAGAATTAATCAGTTGGGGAGTAAAATTTGATAAAAATGAAAAAGGAGAATTCGATCTTCATCGGGAAGGTGGACATTCAGAGTTTCGTATTCTTCATCATAAAGATAATACCGGAGCAGAAATACAAGAAAGCTTGATTCGTGCTGTTCACGAACATCCTAGTATTGATATTTATGATCAGCATTTTGCTATAGAAATATTAACACAGCATCATTTGGGAATACATGTTACACGTCAAACACCAAATATAGAGTGTTATGGTGCTTATATTTTAAATCCTGAAACCAATAAAGTAGATACGTTTCTAGCGAAAGTAACCTTAATTGCTACTGGTGGGGTAGGTGCCGTGTATCAAACTACAACAAATCCTTTAGTTGCTACAGGTGATGGTATAGCTATGGTTTATCGTGCAAAGGGTACCGTAAAAGATATGGAGTTTGTACAGTTTCATCCTACTGCTTTATATCACCCAGGTGATAGACCTTCTTTTCTTATAACCGAAGCTATGCGTGGTTATGGAGCTGTACTAAAAACAAAGGATGGAGAAGAGTTTATGCAGAAGTATGATAAACGCCTATCCTTAGCTCCACGTGACATAGTTGCACGTGCCATAGATACAGAGATGAAGAGTAGAGGAGAGGACCATGTCTTTCTAGATGTTACTCATAAAAACTCCGAAGAAACTAAAAAACATTTTCCCAATATTTATAAAAAGTGTTTGAGCTTGGGTATTGACATAACAAAAGATTATATACCTGTAGCTCCAGCAGCTCATTACTTATGTGGAGGTATAAAGGTGGATTTTGATGCTCAATCTTCTATTAATCGACTTTATGCAGTAGGAGAATGTTCCTGTACAGGTTTGCATGGTGGTAATCGCTTAGCTTCCAATTCTTTAATTGAAGCTGTAGTTTATGCTGATGCAGCGGCAAAACATAGTTTGAAAGCTATTGACAATTATTCTTTTAATGAACATATCCCCGAGTGGAATGATGCCGGAACTCGTTCTCCAGAAGAGATGGTATTAATAACTCAAAGTCTTAAGGAAGTAAATCAGATTATGAGTACTTATGTGGGTATTGTGCGAAGCAATCTTCGTTTAAAAAGAGCTTGGGATCGTTTGGATATCTTGTATGAAGAAACAGAAAGCTTGTTTAAGAGAAGCTATGCCTCTAAAGAAATTTGTGAATTACGTAATGTGATTAATACAGGATATCTAATTATGAGACAAGGTATTGATCGTAAAGAAAGTCGAGGTTTGCATTATAATATTGATTATCCACCTCAGAAAAGAGAGTAATACTAATTAGAACAACATACCCTAATTTTATAAGATTTATAGAGTGCATTTTTCTTTTAAAGATGCGCTCTATTTTTTTAGTAAGCATATTTTTAACACCGATATGAGAGTGACATGTCGGTGTCATCGTATCATCATGACACCGACATGATGATACGATGACTCACTGATATTACATATTTTGATTATAATTTTTTAGAGGTAGGATATATGGTTTACCTGCTAACTTAAAGAGTTAAGATAACACCTTATGAAAGATTATTTACTTTGAATTTAAGGTGATAAGTCCTTGGAACATTTTCGTCTAAAATTTAAAATGCTCTTATTCTATCTAAAATAGTGCTCTTTTAGATAGAACTGCTACAAAACCAATAGATCACAAAAAATATTATTTGTGATGTTTAGATTAAAAAGAAGGTTGCTTAAGGAGTATAATTAAGTCAACCCCATAAGAAGTACAATGTACAACTAAATTTTAGATTTCTTTATTTGTTTTAAAAATAGTTGATTTATACAATAAAAAAGGTTTTTTGATTTTGTTAATAAAAAGCTTTATACTAACTTGCTAGGCTACAAACCATTAATTAAAACCGGTGGGTTAAAGGGCAATTTTAACTATTAATTTATCAAGAATCATGCAGGTTAGAGTTAACTTTGTCATAAAACAACTATTTAGATTTAAAGATTGAATTATGAGGAGTATTAAAGCAGGCTTACTGGCAACCTTGGCAATTTTTTTATATTGCTGCAATAGCCATAATTTTGTAGAAAACTCGCAAACTGATGTCGATAGAAGTAATATCGAGTTTTCTGCACTAGTAGAACACAATGGTTCTACTGCCCAAACTAGAAAATCGGGAAATGATTGGACTAGCGGTGATGCCGTTGGTTTGTTTTCTTTTGAAAGCGGTAAGCCTAATAGTCAAGCTACTGTTGACGAAAATGTAAATAACCGTAAGTTTATCACTACAACAGGTGATGGAATCTTTTCTTCTGAAGAAGGACATATTCCTTATCCTGCTGAGAAAAGGGACTTTATTTCTTACTTCCCATTTAGCAATGCTACTGCTATTAAAGAGGACCTTACTTATTCAGTAGATATTACTAATCAAAATGACATTAATGCAATTGACTTACTTTATTCGAACAACTTAAAGAATTTTGATGGTAGTGTTAAACCTGAATTATTGTTCAAACATGCACTTGCTCGTCTTGATCTTACTATTAGTTCGACTAAGTTTAGCTTGAAAGGAGCAAAAGTAGAATTAGTTCATTTATTATCAAAAGCTGATTTCAACTTAGTTTCTCAAGCTTTATTAGTGGATAATAATTCTGCTACTAATGTTACTTTACCTATTAAAGAGGTAAATGGCAAACTAAGAGCAGCTGCATTAATCTTACCTACAGGAAAAACTCAAGACTTTTCTCTAAAAATCACACTAAGTGATGGTCAATTAGTTTACTGGAGTAAGCATAAAGACAAAGGTTGGAAGTGGGAATCAGGAAAGATTTATACCCAAGAAATCCAAATTGGAGAAAATGGTGGAGTAGATCCAGAACCTGAACCAGGTGATCATTTTGGTTTCTTTGAAACGCCTCAGAGAGCGAAACAAATTTCTAATACACAATTTGTAGTACATAATGTACCTAGTAACTCTAGTCAAAACATTCGTTTTGACGCTAATGGTAAACCTCAGAGAAACTATACGCTACTTTATGATACTAAATACAAAATAGCATATTGGGTAGCATACCCTCATCATGAAAACTATATAGGAGGAACAAAAAGAACTAATGCATGGCAATATGATCCTATTGTAGATACTAGAGATCAAATAAATTTAAAATCTAGCTACAAAGAAAGTTATGACCGTGGTCACCAAATACCAAGTGGAGATAGAACAGCTGATAAACCATTAAATCAAACTACTTTCTATTATACTAATATGACAGCACAAGTTGGTCCTAAAATGAATCAAGGTATTTGGGCTAGACTAGAAGATCACGTTAGAGATTATGTTAAGAGCCATCGTGATACTGTATGGGTAGTTACAGGTGCTGGTCTTCCAGACAATGTGAATGAGATTAAATATGCTCATTCTAAGAGTGGAGAACCTTCAGCAATTCCTACATATTACTATAAAGCCTTAGCTAAAAAGGTGGGTGGTAAATATTACACCAAGGGATATTTACTCTATAATAGAGACTATAACAACCAAAATGGATATGAGGAGTGTGCTGTACCAGTGAAAGAATTGGAAGATAAAACAGGATTTACTTTCTTCTCTTCTATACCTAAAGAGGACAAAGAAATCATTGTAAATTCTCAATGGTAATCTCATAACTACTACATAATATCTCAGATAATGAAAAACACAATAAGTTATTATAAACAGATTTTTCAAATAGAGAAACATCATTCTACTTGGAAAGGTCTTTTGGATTCTGTAATATATACGGATGAGAATGCGTATTGTGTTTTTCAAAACCTAATACCTAGAACGATTTTTAAATATCATATAAAAACTAAAATAGCTTATTGAATGAGGTTGTACCTTTTTCAATAGGCTATTCTTATTTTAAGTTCATATAAAAATGAAGAAACTTAAGGCACTTTTTTTATCACTAATAGCTATCACTCTTTTAGGAGCTTGCTCAAATGATAGTAGCGACTCTTACGATGGCTTCGACTATAGTGGAAGAACTACAGTGAAATTTACAGCTAACATAGCAGATATGGGTGCATCTAATAATGAGGACAATAACTGGTCACTCAAAGATGCTATTGGTATGTACGCTATTCATAGCGGAAACACACTTTCCGATGATGCTCTTTATAACGAAAGGGCAAATGTGAAGTACACAACTCTTTCTACTTCAGAAATAGCAGAGTTTAAGGCTGCTAAGGCTAATGAAGCAATACAAGTAGAATGCTGTGATGTGGATGTTATCGCTTATTATCCGTATAATTTGGCTATCAAAGATTATCTATATCCTATAGATGTAGTCAAAAATGAAGATGTTCTTTACTCAAATAATGTAAGAAATCTAATTACTGGTGACAAAGCTCACTTAGTATTCAATCATACTTTATCTCAACTGATTCTTAATGTTATTGCTGGGGAAAATGTAACTTCTTTATCTAATATTGTAGCTGATAAATTATCAGGAACAATAACTGAGGGTAATTTAGACTTAGCAACAGGTTTGGTTAGCATTAAAGAAGGGGCAAAAGCTAAAGATATTAAGACTAGTGTAAAGGCTGAAAAAGGTCAAGCAATTATTAAATCTTTAATTTTACCAGGTCAGCCTATAAAGAATGGTACTATAAAGATACTACTAGAAGGTAAAGAATATGTATGGTCTACTTCTGATGAAACCATTGTAGAACCAGGTAAAATATATACCTATACCATGACGATCAATGCAGATGGTAGTTGGACTGTTGAGCCTAATGGAGAAGTAAGCGATTGGACAGAAGGTAATGCTGATGGCGATATTGATGTTCTTAATCCTGATAAGGATGATACAGAAGAGCCAGGAAAAGATATAGACGAACCTGTTAAACCTGAAGATCCAAATACGGGAGTGAGTGTTGGTAATGAAGTAATTGTTATGGATGAACATTTTGGTATAAATGGAAAAAGCCGTTGGGATGTAAAAGGTGACTACTTTATGACTAATAATGAATTTGATACAAAGAATGTAAGTTTTAGTAATGAAGGAACACGGTTATCGGCACGTGCTATCAATAATATAACAGACAAAGATGGTAACTTTGATAAACATGTTTGGTTTCCTAGATTTGATGCAAAGTTGGATGGTAAAAAGCCGTCAACACCAACTTTCAAAATCAGTAATATTAATACTGTAGGTTTAAATGAAATTACTATTTCTTATGATATTATGGGTGATATGAGAACTCAAAAAAAGGAGTTTATTAACACTACTTTTATAAAAGTCTATGCTGATGGAGAAAAACTTAAAGTGCCAAGCACAGATTTAGGACACAAAGAGTTCTCTGATAAATATTTTACTATTACTCTTAAAATAGATAAACCTTTTTCTGAATTAGTTTTTAAATCAGATTCAGAAAATTACACGGGTATTCGCTTAGATAACTTGGTTATAAAAGGACGAAAAGCAGAATAATAAAATTGACTAACTTATGAAGGTCTGATAAATATGTATATTCTAAAAGACCTTCTTTTTATAAAATATAAAGAGATGAGAAAACTAAAATCGATTTTTTTAGCCCTTGGAGCTACAGCTCTTCTAGGAGCTTGTTCAAGTGATCGAGACACTTATGATGGTTTCGATCATAGTGGAAAGAATACGGTTTCTTTCGCAACTAACATTATGAAGTCTAATATAGCAACGCGTGCTACTGATACTGATTGGACTAAAAATGATGCCATTGGTATTTATGCGATAAATGCAGGTGGTCAGTTGGGTGATGATGCTATTTTTGATGGCAAAGCAAATATCAAACATACAACCGCTGTTGGTGGAAAAACTGCTAAATTTATTGCAGGAACACCTAGTCAAGCTATTCAGCTAGATGGTAAAACATCTATTGATGTAGTTGCTTATTATCCATTTGCTACTACTGTAACTGATTACAAACTTCCTATAAATGTAAAAGATCAATCTAATCCAGAAGCTCTTGATATTTTATATTCAAATGACTTAAAAGGTGTTCAAAAAGCAGGGGAAGCAAGTATGAACTTCTCTCATAAACTTTCAAAATTAGTCTTCTCAGTAGAACCAACGTCTGATTATCCTAATTTAGACGGTTTGGGAGCAAAAGACATCAATGGTTTAAAAGCAGAAGGTTCTTTTGATCTAAAAACAGCAGAAGTAAGCTTAAGTGGTGATGTTGTAACTCTTCAACCTAAAGTTAATGGTACTTCAGTTACTGCAATCGTAGTACCTGGACAGAAACTTGATAAAACAGTATCAATGGTATTTACTTTAGGTGTTGAAGAATTTACTTGGACTCCTAAAAAAGATTTTGATTTAACTTCTGGATATAAGTATACTTTCAGAATTCAATTATCAAAAGATGGTACTGCTGTAACTCTTAATCCTGATGGAACTATTGAAGATTGGACAGAGGGTAATACAGATGGAGGTGTTGATGTAGTTACTCCAGGTGGTGAAGAGCCAAATCCACAGCCAGGTGAAACAATGCCTATAGCTGATTTTAAAACAGCATTTAAAAATGCAACTTATGAACAACCAGTTCTTATAGAAGAAGATATTACTATAAGTGGTATTGTTATGAGTGATGATGAGCAAGGTAATATTTTTAATAAATTATATATCCAAGATAAAACCGGTGCTATTACATTGTTTATAAAAAATGGAGAACTTTATAAAGAATTCAAAGTAGGTCAAGAAGTAGAAGTGAAAGTAAATGGCTTTTACGTAACTGTATTTGGTGATGTTGCTCAAGTTTCAGATGCTGTTCAAGAAGGTGGAAAATGGAAAGGCATGCCTATTGAATGGCTAAGTATAAAGGATAAAATTACGATTTCCAATACACAACAAAACCCTTTTGCTCCAAAAGTTTTAACTGTGGATCAATTTGATCAAAGTTTAATAAATACCCTTATTCAGCTAGATAATGTTGAGTTTGAAGATGCAGGAAAAGCATATACTGAAGGCGGTAAAGACACAAGTAGAAAACTGAAAACAGTTGATGGAAAAACGGTAGATGTAAGAAATAGTGGAAAATCTAAATTTGCAACGGAAATACTTCCAAAAGGAAAAGGTTCACTTGTTGCTTTCTTAGATTACTTTAGAGGTACATATCAATTGACTATTCGTGATTTGAATGATGTTAAGTTTGGTGGTGTAACTCCTGGAGAAGAAGTGTCAGTAGATAAAACATCATTGTCCTTTGAAAAAGATGGAGGTTCTCAATCATTTAATATTACAGCTAGTGAAACTTTAGCGTGGGTTGTTGAAGGTAACAATTGGTTAACAATTACTCCCAATACAGGAAATGGTAATAAATCTGTAACTGTAAATGCTATGGCTAATATAGGAACTGAAAGAACAGGTCTTATTACTATTAAAGGAGGTTATAAAGATGTAACTATCTCTGTAACTCAAACTGCTGGAGAATCTGGACAGCCAGGAGAAAAAATAGAAGTGATTAATGAAACTTTCGGAGTTAATGATGGTAAAAAATTAGATGTTAAGTTTGGTGATTTTGACTCTTATATAGGTTTTAGTTCTAAAAATGTAAAAATTAGCAACAAAGGAAGTAGACTAGATATTAGAGCTCGTTCATCAGTTATGAATTATGAAAAACTTGCTTGGTTACCAGCATATAATCCTGCTTACCCTATTAGTCCTGAAAATCCTGCTCCAACTTTAAATATATCAGGAATAGATACTAAAGGAATGAGTAATATTGAGGTATCATATAGTTTGTCTGCTAACTTTTCTGGAAATACAGCTAATGCAAATTATGTTAATGTGACAGTTGATGGTAAGAAATTAACTGTTCCAAGTAAGGAAATGACAGCAGCTGATTTTGGCAATAAATATTATGTTGTTACATTAAAAGTAGATGCTCCTTTTTCTGAATTAGAATTTACTACTGATGAGAGAAATGATGTAGGTATGCGTCTTGATAATATTATTATTACCGGTACTAAATAACCTTATAATAAAAGCTAGCCCGAAAGAGCTAGCTTTTAAAAACTAACCTAAAATACAATAAAATGAAAAAACTGAAAACCTTAATTTATTCCGCAGGTCTAATAGCTATACTAAGTGCCTGCTCCAATGATAATGAAGCTCTAAATATTAAAAACAATAATAAGGCTTTAACATTTGATTCTAATATTGTTCCAACTCAAACAAGGGTAACAGATAATAAATTTGATAAAGATGATGCTATCGGTGTCTTTACCTATGATTTAGAAAATAGTGCTTTAAAATCGAATGCTAAGCATCTATTCAATGATACGGATAATAAGTTTATACCAACTAGTGGTAGTGAAATTACTATAGATGGTAAAGGTGAAAAAATAAATATTACGGCTTATTATCCTTACCAAGAAAGTACAGCAGATATCTATAATATAGATTTATCAACTACACCTGTTGACTTGCTTTATGCCAATAAAATTGAGGTTGCTGATGAAGCAAATCCAAAACTTGTTTTTGGTCATAAATTAGCTTGTATTAATCTTAAAATGATTATTAAAGCTGACGATAAGAATGAGATAAAAGATTTTACTGATTTAGTATTATCTAAAACAGAAGGTATTAAAACAAGTGCTTCACTTAATCTTAATTCTGGTGTTTTAACACTTGGAGAAGAATCTAAATCATACAACTTAGAATTAAAAAAGAATGAAGAAAATAAAGAGGCTTCTGTTGATTTTTTAATTCTTCCAGGACAAAAAATAAATGATATTAAATTGTCATTTACATTGAATGGAGATGTTTATGAATGGATACCAGAATTAAAAGATAAAAAAACTGATGTTGTAGAAAATACTAGATACACTTTTACTGCTTCTTTCTTTAAGAAGGATAACTCTATTGTTGTTGAACCAGGAGTAGATGAAAATCCTATTACATCTTGGGATGTAAATGAAGGAAAAGATTCTGAATTGAGTCCTAAAGAAGAAACTCCAGAACCTGAAGCTTCACTAAAAGTGGATCCGTCTGAGTTAGACTTCGAACCTGCAGTAAGTAGCAAAAATATTACTGTTACAGCTTCTGAAGGCTTAGTTTGGAATGTGGCTGTAGAAGGAAATAATCCTTGGTTGACTGCCGTTAAAGAAGAAGGTAGCGTGAAAGTAAATGTAGAAGAAAACACAACTGCTGACCTAAGAACAGCTAATCTGATTTTTTCTGGCGAAGGATTTAAAGATAATGTTATCGTAAAAGTTACTCAGGATAAGGGAGCAGTAATTCCTGAACCTATTGAGCAAGTTATCTTTGAAGATCATTTTGATTTAGTTACATCAAAAAGCACTGCCCTTTCTACCTATACTAAACTACTAAGAGATAATGGTCAATTAGATAATCATCCCAACTTTAGCTATAACAGTACAGGTGAAGGTAAAATTGATGTTCGAACTGCTGAGAATAAATCAATTTGGTTTCCTGCGGCAAATGACAAAAACTTACACATGGAAAATGTAAATGTTCAAGGATATTCTAAGCTAAGTATTTCTTTTGATTTAGTATGCCAGAATGCTGATAAAGTAAAAGCATCATCACTCTCTGTAAAAGTGGGGGATAAAGATTTAGATACTCTTGAAGATATAATGTTAGATGGAGGTTCTGACTATAAAACATTTAATTTAGAGATTGGAGATGTTGATACAGATGAAATTACGATAAGTTTTTCAGTTGGAACAACTCCTGTAGGTATCCGAATGGATAATATCATTTTAAAAGGTTTTAAATAAATTCAGAAAAAATGTATAATTTTGAGACAGCATACGAGCCTATGCTGTCTCATGTCATCTTAAGACAAAAGCAAACAATGAGAAATTTTAAATAGTTTATTGAATAAAATCGCAAAGTATGAAACAAAAACTGATGGCACTTATAATGCTACTCTGTTCTTTCCCAGTTATGGCTCAAACCGCTGGTGAAATTAGAGGGAAAATTATAAATGCTGAAACTAAAGAGCCGCTGCAAGGAATTGCGGTAATTTTGCGAGGACATAACTATACAACAGAAACCGATGAAACTGGAGCTTTCCGCTTTAGTGAAATTGAAGGTACATCTGATGTCTTAGTTATAACTTCGGCAAGAATCATGGCGAAAGAATTAACAGTGAAGTACAATTCCAATCAAGTAACTTGGTTGAAAGATATAGAAGTATCTGTTAAGCAGTTCAACAATGATAAGAACTTAATTGGTCTTATTGATGAGGATATGATTGGCGACGATGAAGGAGGACTAACGCAAGATGTTAGCCCGATGATCATCCTTTCTAATGATATGTACTTAAATAATATTGCTTATCAGCTATCTCCTATGCGCTTTAAAGTTCGTGGTTATGATAATAACTATGAGCAGAAGTTTATCAATGGTGTAGCTTTCAATGATCAAGTACGTGGAGTATTCAATTATTCTGCTATTGGTGCATTAAATGATGCTACTCGTAATGGTGATGCTGCCGATTATTTAGCACCATCTCGTTTCTCTTTTGGGGGAGTAGGTCGTGCAGAAAATATCAATATGCGTTCTGCAAACTATGCACATGGCGGTAAAATAACAGGATCGTATACTAATCGTAACTACTATCTTCGTGGTATGGTAAGCTATGCTACAGGTCTGAGAGATGACGGCTGGGCATTTAACTTTACTGTAGGAGGTCGTTACTCTGATAGAGGAAGTATTGATGGTGTTTTCTATAATAATATCTCTTATTCTATTGGAGCCGAAAAGCAATGGGACAATGGTAGACATAGTCTCTCTTTCGTAACCTTTGGTTCTCCTGTAAAGAGAGGTCAACAAGGAGGATCATATCAAGAAGTATATGATCTGAGAGATAACAACCTCTATAATCCGAATTGGGGTTATCAAAATGGAAAACGTCGTAACTCTAAAGTAGTTCGTTCATTTGACCCAACTGCTATCCTTTCACATGTGTGGAAGATTAATGAAAATATGAGATTAACAACTGGAGTTGGAGCACACTATAATCGTTATGGTGGTACTGCACTGAACTGGTATAATGCTCCTGATCCACGTCCAGACTATTACAGATATCTTCCTTCATACTTCGCAGATAGTCCTGAAGTAGAAGATTATTATAAATACTTATGGAGTGTAGGTGATCCAACTGTTACTCAGATCGACTGGGATAATATGTATCATATTAACCAAATGGCTGGAAGACAAGGAAATGATGCTGCTTTATATATGCTGGAAGAAAGACGAAAGGATTTATTTGAAATCTCTATGAACTCTACTTTCGATGCAGATATTAATGAAAATATGAAATTCATCGGAGGTATTGGATTGAGAAATTCTCAGTCTTACCAGTTTAAAACTGTTGATGACCTACTAGGTTCTCAATACGTTTTAGATATTGATAAGTTTGCTGAACGCGATTTTCCTGGAAACCCAGATGTCGTACAGAATGATATGTTGAAACCAAATCGTAGAGCTTATAAAGGTGATGTGTTTGGTTATGACTTTAAATTTAATATCAATAATGCCAACTTATGGTTCCAGAATGTCTATAAATATCGTGGTGTAGACTTTTATTACGGTGCTAAATTGTCGTATACTGATTTTCATCGTAAAGGCTATATGATGAATGGTCGTTACCCCGATAATTCTCATGGAAGAGGACAAAATCATTCATTTGTAGATTACGGACTAAAGGCAGGTTTGACTTATAAGATCAATGGCCGTCACTTCATCACAGCAAATGTGGGTTATATGACAGAGGCACCATTGGTAGATAAATCTTATATCTCTCCTCGAATTTCAGATTATACAGCTGATGATATGAAGAGTGCAGGAATCTTTACTGCCGACTTGAGTTATGTGTTTTCTTTACCATCTATCCATGGTCGTGTATCTGTATTCCAAACAAACTTCTATGATTTAATGCAGAGAGCTAGTTATTACCATGATACTGAACGTACCTTTGTTAATCACCTATTATCAGGTGTGAATAAAGTTCACAGAGGTATCGAACTTGGTTTTAATTATAAACTAAATGATAATTGGAACTTTGACGTAGCTGGTACAATTGCAGAATACTATTATAGCAATAACCCTGATGGTACAATTAGCTATGAAAATGGTAAAGAGATGGGTATTAAGGAAACAGTTTACTTAAAAGACTCTTATGTAGGTAGTACTCCTCAAATAGCAGGTACTTTAGGTATCAATTATTTCCGTAATTATTGGTTCTTAAGTATGAATATCAATGGCTTTGGTAGAAACTATATTGATGTTGCTCCTATGCGTCGTTTGGCTTCAAATTATGTAAACGTTGCTCCTGGAACTCCTCAATATGATGCTTATCGTCAATTGACTCATCAAGAACGTTATAGCAGTGCTTATACACTAGATTTATCTATTGGTAAAATATTCTACCTAAAAAATAGAAACTCTGTTAACTTTAATCTATCTGTAAATAATCTATTAAATAGAGAAAATATAAAAACAGGTGGTTATGAGCAAGGACGTCTTGATTTAGACAAGCCAAATAAATTTAGTTCTCGCTATTTTTATATGCAAGGAATCAACTGCTTCTTAAATGCTAGTTATAAATTTTAAGTAAATACTCCATAAAGAAATAAGATATGAAAACAATAAATAAAATACTAGGCTTGCTTTTATTCTTTACATTAGCAGCCACAGGTTGTTCTAGGGATTATGATACCCCTCCTTTAAATAAACCTGAGTATACAGGTCCAGAGGAAAACATTACAATTGCTGAACTTAAAGAACAATATAAAGATGTAACTCAAGGTTCACCAAAGCTTATTGAATTTGAATATATTTTAAAAGCTAATATTACAAGTAGCGATGCATCTGGAAATATCTTTAAGCAAATTTATGTTCAAGATAAGACAGGTGGCATAAACTTTGGTGCAGACCAAAATAATACGTCTACAGAATATGCACTAGGTCAAACTGTATATATTAATCTTCATGGATTATATGTTGTGGAATATGGTGGTCAATTGCAAATAGGTTATGATAAAACTCAAGCAAATCGTATTCCTTGGGAAATATTTAAGGCACATGTTGTGAAAGATGGTTGGCCAAATCTTAAAGCTATCGAACCTACTGTAATTACTGATTTCAGTAAACTAGATGATAAAGTAGTAAATACTTTGGTTAGACTTGACGGAGTTAACTTCCCTGATGGCGGTAAACTTCCTTATGCTGAAGATCAAAAAACAGTTAATAGAGATCTTAAAGATGCTCAAGGCAATAAAATTATTTTGAGAACTAGTGGATACTCTAATTTCTACAAAGAGCTTTTACCTGTAGGTACTGGTAGTATTATTGGTATTATGGGTAAACACAATAGCGATTGGCAGTTAACTATTCGTTCTATTGACGATGTTTTAGACTTTGATGGTGTAACTCCTGGTGAACCAGAAGTACCTGTTGATCCTGAAGATCCAAATGCAAAACCGAATATATCAATGATTGAGTTTGCTTCAAAATATGCTGGTGCAACATCAGATGCTCCAATTAAAATTGAAGATGACATCAAAATTGGTGGTGTTATTGTAAGTGATGATACTGATAGCAATGTATTCAAAAAGGTTTATATCCAAGATGAAACAGGTGGTATCACTGTGGGTGTTAATGATAATTTTGTAGCAAAGAAATATCCTGTAGGTACAAAAATTGTTTTTGATGCAAAAGGATTGGATGCTGTAGTTTTTGGTGGCTTACTTCAAATTGGTTCTGCAACTGCAGGTGCAAATAGAATTGAGATGGCTGAGTTTGAGAAACGTGCTGTTATCGTTTCTACTGGAAATGCAGTAACTCCTAAAGTAACTACTATTGCCGCTCTTGGTAATGTAGATCTTAATACCATTATTCAATTAGATGGTGTTCATTTTGTAGAAGCTGGTCAACCTTATGCTGATCCTAAAGTAAATACAAATAGAACAATTAAAGACGCTACTGGTAAAACAATCATTATGAGAAATAGTGGTTACTCTAAATTTGCAGCAGAAATCCTTCCTCAAGGAACAGGTACCGTTGTAGGTGTAGTTGAAACATTTAATGGTAGCTGGCAATTCACTGTTCGTAGTACTAAGGATGTGAAAAATTTTGATGGTCAAGAACCAGAAGAACCAACAGATCCAGAAGTACCTTCAGGCGATGTTATATTGAAAGAAACATTTGGTGCGAACTTCCCTAAACCAGAAAATGCTCCATGGCCTAAAGTTGCAGATTATACAGGATATGATAACAAAACTGTAAAATACGCTGATTCAACTACTAATGCTGACATTAGAAACATTAAAGGTTCACCAAATCATGTATGGTTAAAAGCTAATAATGATTGTGAATTCGAAATATCTAATATACCTAATGTAAATGGTAAAACGTTAGTTTTGGCTTACGATGCAGCAGCAAATGTTTATAATCCAACAGATGAAACCAACTTAAACACAATTGAAGTTTGGTATAATGGAAAGCAACTACCTACAGAATCTAAGGATGTTAAGGGTAAAGATGATTTAAATAAATTTTATACTCTTAAAATTTCTGATATTAAAGGTGTAGATGGTGCTACCTTGAAATTTGTTGTAAAAGGTGCTGCTAATAAATATGGCTTACGCTTAGGCAATATAAATCTTAGCGTAAAATAATAATTGACTAAAGAAAATAGCTATGAAATTTAAATATCTATTACTGACTCTTTGTTTATCATTTGGTTTCACACAGATGAAGGCTCAAAAGTCTTATGCTACTTACTGTGTAGCCTTCTACAATGTGGAAAACCTTTTTGATACAGAAGATGATGTAGATAATCCTGGGGATGATGAGTACCTACCAAATGGGGCCAATGCTTGGACTCCTGGTAAGTATCAAAAGAAGTTGGATAATATAGCTAAGGTTATTAGTCGTATTGGTAAAGATTACTGTCCTGCTGGTCCTGCAATCCTTGGAGTTTCTGAGGTTGAAAACCGTAGAGTATTGGAAGATCTTGTAAAGAACGAACGTATCTCTGATGTGGGTTATGAAATCGTTCATTATGAATCTCCAGACTGGCGTGGTATTGACGTAGCTTTACTATATAATCCAAAGCTATTTAGAGTAACAAATACAGTTGCTCAGCCTTATATATTACCTGATAACCCTAACTTCAAGACTCGTGATCAGTTGTTAGTAAGTGGAGTTCTTGCTGGAGAACCCGTGCATGTTATTGTTAACCACTGGCCATCGCGTTATGGTAGTAAATCAACTGAACTTCGTGAGTATGCAGCTTCAATCACTAAATCTTTAGTAGATTCTTTACAGCAGATTGATCCAGAAGCAAAGGTGATTATCATGGGGGACTTAAATGATGATCCAGATGATAGAAGTACTCGTGTAGTTTTAAACGCGAAGAAATATCAAAAGGATGTGAAGCCAGGTGGTTATTACAATACCATGTGGAGATTATATGATTTAGGCGTAGGTTCACTAGGTTACCAAGGTAAATGGAACTTATTTGACCAAATCATTATTACTCACAGCTTATTAGGTTCTGAAACATCATCTCTTAAGTTTTGGAGGTCGGAAGTGTTTAATAAAGATTTCTTGATTCGTAAAGAAGGAAAACGTAAAGGTTATCCTTGGAGAACATTTGACGGAAATACATTTATTGATGGTTATAGTGACCACTTCCCAACTCTAATCTATTTGATTAAAGAAATTAAATAGTATTAAAAAATAAATGAGTGTGAGGCACTTTCTATATCTTTAGAAAGTGCCTCATTTTTTTATATGAAATTAAAAGAACAATTAGATCTCCTTCGAGAGAAATACAATACAAAAGCTTTTATAGAAAGTGATCCAGTTCAGTTTCCTCATCGTTTTAAAGACAAGAAAGATATAGAAATTGTTAGTTTTCTTATCGCTACTATTTCATGGGGCAAACGCCCTATGATACTTAAGTCTGCAGAAAAGATGTTGAATCTTATGGGAAATACTCCATATAGTTATATTATGGATGAAGGGTATCTTTCTTTAGAGAATAAGAATATTCATCGCACTTTTTTTGAAAATGATTTACAATACTATTGTAAGGGATTACACTCTATTTATTCTCAATATCCAGATCTAGAGCAAGTGTTTATTCAGAAAGAATCTCTCTGGGAGGGCATACATCTTTATAGAGATTTAATGAAAAATGCAAACCTAGGAGTAGAAACTAAGCATATCTCTAATCCGTTAAAAAATTCTGCTTGTAAGCGTTTGTTTATGGGGCTTCGTTGGCTGATAAGAAAGGACGGTATTGTAGATTTAGGTGTTTGGAAAAATTTAAATCCTTCTCAGCTATATATCCCTTTAGATACTCATGTTGCACGAGTTTCTCGTGAAATGGGACTTTTAACTCGTAAAAGCAATGATCGTAAGGCCGTGGAAGAGTTAACAAATAATCTCCGAAAATTAGATCCAGTAGATCCGATAAGTTATGATTTTGCATTATTTGGCTGGGGTGAAGATCGTTAGTTTCTAAAAGATAGCTATCTTTGCACAACTTTAAATATTAAGGTGTTAAATCGAAGAAAAATATAATCAGTATAAAATAACAATCAATAATGGCATTACAATGTGGTATTGTTGGACTACCAAATGTGGGTAAGTCCACTCTTTTTAATTGCTTATCTAACGCTAAAGCTCAGGCAGCAAACTTCCCTTTCTGTACTATAGAACCAAATGTGGGAGTAATAACTGTACCTGATGAGCGCTTGAATAAGCTAGCTGAACTTGTACATCCTCAAAGAATTCTCCCAACTACTGTGGAGATTGTGGATATTGCAGGGTTAGTAAAAGGAGCGAGTAAAGGTGAAGGTTTAGGAAATAAGTTTTTGGCAAACATACGTGAGACAGATGCGATTATCCATGTTTTACGTTGCTTTGATGATGATAATGTGACTCATGTTGATGGTTCAATCAATCCTGTACGTGACAAAGAAATTATTGATTCAGAATTACAGTTGAAAGATCTTGAAACAGTAGAACAGAGAATCCAAAAGGTGTACAAACAAGCTCAAACCGGGGATGCACATGCTAAAACGCTTCATAATGTATTAATTCAATATAAGGCTGCACTAGAAGAAGGTAAATCTGCTCGTTCAGTAGAATTTGAATCTTTAGATGAAATTGATGCTGCGAAAGACTTATTCTTGTTAACAAATAAGCCTGTTATGTATGTGTGTAACGTTGATGAAGATAGTGCATCAAAGGGGAATAAGCACGTTGAGGCTGTTCGGGAAGCAGTAAAAGATGAACATGCAGAAATCTTGATTGTTGCTGCTAAAACAGAGTCTGAGATAGCTGAACTTGAAACTTATGAAGAACGTCAAATGTTTTTAGCTGATGTAGGTTTGGAGGAATCTGGAGTAAGTCGTTTGATTAAATCTGCCTATTCTTTATTAGACTTGCAAACTTACTTCACCGCTGGAGAAGTTGAAGTTAGAGCTTGGACGTTTCATAAAGGTTGGAAGGCTCCTCAATGTGCTGGAGTTATTCATACCGACTTTGAAAAAGGGTTTATTCGTGCAGAAGTTATCAAGTACGAAGATTTTATTAAATATGGCTCAGAAACAGCTGTTCGTGAAGCTGGAAAAATGGGTGTAGAAGGAAAAGAATACTTAGTTCAGGATGGTGATATCATGCACTTCCGCTTCAATGTGTAAAAGATGTAAGTATAAGATATTTGAAGAATAGAGGATAGTAGTTTTACTAATCCTCTATTTTTTTATGTAGTCTTGTATATATTACTTTACTTTGGAGTCAACATCGAGTAAACAAAATTGAAACATATTCAAAATACAAATATATGATAAATACCATATCTCTTTTTATTGAATGGGATCCGAGTCCTGTTCTCTTTAGTCTAGGAAGTTTACCTATCAAATATTATGGCCTTTTTTGGGCTATAGGAATTGCGTTAGGTTATTATGTTGTGCGTTATCAATACAGAGATAAAGGCATTGATGAGAAGATATTTGAACCCTTATTCTTTTACTGCTTTGTAGGGATTCTACTAGGTGCTCGCCTAGGACATTGTCTTTTCTATGATCCTGAGTATTATCTAGCCAATCCTCTTGAAATATTTTTACCTGTGAAGTTTCTAGATGGAGGAGGTTGGAAGTTTACTGGTTATGCAGGGTTAGCCAGTCACGGAGGTACAATCGGATTAATCATAGCATTATGGATGTATTGCAGAAAGACAAAAATGAATTACATTGATGTTTTGGATATGATAGCTGTAGCAACTCCTATCACAGCATGCTGGATACGTTTAGCAAACTTGATGAACTCTGAAATTATAGGTATGCCTACCGATAAGCCATGGGCTTTTATCTTTACTAGAGTAGATATGTTACCACGTCACCCTGCTCAGCTGTATGAGGCTTTGGCTTATTTAGCTCTATTTTTTATTATGATTTATTTGTATAAGAAATACGATAAAAAATTTCATAGAGGTTTCTATTTTGGATTATGTCTAACATTTATCTTTGTTTTTAGATTCTTTGTTGAGTTTATTAAAGAAGATCAAGTAGATTTTGAAGCAGGAATGCTTTTGAATATGGGCCAATGGCTAAGTATACCCTTTATAATACTAGGTATAGCTTCTATTTTTATGGGTAAGAAGCTTGATAACTGGGGATCTAAAAAGAAATAAATATATTATACAAGGAAAGCCTATTTAGATAGGCTTTTTTTATGGATACCCAAAAAAGAGAACACTTTTAAAAGTGTTTATATAAGACACCTCAATAGAGTATAGTATTATTTTAACACCGACATGAGAATGCTTTGACACCGACATGTCATTCTCATGTCGGTGTTATGTTGATACTATAACTCGGTTACAATATTTTTTATCTCTTGTATAAGAAGGCGGAAAAACTTTAAATAATTAAATGGATGTTGGTGTTAATTAAGTTAAAACCAAATGCTTATCTTCCTTTTATGATTTTCTTAATATCATTTAGTTTATTAAGTGCTTCCAGAGGAGTAAGGTTATTTACATCTAGATTAATGATTTCATCTCTAATCTGAGAAAGAATAGGGTCGTCTAATTGGAAAAAGCTAAGTTGTACTCCATCTTCTTGCTTTTGTGATATTAAAGGAGTTTTGGATTTTTTATTATTACTTTCTTCGCCACTTCTATTTACAGCTTCCAATTGTGCCAATATTTCATTCGACCGTTTGACAATGCTTGGAGGCATACCCGCCATTTTTGCTACATGAATACCGAACGAGTGTTCACTACCTCCTCTTTTTAATTTGCGTAAGAAGATAACTTTGTTGTCAATTTCTTTTACGGAAACATTGTAGTTTTTGATGCGATCAAATGATTTTTCCATTTCATTTAATTCGTGGTAGTGAGTAGCAAATAATGTTTTTGCTCTGTTATTTGGGTTGTTATGAATGTATTCTACTATAGCCCAAGCAATGGAAATACCATCGTAGGTAGAAGTTCCTCTACCTAGCTCATCGAAAAGAACTAAGCTACGAGAAGAAAGATTATTTAAAATATTAGCAGCTTCATTCATTTCAACCATAAAGGTTGATTCACCCATAGAGATGTTATCACTTGCTCCAACACGTGTAAATATCTTATCAACAAGCCCTATCTGAGCGCTTTCTGCAGGAACAAAACAGCCAATTTGTGCCATTAAGGTAATAAGAGCAGTTTGCCTTAAAAGAGCAGATTTACCCGACATATTCGGACCTGTAATCATTATAATTTGCTGAGTTGTATTGTCCAGATAGACATCATTGGCGATATATTGCTCGCCTAGTGGTAGTTCCTTTTCAATTACAGGATGACGACCTTGTTGGATAGAAAGGACATCATCATCTTGTATGACAGGTCGGATGTATTTATTTAATTGAGCTATACTTGAGAAAGACAATAAACAGTCTAAAGCTGCTATTTGGTTGGCATTTAGTTGAATAGCCGATATGTATTCTGCTAAATCAGTAACCAACTCTTCAAAAAGCTTAGCTTCGAGTATTAAGATTTTTTCTTCAGCACCCAAAATCTTTTCTTCATATACTTTTAGTTCTTGTGTTATATAGCGTTCAGCACTTACAAGAGTTTGTTTTCTAATCCATTCTTTAGGAACTTTATCTTTGTGTGTATTTCGAACTTCGATATAATATCCAAAAACATTATTGTATGCTATCTTTAGACTAGGAATACCTGTTTCTTCTATTTCTCTTTGTTGAATTTGAAGTAGATAGTCTTTACCTGAATAAGCTATTTTCCGAAGATCATCCAACTCTTCATTCACGCCCGAACAGATTACATGCCCTTTATTGACCAGCATAGGAGGGTCATTTTCAATCTCTTTGTCTATTCTATCTCTTATCTTTTCACAGAGATTCAATTGATCTCCAATTCTATTTAGACTGGCGTCATTGGCATTTAAACACGCTTTTTTTATAGGCTCAATAGCTTGTAGTGCTACTTTTAGTTGTACTACTTCTCTAGGGCTAACTCTTCCAACTGCAACCTTTGATATAATACGTTCTAAATCTCCAATGAGATGGAGTTGATCTGTTATAATCTCTTTAAAACTGGGTTGCTTGAAGAAATAATCTACTACATCTAGCCGATTATTGATAGCATTAACTTCTTTGAGAGGGAATACGACCCAACGTTTAAGAAGTCTTCCTCCCATCGGAGTAATTGTCTTATCAATAACTTGCAGCAAACTACTACCTCCATCATTCATGCTATTAAGCAACTCCAAACTGCGAATGGTAAACTTGTCTAATCGAACAAATTTATCTTCCTCAATACGGGATAAAGTAGTAATATGACTGATGTTATGATGTTGTGTTATGTCTAAATATTGAAGAATACTTCCAGCAGCAATTAAGCCATTGGGGAGGTGATCAACACCAAAACCTTTGAAATTGGCTACTTGAAAATGACTTAATAGCTTTTCGTGTGCTGTCTGTTCTGTAAAAACCCAGTCATCAAGTTCATAAGTAAAAAACTTATTACCAAATAGCTCTTCAAACTGAGTTTTCTTTCCTCTTTCAAAGAGGACCTCTTTGGGAGCAAAATTAGTAAGTAGCTTATCTATATAATCGGAGTTACCTTCAGCTGTTAAAAACTCACCTGTAGAGATATCTAAGAAGGATATACCATAAATGGAACGATTAAAATAGATTGCAGCTAAAAAGTTATTTTCTTTATTGTTAAGTATATTGTCATTGATAGATACTCCAGGAGTAACCAATTCAGTAACTCCTCTTTTGACTAGTGTCTTAGTTGTTTTAGGGTCTTCCAATTGATCACAAATAGCAACACGTTTGCCCGCACGAACAAGTTTGGGTAGATAAGTGTCTAGTGCATGGTGTGGAAACCCTGCCATTTCAACATAGGTGTTTTTACCATTTGCTCTTCTGGTAAGTGTGATTCCTAGAATATCTGCTGCAAGAACAGCGTCGCTTGAAAATGTTTCGTAAAAGTCCCCACATCGAAACAACATAACAGCATTAGGGTGCTTTTTCTTCAAATCGAAGAACTGTTTCATCATGGGAGTTTGAGCTATTTTTTTTGTATTCAATGTGATTTTGTATTTTGAAAATTGCCAATATCAATATAATACAAAGATAATAAACTCTTGAAGAACTGATAATAAGCAATTTCTAATAATGATTAAACGTTTCTTTTAAACACTCATTTTATAGGTTACAAAAAGTGATGGTTACTTATAGTTTGATTATCTTTGCCTAAATTATAACAACTAATTATAGAATTTTACGTAGAATCACTATAAAATTATCATTAATTATGGAGTATAACTTTAGGGATATAGAAAAGAAATGGCAAAAAATGTGGGTTGAGAACAATACCTACAAGGTAGTAGAAGATAAGTCTAAAGAAAAACTCTACATTCTAAATATGTTCCCTTATCCATCAGGTGCTGGTCTACACGTAGGTCACCCATTGGGATATATTGCATCTGATATTTATGCTCGTTACAAAAGACTCTGTGGATACAATGTCTTGAATCCTATGGGTTATGATGCATATGGTTTGCCAGCCGAGCAATATGCAATTCAAACAGGTCAACATCCAGCTGTAACTACAGAACAAAATATAAAAAGATATCGTGAACAGTTAGATAAGATTGGTTTCTCTTTTGATTGGAGTAGAGAAGTACGCACTTGTGATCCGAACTATTATCATTGGACACAATGGGCCTTTATTCAAATGTTTAAGAGCTATTTTGATACTAAAGTAAATAAGGCAATGCCTATTGAAAATTTAGTAAGTTATTTCGAGAAAAATGGTTCAAAAGATATTCCTGCTTCGGGTTCTGAAGAATTAGATTTTACAGCAGAAGAGTGGAAAGCAATGGACGAGTCTAAGCAACAGGATGTGCTTATGAATTACCGCATTGCTTATCTAGGTGATATGATGGTCAACTGGTGTCCTGAATTAGGTACAGTTTTGGCAAACGATGAAGTAATTGATGGTTTATCAGAAAGAGGAGGCTATCCTGTTATTCAAAAAGTAATGCGTCAATGGTGTTTACGTGTATCTGCATACTCGCAACGTTTATTAGACGGATTAAATACGATTGAATGGACCGATTCATTAAAAGAAACTCAAAGAAACTGGATAGGACGTTCTGATGGAGCTGAGATGCAGTTTAAAGTAAAAGACAGTGATGTGGAGATGACTATCTTCACTACTCGAGCTGATACAGTATTTGGTGTCACTTTTATGGTTCTAGCACCAGAAAGTGAATTGGTTGATACATTAACAACTCCTGAGCAAAAGGCAGAAGTAGATGCTTACTTGGAACGCAGTAAGAAGCGTACTGAACGTGAGCGTATTGCAGATCGAAAAGTAACAGGTGTTTTTACTGGAAGCTATGCCATTAATCCTTTGACAAAAGAGGCTATTCCTGTTTGGGTGAGTGATTATGTTTTGGCGGGTTATGGAACAGGTGCCATTATGGCTGTTCCAGCTCATGATAGTAGAGATTATGCCTTTGCTAAACATTTTGGTCTTGAAATACGCCCTTTAATTGAGGGTTGTGATATCTCAGAAGAAAGTTTTGATGCCAAAGAAGGTATTATGACAAATTCTCCTATTGAAGGAATGAATACTGACTTGGTGTTAAATGGATTGACTGTAACTGAAGCAATAGCTAAAACAAAACAGTTTATAGAAGAAACAAAACTAGGCCATATAAAAACGAATTATCGTTTAAGAGACGCTACATTCTCACGTCAGCGTTATTGGGGAGAGCCATTCCCTGTTTATTATAAGAATGGTCATCCTTATATGATAGAGGAAGAATACTTACCTATAGAGTTACCCGATGTGGAAAAATTCCTTCCTACAGAAACGGGAGAGCCACCATTAGGTAGAGCAAAAGTGTGGGCTTGGGATACAGTAAATAAGAAGGTTGTTTCAAACGACCTGATTGATAATAAGACAGTTTTCCATCTTGAACTAAATACGATGCCTGGTTTTGCTGGTTCATCTGCTTACTTCTTGAGATATATGGATCCTCAAAATTCAGAAGCTCTTGTATCTAAGGGAGTGTGTGAATACTGGCAAAATGTCGATCTTTATGTGGGTGGTACTGAACATGCTACTGGTCACTTGATCTATTCTCGTTTTTGGAATATGTTTTTATATGATGTAGATGTAGCTGTTCGTCAAGAACCTTTTCAAAAGCTAGTTAATCAGGGTATGATTCAAGGTCGTAGTAATTTTGTTTATCGTATTAATGGCACAAATAAGTTTGTTTCTTTAGATAAAAAAGACGAATATGAAACAACTGCTATTCACGTAGATGTAAATATAGTAGAAAACGACTTTTTAGATTTAGAAGCATTCAAAGCATGGCGTCCCGAGTTTTCATCAGCGGAATTTATCTTAAATGAGGATGGACAATATCTTTGTGGATGGGCTGTTGAGAAAATGAGCAAGTCTATGTTTAATGTGGTAAATCCAGATATGATTGTTGATCGTTACGGAGCAGATACTCTTAGAATGTACGAGATGTTCTTAGGTCCTCTAGAACAATCAAAACCATGGGATACCAATGGCATTGATGGAGTATACCGATTTATTCATAGATTCTGGGGATTATTCTTTGATCGTCAAGGTAATTCTTTAATTGAAGACAAGCCAGCTACTAAAGAAGAATTAAAAGCTTTGCATAAATTAATTAAGAAATCTACTGAAGATATTGAAAATTTCTCATTCAATACTACGGTTAGTGCTTCTATGATTTGTGTAAATGAACTCAATAGCTTGAAGTGCCATAAAAAGGAAATTTTGGAACAGCTAACTATTGTCCTTTCTCCATTTATCCCTCATGTTTGTGAAGAATTGTGGGATGTTCTAGGTCATGAAAATTCTATTTGTATAGCTGATTGGCCTAAATACAATGAAGAATTCATGAAGGAAGCTGTAAAAAATTACAACATTTCTTTTAATGGGAAATCTAGATTTAATATGGACTTTGCAGCAGATGCAAGCAGAGAAGAGATTCAAAAAAAGGTTCTTGAAGATGAGCGAACAAGCCGTTGGCTGGAAGGTAAAGAGCCTAAAAAAATAATTGTTGTACCAGGTAAGATTGTAAACTTGGTATTTTAAACTATCTTTAAGGTAAGCCATATGGCTTACCTTATTTTTTACCTATTCGGATACTTAAAAAATCTTTTTTATATGGCAACACATGCACTTTCTAAACAAGCTTGGACTCGTGTAATGCGCGATTATCTACTAATAGCATTAGGTATAGTATGCTACTCTGTGGGTTGGGCTTTGTTCCTACTTCCTTACAAACTACCCTTAGGAGGAACTGCAGGGGTAGCGACTCTTGTTTTTTATTCAACAGGATTTCCTATACAGTACACCTATTTTATGATTAATGCTGTACTCCTAACGGCTACGTTTAAAATTTTAGGGAAAAGCTTTACTGTACGTACCATTTTTGGTGTTTTAGTCATGACATTTTGTACCTGGATGACTCAAGCGGTATTTAAAGGTCCTGACGGATCTATATTACAATTATTAGGTCCAGATGAAGCTTTTATGGCTTGTGTAATAGGAGCGTCCATGTGTGGCTTGGGGCTGGGTTTAGTTTTTATTAATAATGGTAGTACAGGGGGTACTGATGTTGTTGCTGCTGTTGTTAATAAGTACCGAGATATATCTTTAGGTAGAGTGATACTTCTATGTGACTTCACAATAGTTTCGTCTAGTTATTTTATTGATAATGATTGGAAAATGGTTTTGATGGGTTTTGTTACCTTATTTATAGTAACCAATGTACTTGATTGGGTAGTGAATAGTGCCCGACAGTCAGTCCAGTTCTTTATCTTTTCAAAACATTATGATGCTATAGCCGATCGAATCATGAAAGAAACAGGTCGAGGTGTAACAGTGATTAAAGGTCAAGGTTGGTATAGTCAAAATGAAGTAAAAGTATTAATGGTTTTGGCTAAAAAATCTCAGTCGATTATTATCTTTAGGCTCGTAAAAGATATAGATCCTGAAGCTTTTGTTTCACAAAGTTCTGTAATAGGAGTTTATGGGCAAGGCTTCGATAAAATTAAAGTAAAATAATGGAGCATAAAATAGTATTTGCAACACATAACGAAAATAAATTAAAGGAGGTAGCAGCATTGCTATCTCCTCTTTATCATGTAGTAGGGCTAAATGATATAGGTTGTCATGAAGATATTCCCGAAACCGAAAATACATTAGAAGGAAATGCATACTTAAAGTCAAAGTACGTCTATGATCATTACGGTTTGGATTGTTTTTCCGATGATACTGGTTTAGAAGTAACAGCTCTTCATGGTGAGCCTGGAGTATTCTCTGCAAGATATGCAGGAGAGGGAAGAAATTCAGATGATAATATGGCAAAGTTACTTCGAGAGCTTCATGATAAAACCGATAGAAGTGCTCAATTTAGAACTGTTATATCCTTAATCCTAAAAGGAGAGGAACATCATTTTGATGGGATTGTTAGAGGAAATATTATTGAAGAAAAACGAGGTAGAGCAGGTTTTGGTTACGACCCTATATTTCAACCGATAGGGTATGCTGAAACCTTTGCTGAATTGGGCAGTGATGTAAAAAATGAAATTAGTCATAGAGCGATTGCTGTAAAAAAATTAATTAGATTTCTTCACGATCATAAAGCCTAAGCCATGAAATTTAGACTTGTTTTATTCTTTTTTTTAGCAACTATATGCTTCCCCATTGTACAAGGGAAAAGTAAATCTGCTTTATCCCTAGAAAAACGAGGGATGATAAACCTAAAGGAGGAAGATCCCTCTATTCACGTCCACCTGATGTATGCTTATGCCGACAATTTTGTTGGGGAGATACTCTATGATGATTTAAAAGAAGCATACTTACATCCATTAGCGGCAAAAGCTCTAATTAAGGCTCATCAGTATTTAAAAGAACTTCACCCTCAATATAGTTTTATTGTTTATGATGCTTGTAGACCTATGTCTGTTCAGCAAAAGATGTGGAATAAGGTAAAGCATACGACGAAAGCTAAATATGTATCTAATCCAGCTAATGGAGGAGGTCTTCACAATTATGGGATGGCAGTAGATATATCCATACTCGACGAAAAAGGAAAACCTTTATCAATGGGTACACCTGTGGATCATTTAGGCTATCAGGCACATATAGATAATGAGGAAGAATTAGTGAAGAAGGGTATCATCTCTTTGCAAGAGAAAAGAAATAGAGAATTATTGAGATCAGTTATGCGTAGAGCTGGTTTTAGAGCTTTACCATCCGAGTGGTGGCATTTTAATAAAATTAGTAGAGCAGAAGCTCGCAAAAATTATAAACCGATTCTGTAAAATGTTTTTGAAAGAAGAAATATTCAACTTTGTACAAAAACATAAGGATGATGATATCCATAAACTTTTGTTATCCAAGCAAGAATTGTCTGGGGAGGAGTTAAAGTTTGCTGTCCAGCAAATTGAGGGTAGACAACGAGTGAAAAATAAATTGCCTGAATGGTACAATACTCCTCGTATTTTATATCCTGTACATCTATCTTTAGAGCAATGCTCTTCGGCTGAAACAGCAAAGTATAAGGCCTCACTAGTCCAAGGAGATTCGTTAATTGATTTAACAGGTGGATTTGGAGTAGATACATCTTATTTAGCACAAAAATTTGATTCAGTCGTGTATGTCGAGAGGAACCCTGATTTATATCAAATAGTATCTCATAATTTTAAGCAAATGGGTCTCAATCATATACAAACAATAAACTCAGAGGCTGAGTCTGTTTTAAAGGATTTAGAACTAGTAGATACAGTATTTATAGATCCAGCAAGAAGAGATAATACAGGAGGGAAACTGGTATCAATCGGCGATTGTGTTCCTAATGTGATAGAACTACAAAGTATTTTTCAGGCTAAAGCAAAACAAGTACTAATAAAACTTTCACCTATGCTTGATTTAACTCAAGCATTACGTGAACTGGATTATGTATCTCATGTTTATATTGTAGCATTAAGTAATGAATGTAAAGAATTACTGGTTTTAGTAGATTATACGAAAGAAGAAACTAAAAATCCTCAAATTTGTTGTGTTAATTTAGGGAAAAATGATCAGTTAGAAGAGTTCTCTTTTTCATTGAATGATGAGGAAAGAATAGATGTTGGATATGCAACTGAAGTAAAAAAATATCTTTTTGAACCTAATGCAGCTGTATTAAAAGGGGGTGCATACAAGTCAATAGCTAAAAGATTTAATGTTGACAAACTTCACCCTAATAGCCATCTTTATACCTCGGATAGATATTTAAGTGATTTTCCTGGGCGTAAGTTTGAAATAAATGAAGTCTTGAATTTTAATAAAACTTCGTTGAAGAAACTGAAAACCATTACAAAGAAAGCAAACTTAACCATTCGTAATTTCCCCTCTTCAGTAGATAGTTTGAGAAAAAAACTTAAAATAGCCGAAGGTGGTGAGAAGTATATCTTTGCAACTACTTTAATGAATGAAGAAAAAGTCTTATTGGTCTGTTCAAAATTAACAAACTAGAATACAGAAAAGTATGTTGGATATTGTTTTTTTAATAGGAGGTTTATTACTCGTTCTTTTTGGTGCAAATTGGTTAACAGATGGTGCATCTTCAATTGCTAAAAAATTTGCTATACCACCTATTGTAATAGGATTAACTATTGTTGCCTTTGGTACATCTGCCCCTGAATTGGCTGTAAGTGTGTCTTCAGCTATCCAAGGAAGTGCTGATATGGCGGTAGGGAACGTAGTAGGTAGTAATATTTTTAATGTATTATTGATTGTAGGTTGTACAGCCTTGGTTACACCCATTGGGATTACTGAGGGAACTCTTAAAGTAGAAATACCCCTTACTATATTAGCCTCAATAGTGTTAGTCATATTGGCTAGTGATGTTTTCTTAGATGGAAGTGCTCAGAATATATTATCTCGTTCAGATGGCTTGATATTACTTGCTTTTTTTGTTATATTCTTGAGTTATACTTTTTATGTAGCGAAGAAGTCAGGTAGTATAGCTATGGAGTCTCAGGCGGAAGAAATTCATACTATGAGTGGTCTGAAATCGACTTTGTTTATTGTGTTGGGTTTTGCTGCTTTGATCTTTGGAGGTAAAATATTTGTAGAGGGAGCTAGTGATATTGCTCGCTCCTTAGGAGTATCAGAGTCTGTTATTGGTCTTACATTAGTAGCAGGAGGAACATCATTACCCGAATTAGCGACCTCTGTAGTAGCTTCACTTAAAAAGAACCCAGAAATAGCAATAGGGAATGTAGTAGGTAGTAATATCTTTAATATCTTTTTTGTTTTAGGTTGTAGTTCTACTATCACACCTTTACATATAAAAGGAATAACCGCTATAGATCTTTGGACAATGACAGGAGCCTCTATTCTTCTATTTATAGTAGCATTATTCTTTGGTAATAGAATCATCAAGAGAGCAGAAGGAGCAGTCTTTATTCTTCTGTATTTAGGGTATTTAGGGTTCTTAATTTATAATGCGTAAAGGCCTACTGTTTTAAGCCTTTTTAAATGGCTATATGTGAATTATCTAGAAATTCGAGTATCTTTGCCCCAATATTTTAAGGAAATATGTCGATAGAAATAAAAAAAGTATCTTCTAAAAAGGAACTTAAGAAGTTTATCCGTTTTAATTACGAATTATATAAAGATAATCCATACTCTGTGCCCGATTTATACGATGATATGCTGGGTACATTTGATAAAAATAAAAATGCAGCTTTTGCTTATTGTGATGCCGATTTCTTTCTAGCTTACAAAGAGGGTAAGTTAGTAGGAAGAGTGGCAGCACTTATAAATCAAAAAGCAAATAAAATATGGAATGAAAAGACTGTTCGCTTTGGGTGGATTGATTTTTATGATGATATTCAAATATCTAAAGCTTTATTAGAAACAGTAGAGAAGTGGGGTAAAGAAAGAGGGATGAAAAAAATTCAAGGTCCTCTAGGCTTTACTGATTTTGATGCAGAAGGAATGTTGGTTGATGGATTCGACCAACTTAGTACTATGGCAACTATATACAATTATCCTTACTATCCAGTACATCTGAAAGAGTTAGGTTTTGAGAAAGATGTAGATTGGGTAGAATTTAAAATTTATATTCCTGATGCTATACCTGAAAAGCATAAACGAATATCTGAAATCATTCAGAAAAAGTATGATCTTAAAATAAAGAAATACACATCAGGTAAAAAAATAGCAGAGGACTATGGACAAGCGATTTTTGAATTGATGAATGAAGCTTATCAACCTCTTTATGGCTTTGCTCCTTTAAGTCAACAACAAATTGATCAATATGTAAAAATGTATCTTCCAATTGTTGACTTACGTATGGTAACACTGATTACCGATAGTTCAGATCGATTAGTTGCAGTTGGGTTGTCTATGCCCTCTTTATCAGAAGCTCTCCAAAAAGCTAAAGGTAAATTATTCCCTTTTGGCTGGTTTTATTTATTAAAAGCATTATTTTTTAAGAAAAGAGCAAAAATGTTAGATTTGCTTTTAGTTGCTGTAAAGCCTGAATATCAAAATAAAGGAGTAAATGCATTGCTTTTTGCTGACTTAATCCCAATTTACAAAAAACTAGGCTTTCAGTATGCTGAGTCAAACCCTGAGCTAGAATTAAATGATAAAGTCCAAGCTCAGTGGACCTATTTTAATACAGAACAACATAAGCGCAGACGTGCTTTTACTAAAAAATTAGACTAAACCGATTATGAGTGAGAACTTAGAAAATAAAACTACTAGTGTAGCTTATACAGATGATCATATCCGTCACTTAAGTGATATGGAGCATATACGCGTGCGTCCAGGAATGTACATTGGTAAGCTTGGTGATGGATCTTTTGCTGAGGATGGTATATATGTTTTATTGAAAGAGGTTCTAGACAACAGTATTGATGAGTTTAAGATGAATGCAGGGAAACGTATTGATGTTGTTGTTGAAGATAATTTGACTGCTTCAGTGCGTGACTTTGGTCGTGGTATTCCTCAGGGTAAACTGATTGAAGCTGTAAGCGTATTAAATACAGGAGGTAAATATGATAGTAAAGCCTTTAAAAAGAGTGTTGGTTTAAATGGAGTAGGTATTAAAGCTGTTAATGCTTTAAGTAAGAGATTTGAAGTGAGAAGTTACAGAGAGGGGAAAATGCGTCGTGCTGTATTCTCTCAAGGTAATCTTGAATTAGATGAAACATTGTCTTCTGGTGAAAAGACTGGTACTTACATTGCCTTTGAACCAGATGAATCTCTCTTCAAGGGTTATAGTTTTAGAAGCGAATATATTGAAACTATGCTTCGTAATTATACCTACCTAAATACAGGTCTGGTTATAAGCTATAATAAAACTCGTATAGAGTCTAAAAATGGTCTTGAAGACTTACTGTCTGATAATATGACTTCTGAAGGGTTATACCCAATTATTCATCTGAAAGGAGATGATATAGAGGTAGCATTCACTCATGCTAGTCAATATGGAGAAGAATATTATTCTTTTGTTAATGGTCAGCATACAACTCAAGGTGGTACGCATCAAAGTGCTTTTAAAGAGCATATAGCTCGTGCTATTCGTGATTTTTACAACAAAAACCATGATTTTTCAGATATTCGAAATGGATTAGTAGCAGCTGTCGCGATTAATGTGGAAGAACCTTTATTTGAAAGCCAAACAAAAATAAAACTGGGCTCAACTCATATGGGACCTAAAGGTCCTACAGTTAATAAATTTGTGGGTGACTTTATTAAAACAGAAGTAGATAATTATTTACATAGAAACGCTAAGGTAGCAGAAGTCCTATTAAAGAAGATTCAAGAATCTGAAAAAGAGAGAAAAGCTATTGCAGGAGTTACTAAAATAGCTCGTGAAAGAGCTAAAAAAGTAAGCTTACATAATAAAAAACTGAGAGATTGTCGCATTCACTTAAATGATGTAAAGGGAGAAGATAAAGAAGATTCATGTATCTTTATAACAGAGGGGGATTCTGCAAGTGGTTCAATAACCAAAAGTAGAGATGTGAATACCCAAGCGGTATTTAGTTTGCGAGGAAAACCGCTCAACTCCTTTGGGTTGACTAAGAAAGTGGTATACGAGAATGAAGAGTTTAATTTATTACAAGCAGCATTAAACATCGAAGATGGTATTGACGGATTGCGTTATAATAAAGTAATCGTAGCGACTGATGCCGATGTGGATGGTATGCATATTAGATTGCTTTTAATCACGTTTTTCCTTCAATTCTTCCCTGATTTGATTAAGAAAGGTCATGTGTATATCCTTCAAACCCCATTATTTAGAGTTAGAAATAAGAAAGAAACAAGATATTGTTATACTGAAGAAGAACGTGTTTCTGCCATTAATGAACTTGGTCCAAATCCTGAAATTACTCGATTTAAAGGATTAGGAGAAATTTCACCTAGTGAGTTTAAGCATTTTATAGGGAAAGATATGAGACTAGAACAAGTGAAATGGCGTAAGACTGATACTGTTAATGAATTACTTGAATTCTACATGGGTAAAAACACAATGGAGAGACAAGAGTTTATTATTGATAATTTAGTTGTAGAAGAAGATTTAGCCTAAAAAGTAATATTTATGAAAAGAGCTATATTCCCTGGTACTTTCGATCCTTTCACAACGGGACACTATTCTGTTGTTCAAAGAGCATTAACGTTTATGGATGAAGTGATAATAGGGATTGGAATTAATGAATCTAAAAACACTCATTTCCCTATTGATAGACGAGTTCAGGTGATACAAGATTTTTATAAGGATGAGCCTCGTATTAAGGTCATGGCTTATAGTAATCTAACAGTAGATTTTGCTCAAGAGGTGGGAGCTAAATTTGTGATAAGAGGAATTCGCACTGTCAAAGACTTTGAGTATGAAGAGTCTATTGCTGATATCAATAGAAAATTAGCTGGAATAGAAACAATACTTCTCTTTACTGAACCAGAATTGAGTTGCGTGAGTTCGACATTAGTACGTGAGTTGCTTTCTTATAATAAAGATATTAGTCAATTTATCCCAAAAGGAATGGAGCTGTAGGTATGCATAGGTTCTCTCTCTTATTAGTGATAGCTTTGATTTCTTATCCTGTATTTTCACAGAAAAAGGAGATTCCAATTTCAAGAAAATTGCAGATGGCTGAGTTCTTGATAACAAAACTCTATGTAGACTCTGTTGATGAAGGTAAAATTGTTGAGGCTGCTATACAGGGAATGCTCAATGAACTCGATCCTCATTCTACTTACTCCAATGCAGAAGAGGTGAAACTTTTTAATGAATCTATGCAAGGAGAGTTTTTCGGTATCGGTATTCAGTTTCAAATGATGCAAGATACTTTATATGTAATTCAGCCTGTTGTTAAGGGACCATCTGAAAAAGTAGGAATACAAGCAGGAGATAAAATTATTTCTGTTGATAAGGAATCTATAGCTGGGGTAGGTATGAATACTTCCCGAATAATTAAATTATTGAGAGGCCCTCGAAAAAGTAAAGTTCTCTTGGAGATAGTTCGCAGAGGTGTTGAAGATACTTTGTATTTTACGGTTGAGAGAGATAAAATTCCTGTAGAAACAATTGATGCCTCTTATCTTCTTACTGCTCAAACGGGTTACATTCGTTTAAATCAATTTGGAAAAAATTCAGCTAAAGAATTTGAGACTGCTCTAAGACATCTAAAAAATCAAAAGATTGAAAATCTAGTTTTAGACTTAAGAGGGAATAGTGGTGGGTTCTTAGATGCTGCAATAGACATTGCAAACCATTTTTTACAAGGAAAGCAGCGAATTGTTTATGCCAAAGGAAATAAAGTTGATATTGGAAGCTTCTATGCCAAAGGAAATGGGTTGTTTCAAGAGGGTAAATTGATCGTTCTAGTTGATGAGTTTTCTGCATCAGCTAGTGAAATACTTGCTGGAGCCATTCAAGATTGGGATAGAGGTATTATTGTAGGTAGAAGATCATTTGGGAAAGGGCTTGTACAGAGACCTATTGATCTATTTGATGGATCTATGATTCGCCTAACAATAGCTCGATATTATACCCCTAGTGGAAGATCTATTCAAAAACCTTATGATAAAGGTGAGAGTAACAGAAAAAACTATGGTGAAGATATATTACATCGATTAGAACGTGGCGAACATATTTCTAAGGATAGTATTCAACTCGTAGATTCGTTGAAATATAAAACATTAACCTTGTCAAGAACCGTATATGGGGGTGGAGGTGTAATGCCAGATGTGTTTGTACCTGTAGATACAACTCATGTTTCATCTTTCTTTAAATACGCTTTGTCTAAAGGCCTTTTAATACAAGTAAGTTTAGAATTTGTTGAACAAGAAGGGAGTCTTATCAGAGATAAATACTCAGAGGATGAATTTATTCAACAGTTTAAGACTCCTGAATCATTGTTTAGACGAGTGCAGGAATTAGCTATAGAAAATAAGTTTTCTTTTGAGCAATCTGAAGTAGATCAAAGTAAATCTTTTTTAAATACTTATTTAAAGGCTTTAATAGCTAGAGACATATGGAGTACCGAAGTTTTTTTCCGAGTATTTAATCAATCAGATCCTATTCTTCTAAAAGCTCTAGAAATTTTAGAGAGTAATAAGTATAATGAAATATTAAAAAGTTCTTTAAACTAGTATTTTCTTACTCAAATAGCGGATAGGATACCAGACAGATATAAATCCTACTACTAATACAGTTATTAGTATCACAATTAAATCAGATAGATGTAAGCTGACTGGGTAAGCTGTTGTTATGAATTGATATCCTCCGCTTAGTGAGATAATACCAAAATGCTCTTGTAATAAAGTTAATCCAATACCTAATATCATTCCTATAGTTGTACCTAGTAAAGTTATCAAGCGTCCCTCATATAAGAATACTTTAGCAACAAAGTTTTTGTCTGCTCCTAAATTCATAAGAATTTGCATATCTTCTTTTTTCTCTAAAATGAGCATCGATAATGAGCTAATAATATTGAAGCAAGCAATAAGAAGTATAAAAATTAAAAAGAAGAATGAAATCAATTTCTCCACTTTCATGATGTTGAATACATCAGTTTGTTGTTGATATCTATCTAGAACTTTAAAGTCTTTACCTAATAGGTTTTGAAGTTTTACTTGCGTTTTCTCTAGATTAACATTTTCTTTTAATTTTACTTCTATTGAAGTAATCTGATTGTCGTAATTAAAAATTTGTTGTGCAAACTGTAAAGAACAGATGATATAGCTTCCATCATATTTTTGTTGTCCAACAGAAAATAAGACACCAGGTGAATATAAATAGTCCTTGTTGAAAGAAGTCGCAGGATTGGCCATATTAACTTTTGTTCCTTGCTTCGGAGCATATACTTCAAGAGGGTAAACGGGATGAATACCTGTCCCTAATTGAGATGCTAGTTCGCCACCAACAATACCATATTGAGCTATATTGTCGTGAAGTTTATACTCTCCTTTTCCATAGAGTAAAGTATGTATTGAAGTAACTTGTTCAAAGTGGTCATCAACTCCCTTTAAGGTAATCATACTCTGATTTTCTTTGTATTTGACCATTGCGTTTTCTTCCAAAGTAGAAGTTATTATATCCACCTCTGGGATAGACTGTATAGAGGATATGAGGTCGTTTTGAGGCGTAAAAAGCTTTCCCGAAGAAGCTACAATTTTGAGTTGTGGATCAAACGAGGTAAAAAAACTAGCTACTGATTCTTGAAATCCATTGAACACAGAGAGTGTACAGACAAGAGTTAGAGTAGCTAGTGCAATTCCGCAAACAGATATAGCGGAAATTATATTTATGGCATTATGCTTTTTTTTAGAAAAGAGATAACGCCAAGCAATATTTAATGCCAGTTTCACTTTAATAATTCGTCAATTCTTTCAGCGTAATCTAATGAATCGTCAATGTGGAAAATTAATTCGGGTATGATACGAAGTTGGTGACGAACTCTAGTTCCTAAATCATATCTTATTGCTTTTGCATTCGCATTAATATTCTCAATAAGTTCTTGTTTCTTGTCGTTAGGGAATATGCTTAAATATGCTCTAGCAATACTTAAGTCAGATGTCACTCTTACTTCACTTACAGAGATAAGAATTCCATTAGTAGCTTTAGTTTGTTGAAGGAATATTTCGCTTAATTCTTTTTGTATTAAACGAGATATTTTTTGTTGTCTAGTTGTTTCCATAAAATTTATAACTTTCTGATTATTGTTAATCCATCTCTAAGAGGAAGAATAACCTTTTCTACACGTTTATCATTTGCGATATAGCTATTGAAAGCTTTGATGCCAATAGTTTGCCAATCATTGTTCTTGGGTGTTTCTAATACATGCTCATCCCAAAGGGTATTATCTGCAAGTATATAGCCCCCTTTTGAAAGATGAGCTAAAGTTGTTTCATAATAGGATATATATCGACGTTTATCACCGTCAATAAAAGCCATATCGAAAGTAACACCTAAGTTTGGAACGATATCCAAAGCATCTCCAATAATAAATGTTATCTTATTTGCATAAGGAGAGTTCTCTAACCATGGGCGTGTAAAGTCTTCTTGCTCATCGTTTATTTCAAATGTATACAACATCCCATCAGATTCCAAACCTTCAGCTAAACAAAGAGCAGAGTACCCACTATAAGTACCAATCTCTAAAATATTACGAGGACGAATCATGCTAGTAAGCATTTTTAAAATTCGTCCTTGTATGTGTCCAGAGGCCATTCGCGGGCGAAGTAGCTTTACATGTGTAGCACGATAAAGTGCTTTTAAGTAATCGCTTTCGGGATCGCTGTGATCAGAGATATACTGATCTAGAGCCTCAGTTTCTTTCATTATCTATGAATTATAAGTATCTGTTTCTATTTGGAAGAACATATTCGTCAGCGTATTTTAATACATCTTCTACAGTATTAATTTCCAAGAAAGAAGTACGCATATTTCTTCTACCACTACTTAAGTAGCATACCATCTCATCTTCAGTTAGTCTACCTTCTTTTACAAGTTTTCTAAGAGCAGCAAAATAGTATTCTTGTCCATTAGCTCTTTCAGTAAGATAGATTGCTTCTACACCATAAGAAAGGGCAAGGTGACGCATTGTCTTTTCTTTATAGCAAATTGCTAAAACAGGACATTTACCACGAAATGCAGCTATGTTTCTTGCAGTACGTCCACTATAACTGTCTGTTATAATAGCGCCAATATTCATTAGTGCAGTCGATTTTACAGCTTGTTTAGCTAGGAATGCTGTAACATCAGGGTTTTCTAAAGGAATTTTAATATCATTTTCATCCAATTTATCCACTTCTGCTTGTGCAGCAATAGTTGCCATAGTGCGGACAGCTTCTACTGGATATTTTCCATAAGCAGTTTCACCACTAAGCATTAGTGCGTCAGTACGATAATAAATAGCATTAGCAATATCTGTTACCTCAGCACGTGTAGGACGTGGGTTACTAATCATAGTGTGTAACATTTGAGTTGCTACAATCACTGGTTTTTTAGCTAAAATACATTTTTTGATAATACGTCTTTGAATACCAGGTATACGTTCTTGAGGAACTTCAATACCAAGGTCTCCACGAGCAATCATAATACCATCAGCAATGTCGACGATTTCATCAATATTGTCAACGCCTTCTTGGTTTTCAATTTTAGCAATGATTTTAATATCACTATTATGAGAGTCAAGGATTTCTTTAATATCTAAAATGTCTTGTTTGTTTCTAACAAAAGAGTGTGCAATAAAATCGATATCTTTATTTATTGCGTATAAGATGTTGTTTTTGTCTTTTTCAGTTAAAGAAGGGAGATTGATACGTACTCCAGGAACGTTTACACTCTTTCTACTAGCAAGAGTTGCTTCATTCATTACTTCACAAACTAAGTGGTCTTCTTCTTTATCAACTACACGAAGATTAAGTTCTCCATCATCAATAAGAATATCTTCTCCAATATGTAAATCCTTCACAAAATCAGGATAAGATACAGAGACACAACCTCTCGTGGTTATTTTATTTGGATCACCTATAACGAATACTCTTTCTCCAATTTTATAATCTATTGGTTCATCGCAAGCGGTAGTTCTTACTTCAGGACCTTTGGTGTCCATAAGAATTCCTATACGGTTTGATACAGTTCTTACATTGTTGATTAGGATTTCAAATCCTTCTTGAGTAGCATGTGCGGTATTGATACGTACCACATTCATTCCTGCATCAAATAGTTTTTGCAAAAAATCCACATCACAACGTCTATCAGAAATTGACGCTACGATTTTGGTCTGTTTTAACATCATAATATATTCTATATTTAATTATATCAGCTTTCTTATCTATTAATCAACGCTTCTAGAGCTAGTTGGTATGAATTTAATCCAAAGCCACAAATAACCCCGAGACACCCTGCTGCAATCATCGAGTGATGTCTGTACTCTTCTCTAGCTTGTGTGTTTGAAATGTGAACTTCAATGACGGGGCTTTTTATTGCTCTTATTGCATCCAATAAAGCTATAGAAGTGTGCGTATATGCACCAGCATTAAGGATAATACCATCATATGAAAAACCAACTTCATGGATTTGATTAATTAGTTCACCTTCGATATTAGATTGAAAGTATGATAGGTCTATGGTAGGGTATTTTAGTTTCATTTGAAGAAAGTATTCTTCGAATGATTGAGCTCCGTAAATTGAAGGCTCTCTTTTACCTACCAAATTAATGTTGGGACCATTAATTATGAGTACTTTCATGTTGTTCGATTATCTATTTTAATATCTTTGTTCTTAGACTTGATACTATCTTGCAAAGATATTAAAATTTTTACTGTAATGGAAGATTTTTCACTGAATAACAAACAGCTTTTACGAGTTATAAATAATTATAGGCAATATTTAAAACTTGAAAAATCTTTATCTCCAAACACTCTTGATGCATATCTGTCAGATTTAGATAAATTAGTTAAATATGCTAACGATGAAAAGCTTTCATTGTTCACTATAACTCTATCTAATTTACAGAATTTTATTGCTAATCTTCATGATATTGGAATTCATCCTCGTTCACAGGCTAGGATTATCTCTGGAATAAAATCTTTTTATCACTTCCTTTTGTTAGAAGAGTATATAGAGGATAATCCTGCTGATTTATTGGATAGTCCTAAGATTGGGTTTAAAGTTCCTGAAGTTTTAACTTTAGCCGAAATAGATGCTATTATTAATGTAGTAGATGTTAGTACTGCTGAAGGACAACGAAATAGAGCGATATTAGAAACGTTATATAGCTGTGGGCTTCGAGTGTCTGAGTTGACTAACTTAAAGATTTCAAAACTTTACTTTGATGATGGTTATGTTATTGTTGATGGAAAAGGTAGCAAACAGCGATTAGTACCTATATCCAATAGAGCAATTCAAGAAATCAAATACTATTTAATGGATAGAGGCATGTCTATCATAAAGAAGGGGTCAGAGGATACTCTTTTTTTAAATCGTAGAGGTACTGGATTGTCAAGAGTTATGATTTTTAATATTGTAAAGAAATATTCTGAGGAAGCTGAAATATCAAAAAATGTAAGCCCACACACTTTTCGACACTCATTTGCTACTCATTTATTAGAAGGAGGTGCCAATTTGCGAGCAATTCAGAGTATGTTGGGGCATGAATCAATAACAACAACAGAAATTTATACTCACTTAGATAAAAGTCTCATTAGACAAGAGATTTTGGAGTATCATCCTAGAAATAAATAGTTTAAAATAAATAGAATTATCCTTTTTAATTGTTATTTTTGAAGAGAAATTGAATTTGTTATCAAATAGCGCATTTTGTAAAGATTTGTTAGTATAATGTCTTTGTACATCAGAAGACTATTTGATATATTTGCGAATAAATTATAAACATTAAATTTATGCCAATGATGACTAAAAAGTTGTATTTGCCTGCAATAATCGCACTTATTGTAGCGCTTTCTTCTTGCGGTAGTAAAATGGGTGGTTTAACATCTGATTATTTTACTACAAATCCTGCAGTCCTTGAAGCTGTAGGAGGTAAAGTTCCTGTTACTATTAATGGTAAATTCCCTGAAAAATACTTTAACAAGAAAACGATTGTTGAAGTAACTCCAGTTTTAAAATGGAAAGGTGGAGAAGCTAAGGGTAAAACAGCTACATTCCAAGGAGAAAAAGTAGAAGGTAATAACCAAACTATTGCTTATAAAATGGGTGGTAATTACACTATGAAAACTTCTTTTGATTACGTACCAGAAATGGCTCAGTCAGAATTATTCTTGGAATTTAAAGCTCGTAAAGGAGCTAAGACGTACACTATTCCTGCTGTGAAAATTGCTGATGGTGTTATTTCTACTTCTGAGTTAATTAACAATACTCTTGGTTCGGCTAACCCTGCACTAGGAGAAGATGCTTTCCAACGTATCATTAAAGAAGCTCATAAGGAAAATATCATGTTCCTTATTCAACAAGCTAACATTCGTTCTAGCGAAGCAAAAAAAGCTAAAGACTTTAGAGATGAAGTTAAAAATATTAGCGATGCTGTAAACAAACGTGTTCATAGTGTTGAAGTTTCTGCTTATGCTTCTCCTGATGGTGGTCTTGATTTGAATACAGGTCTTGCTAAAAACCGTGAAAAAAACACAGCTAATCTTGTAAATAAAGAATTTAAAGGTGCAAAACTAGACTTGCCTGTAGATGCTAAATATACAGCTCAAGACTGGGAAGGTTTCCAAGAATTAGTAGCAAACTCAAACATTCAAGATAAAGATCTTATCTTACGTGTTCTTTCTATGTATTCTGATCCAGAACAAAGAGAACAAGAAATCAAAAACATTTCTTCAGTTTACTCAACTCTAGCAGAAGACATTTTACCTCAATTAAGACGTTCTCGTTTGATTCTTAATTATGAAATCATTGGAAAATCCGATGAGGAAATTTCTAAATTAGCTAGCACTAATGCTAAAGAATTAAACCTTGAAGAACTTCTTTATGCTGCTACTCTAACAGATAATGCTGCAGAACAAGAAGCTATTTATACTAAAGCTACAGAATTATTCCCAAATGATTACCGTGCTTATAACAACCTAGGTAAACTTGCTTACCAAGCAGGTAATTTAGCTAAGGCTGAATCATTCTTCAAGAAAGCTTATTCAATTGAAGCTACTCCCGAAGTGAATACTAACTTAGGTCTTATCTCTCTTGCAAAAGGTGATAAAGCAACAGCAGAAACTTACTTAGGTAAAGGTGCTGGTTCTAAAGTTTTAAGTGAAGCTATGGGTAACTTATATGTAGCTCAAGGTGAATATGACAAAGCAGTAAGCTCTTTTGCTGATACGAAAACAAATAGTGCTGCTCTTGCTCAAATTCTTGCTAAGGATTACAATAAAGCTAAAAACACTCTTGATGGAGTGAAAAATCCTGATGCTTACACAGATTATCTAAAAGCTGTTCTAGGTGCTAGAACAAACAACAATACAATGGTTGTTGATAACTTGAAGAAAGCTGTACAAAAAGACTCTGCTTTAGCTAAGAAAGCTGCTGCAGACTTAGAATTTGCGAAATACTTCACTAATTCAGATTTTATGAGCATCATTAAATAAGACATAAATACTTATTTAAATACAAAGGCTGTATAGAATTCTATACAGCCTTTTTTTATTTGGCTTAAAATAGGAAATTATTAGCTAGATTTTAAGGATGAGTTATATTGAAGAATCTATAGGTTTGAACTTGGTAGTTTTGGGGTATAAAAAAATAGATTCTATAAAGTAAATTTTACACTCTTGATATAAAATGAAATTTGTAAGGATCTTTGATCTTGTTTTGTGTAAGGAGCTGTCAATTGTGAAATGTATATTTTTTATGGAATTAGTTGTTTTAAGAGCAGCATCAAAATATTTGTTTGTTCTATTCTAAAATTAGGATATGAAATTTTATAATTCTTTCTTATTGTAAATTAGACTTTTATATCAAAATATTTGAATCATTTTTCTAATTTTATAGATTTTCAGCTATATTGTATTTAAAGTATAAAGAGAAATGTTCTTTATAGCTTATGTATTAGTATTTAAACCTTAATTCATTATAATATGTATTCGTATAAAAAAATCGGCAATAGATTTATTGTGAGCTTAAAAAATGGTACTGAAATAGTCAAAGCACTCCAGCACTTTTGTAAGGAGATGAATATCAGATCAGGCATTATCGCGGGTATAGGTTCTATAGACGAGATAAGATTACGATTCTTTAATGCAAAGACAAAACAATACTCTAGTCAACAATTTCAGGAACAAATGGAGATTGCTAATCTAATGGGTAATATCTCTACGTATAATAAGGATATATATCTGCATATTCACATAACACTTGGGCGTTCTGATTATAGTGCTATAGCGGGACATTTACTTTCTGCTACGATTAGTGGTACTGGAGAATTCTTGGTGGAAGACTTTGATGCAGATATGATGCGTTACTATAACTCTGAATTAGGTGTCAACTATTACGATTTTGAATAAATATATTATTATAATCGTAAAGAAACCTTTATCTTTGTATTCGCTCTAAAGAGAGTCTTGTAGTTCAACGGATAGAATAGAAGTTTCCTAAACTTTAGATCCGGGTTCGATTCCCGGCAAGACTACTTATCCTTATATAAAGACGTGCAAATGCATGTCTTTTTTTGTACCCTTTATTTTATTGTAAACATATCAGAAAATTACTGTAACTACCTTGTTAGTAAACGATTATTTCTTTTTTTCTTTAATGATGAAAAGACTTTGTTTAATGCAATAGGTTTGCGATATTTGTTAATAGCCTTAATGTATGAGAATGTCTTATTCTTGTATGTTGCTGGCTTTAATTTAAACTTTTAACTTTAAACTATACAATTATGGCAGATGAAATGATGATTAAAGATGTCGATAAAGTTGTTGTCCGTTTTGCAGGTGACTCTGGAGACGGTATGCAATTGGCAGGAACAATCTTTTCTAATGTTTCAGCCGTTTTAGGAAATGATATTGCAACTTTTCCTGATTATCCGGCAGAAATTCGTGCACCACAAGGTACTTTAGGTGGTGTTTCTGGATTTCAAGTACATGTGGGGGCTGATAAAGTATATACTTCTGGAGATAAATGTGATGTGTTGGTGGCCATGAACCCTGCGGCACTCAAAAAAAATATAAAATCACTAACTCCTCGTTCAGTTATTATTGTTGATGCAGACTCTTTTACTGATAAAGATTTAGAAAAAGCCTTATATAAAACCTCTAATCCCTTTGAAGAGCTTGGGATTAAAAATCAAGTTGTTCAAGCCCCTATTTCCTCCATGTGTCAAGAGTCTTTAAAAGATTTTGGTATGGACAATAAGGCTATGTTGAGAAGTAAGAATATGCTTGCTTTAGGTTTGACTTGCTGGTTATTCAATAGACCACTGGAGCATGCAGAACAAATGATTAATGAAAAGTTTGGTAAAAAGAAACCCGAAATTGCTAAGGCAAATATAAAGGTGCTGCATGATGGTTATAACTATGGTCATAATATTCATGCTTCAGTATCTACTTACCGTATTGAATCTAAAGGTAAAAAAGAAAAAGGATTCTATATGGATATTAGTGGAAACCAAGCCACATCTTATGGACTTGTTGCTGCAGCAGAAAAAGCTGGTTTACAACTATTCTTAGGTTCTTATCCTATTACTCCTGCGACAGATATTCTTCACAACTTATCAAAACTAAAAGAACTTGGTGTAATTACCGTTCAGTGTGAAGATGAGATTGCTGGATGTGCTAGTGCTGTAGGTGCTGCTTTTGCAGGCTGCTTAGCCGCAACTTCCACTTCTGGTCCTGGTATATGCTTAAAGAGTGAGGCAATAAACCTTGCCGTTATTACAGAATTACCTCTTGTAATTATTGATGTGCAACGTGGTGGTCCATCAACAGGTATGCCTACAAAATCTGAACAAACCGACTTGCTACAAGCTATGTATGGTAGAAATGGGGAGAGTCCAATGGTTGTGATTTCTGCAACTTCTCCTGCAAATTGTTTTGATGCTGCATTTTGGGCTGCCAAGATAGCGTTGGAGCATATGACACCTGTTATTTTACTTTCTGATGCTTATGCTGCAAATGGTGCTGCTGCATGGAAAATACCAGATTTATCTAAGTATCCTGAAATTAAACCTCACTATGTGAAGCCAGAGATGAAGGGGAATTGGAAGCCCTATAATAGAGATGAAACAACGAAAGTTCGCTATTGGGCTATTCCTGGAACAGAAGGTTTTACACACCGTGTAGGGGGTCTTGAAAAAGATTATGAAACTGGAGCGATTAATACAGAAGCAAAAAATCACCAAAAAATGGTGAATACTCGTCAGGCTAAATTAGATTATATCTCTAATTGTATTCCTGATCTTGAAGTAATGGGCGATGAAGATGCTGATACTCTAATTGTGGGCTGGGGTAGTACCTATGGTCACTTATATGCAGCGATGAAGACACTTAGAGAGTCTGGTAAAAAAGTAGCCTTTACACATTTCCAGTTTGTTAATCCTATGCCAAAGAATACTGTTGAAGTAATGAAGCGCTATAAAAAGATAGTCGTTGCAGAACAGAATATGGGACAGTTTGCTTTGATTTTAGGAGGTAAGATACCAGGATTAAATATTCATAGGTATAACCGTGTAGAAGGTCAGCCTTTCAGTGTAGAAGATCTTGTTGAAAACATTACTAAAATTATGGAGGAAAAATAATGAGCGAACTAAAATATGCACCAAAAGATTATAAGAGTGATCAAACATTACGCTGGTGTCCTGGTTGTGGAGACTATGCCCTAATAAACTCTTTACAAAAAGCAATGGCAGAACTAGGTGTTCCACCTTATGAGACAGCTGTTATATCAGGAATCGGATGTTCTTCTCGTTTACCTTATTATATGGGTACTTATGCTATGCATACTATCCATGGTCGTGCAGCAGCAATTGCTACAGGAGTGAAAGTGGCTAATCCACATCTTACCGTATGGCAAATATCTGGAGATGGTGATGCTTTAGCAATTGGTGGTAACCACTTTATTCATGCTATTCGTAGAAATGTAGATATTAATATTGTACTCTTGAATAACCGTATTTATGGTTTAACTAAAGGTCAATATTCTCCGACATCTCCTCGTGGTTTTGTTTCTGTTTCATCACCTTATGGTACAGTAGAAGATCCATTTAGACCAGCAGAACTTGTATTTGGAGCTCGCGGACGTTTCTTTGCTCGTTGTGTAGATGTAGATAGTGCTCCTTCTGTTGATGTTCTTGTTAAATCGGCTCAACACCATGGTGCGGCTGTAGTAGAAGTTCTACAAAACTGTGTAATATTTAATAAAGGTTCACAGGCACTAGTTGCTACAAGAGAAGGCAGGGCTAACAATGCTATTTATCTAGAGCATGGAAAACCAATGATTTATGGACCTGAAGGAGAATTTGGTCTTGTACAAGATGGTTTTGGTGTTAAATCTGTCCGTATCGGTGAAAATGGTATTACAGAAAAAGATATCCTTGTTCACGATGCTCAATGTGAGGATAATACTCTTCATATGAAACTAGCTTTAATGGATGGTACTGACCTTCCTATTGCATTAGGAGTAATTAGAGATGTTAAAGCTCCTTATTATGATAAGTGTATCCATGATCAGATTGAGGACGTAAAGCGCATTAAGAAATCAAGAAGTATTACTGATGTGATGATGTCACAAGATATTTGGGAAGTGAAATAATTCACTAACTATTAGAATTTGGAAAGCCTGTCTAGTTTTAGACGGGCTTTTTTTATGCGGATATTTATTAAAATAGAAGTTGTATAAAAATTCAATAGAATAAAGGATGAATTTGTTCAAATATTATGACCCTGACAAGATACTAACATGACACCGACATGATGATGTTTTGACTTAGTTAAAGCATCATCTTGACCTAGACAAGTCATTTTTATGTCTTAAATCAAGAAATGTATTTTTCTGATTGAATTTTTATGCATATCCGTAAGGGTTGTGAACTAACTGGTTTGAATAAAGTAAAGATTCTAAAGTATTTACTCTCTTGTAAGAGCAAAGGTGAGAATAGATACTTTTACATTCATTTCCGACTTCAATAAACTGCAACAAGCTGTGAGTGTAGCACCTGTTGTTAGTACGTCATCTACGAGTAGAATATGCTTTCCTTCCATTCTTTTATTTGGATTGAACTGAAAAACATCTTCTGTATTCGTTCTTCTTTCATAAACACCCTTTCGAGTTTGCGATTCGGTAAATACTCCTTTTTGCAGGGTATCACAGTCTATCGGAATAGAATAAACTCTTTGTATTCCTTTACTTAGCCATAGTGCCTGATTATAGCCTCTTTGCTTTTCCTTTTTAGGATGGATAGGTACGGGTATAATAAAATCAATAGTCTTGAAAAAACAGGGATCGATACCTTGTGCCATAAGTTGGCCCAAAGTAGTACCTAATTGATAATATCCTTTATACTTTAAATTATGTAAGAGATGATTGAAGTTTGATCCTTTTTCATAATAAATAAAAGACATGACCTTTTCTATATCTACCAAGCCCCAGAAGATTTTGTCTGCTTCATTAACCTCAGAATAGGAGAGCCGAGTAAGGGGAAGCTCATTTAGGCAAGACAAACAGATAGATTGTTCTTTTTCATATAAGGCTCTTTGGCATATCATACAAGTAGGGGGATAAATGACATCCAAAACACTAGTTAGAAGTTTTTTTATCATAAATTATTAGTAAGGCTTAGTGTTATATTAATTGTGTTTTTCATATCGTCTTTTTACTAGTAAATAGATGGAACTTTTGTGCTGAGTTATGCTGTAAGTTAGTATTTTATGTAAGTGGTTTTACAAGTAAAATTAATGAATAGTTTTAGATTTATGGATTGTGTGCATAATAATCTGTATTGAAGTTTTGTGGTTTTATTAGTTGTTTACAAGTTTGGAGTTTATAAACAGACGACTATGTTAAATCTTAAAAGCGTGTCTAAGTGCTTGTTTGATACAGATAGTTAAGTGTTTCTTTTATTTTTTAGTATTTTTGTAGTATATAAAAATAATTCTATGGAACATCCATTAAATCAATTTGTTAACTGTCCTAAATGTGGCTCATCTCATTTTGTTAATAATAACGAGAAATCCAAAAGATGTGAAGATTGTAAATTCGTATATTATTTTAATCCTTCTGCTGCCACAGTTGCAGTAATATTAAACTCTAAAAATGAAATACTTGTAGCATTAAGAGCGAAAGACCCTGCAAAAAACACTTTAGATCTCCCTGGAGGGTTTGTTGATGTTGATGAAACAGGAGAGGAGGCTGTTTGTCGTGAGGTTAAAGAAGAAACGGGGCTGGATGTTAATAACACACAATATCTTTTTTCTATTCCTAATATCTATATTTATAGTGGATTTACAGTACATACTTTAGACTTGTTTTACTTGTGTTATGTGAAAGATACCTCTTATCTTTTAGCTCAAGATGATGTGGCTGCAACTCGCTTTATTCCCATTGAGGAAATTGAGGTTGAAAAATTTGGATTAAGATCCATTCGGGAAGGTATAAAAAGGTTATTGGAAAATAAAGAGTTGCTTTGTTATAAACAAGTTAAATAAATAGCTGTTAATAATAATTACAACCGAGATGTTATTTTATATTTGCAATGTTTTAAACACTTATCTAATTGAGACTATATAATATGAAGAAGAAATTAATCCGAGGACTATGTGTGCTATTGGTTAGTGCACCAATCGCACTTCACGCTCAAACGAGTACTGCGATAACTTCTCCAGACAGACTTTTTAAAGAAGGTAAAGCCTTATTTCAAAAAGAGAGTTTTGCTGCAGCAATTCCCTCTTTAAAAGCATTTGTTGCTAGTAAACCTTCTGCTTCTTTAGTTCAAGAAGCCAATTTTATGTTAGCTGTATCTGCTTATCAATTAAAAGATAAAAATAGAGTAAAAATACTAGAGGAATATTTGAATGATTACCCAGACTCTCCTCATGCGAACTATATAAATGGGTTATTGGGCTCTTCCTATTATTTTAATGAACAGTATGAATATGCTTTGGCTTATTTCAACTCTGTAGATTTAGATTATTTATCCAATGAAAATAGAGAGGATGTTATGTATAGACAAGCCACCTCTTATCTTAAGGTAGACAAACTAAATGATGCAGTAGCTTGGTTTGAAACATTAAGAGTTACGAGTACCAAGTACGAAAAAGATAGTCAATACTATATTTCTTATATTCGATATACTCAAGGTAAATATGATGAAGCACTAAAAGGCTTTTTAGCTTTGCAAGCAGATGAAAAATATGGAGAATTAGTACCTTATTATATTGCTTCCTCTTACTTTATTAAAGGACATTATGATAAAGCTCAAATCGTAGCCGAAGGCTATCTCTCTCAATACCCTAATCATAAATACAGTGCTGAGATGTACCGTATTTTAGGTGAGGCTAGCTTCCAATATGGACAATATGATAGAACAATAAGTTCTTTAGAACAATATGTTGCTGCAGGCAATAAATTGAGCCGAGGATCAGCTTATATGCTAGGTATGGCTTATTATAATACAGGTGTGTATAGTAAAGCTGTGCGTAACTTGGGACTTGTTGTCACAGAGAAGCAAGATGAACTTACTCAAAATGCTTATCTAAACCTTGGACTTAGTTATTTACAACTTGCCGATAAAACCAATGCACGTATGGCTTTTGAGCAGGCTTCTTCAATGAATGCAGACTTAGCTGTTAAAGAGCAAGCTTTATACAACTATGCATTGTGTATTCATGAAACCTCTTTCTCTGCATTTGGTGAATCTGTAAATGTGTTTGAAAGATTTTTAAATGAATTTCCATCTTCTCAATACACCGATAAGGTTAGTGACTATTTAGTTGAACTATATATGAATACTCGTAGCTATGATGCTGCTTTGAAGAGCATTGCTCGTATTGACAGACCTAGTGCTCGTATTCTAGAGGCAAAACAGAAGCTTCTTTTCCAGATGGGAGTTCAATCTTTTGCTAACTCTGAGTTTAATGAAGCTATTGAATACTTCTCTAATTCATTAGTTCTTGGTCAGTATAATCCTCAGACTAGAGCAGAAGCGGCTTATTGGAGAGGGGAATCCTATTATAGATTAGATAAAGTAGCTGAAGCATCACGTAACTTTAAAGATTATCTTACTTTGACAAAAAGTAAAAGTGGAGAAACGTATGCATTAGCTCATTATAATTTAGGATATATTGCTTTTAATCAGAAAAACTTTTCTGAGGCTGAAAACTGGTTCTCTAAATACACACAGTTGGAAACAGGCGATAATCGCGAAGCATTAGCAGATGCTTTCAATAGGCGAGGAGATTGCTACTTACATAGTAGAGCTTTTATTCAAGCAAAAGGGAATTATACCAGAGCATTGAATACTTCTGCTTCTGTAGGTGATTACTCTATCTATCAGATGGCTTTAGTAGCTGGATTACAAAAAAACTACTCTGAAAAGATTAATCTTTTGTCTAGGCTAGCTAATGAGTATCCAGAATCACCTTATGTAGCCCAAGGTTGGTATGAAAAGGGACGAAGCTTTGTACAACAACAAAATAATAGTGAAGCAATTCGCTCCTTTCAGCAGTTGATACAAAAATATCCAGAAAACCCGATTAGTCGTAAGGCTGCAGCAGAAGTAGGACTTCTCTATTACCAAGATGGAAATTACAATGAAGCTATTAAAACATATAAATGGGTTGTCCAAAAATATCCAGGAAGTGATGAGGCTCGTATGGCAATGCGTGATTTAAAATCACTCTATGTTGATTTAAACCGTGTTGATGAGTATGCTACATTAGCAGAATCAATGCCAGGAGGAATTCGAATGGAAGTTACCGAGCAAGATTCTTTAACATATATTGCAGCAGAAAAAATTTACTTAAGAGGTATGAACTCTGAGGCTAAAAATAGCTTTGAAAGATACCTTGATAAATATCCTGCAGGAGCATTTAGTTTAAATGCACATTATTATTTAAGTGTGATTGCAGGTAAACAAGGGCAAAATGAAGATGTAATTACACATACTTCAAAATTGCTGAGTTATCCTGATAATCCTTATTATGAAGAAGCTCTGATTATGCGTTCAGAGTTAGCGTATAAACAAGGTAACTATACAGAATCTCTTGATTTTTATAAAAAGTTGAAAGATAAAGCTTCATCTCCTGAAAGAATTTTGATGGCACAGACTGGACGTATGCGTTCTGCTGAACATCTAAATAATAATAGTGAAATTATCTTGGCTGCATCAGATTTATTGTTGACAAGTAAACTTACTCCAGAACTTAAGACAGAAGCTCTTTACAATAGAGCAAAAGCTTACTTGGCTGAAGGAAAACAAGAAGTGGCAATGAAAGATTTGATAATCCTTGGTGGAGATACTCGAACTATTTATGGTGCAGAAGCAAAATATTTAGTTGCTGAAAACTTGTATAAAGCAAAAAAATATGGAGCTGCTGAAAAAGAAATTCTTCAGTTTATAGAACAAAGTACTCCACATGCATATTGGTTGGCTAGAGGTTTTGTTCTCCTTTCTGATGTGTATGTTGCTATGGGTAAAAACTTAGAGGCAAGACAATATCTATTAAGTCTGCAACAGAACTATAAAGCAGATGACGATATTGAATCTATGATTACTACTCGATTAAATAAACTTAAAAGCGAAAACGAATAATGAAAAAGATATATATACTTTGCGCAACGTTGCTAGGTCTAGGAATAGATGCTACTGCACAAAATATAGCACCTATAGATACTACTCTTAATCGTACGGTAGTTGTAGAAAAAGAATATAACCCAATAATACAAGGTGCTTCAAAAGTGAATGTTTTACCACAAGTAGAAGATCCTACAATTTCTCAAAAAGAGGTAGAATATGCTTTAGGATCTGTATCTGCAAAAGCTGTTCCTGTAGCCCTTATCAAACCTTTTGTGGCTAAAGAATACGAAGGAAAAACTTTGCCAGGCTATTTGAGATTGGGTTATGGTAATTATGGCAATTTGGATGCTCGTGCACATTATACTTTCTCTATTACTCCTAAAGATCAATTGAGCTTTGACATTACATCTTACGGAATGAATGGAAAGCTAAAATCTCCTTTTGAGGGAGAGCCGAAATGGAAAGCTCGTTATTACAAAACTGTTGGAGGCATAGATTACAAGCATCAATTTGATCTTGTTGATTTGAATGTTTTTGGAGGCATGGGTGTCCATAACTTCAATTTTATGGATCAATCTACACCTTTGGATGGTGCATTTGGAGATGAGCTTTTTGAAAACTTTAATGCTCCAAAGCAGCGGTTTTCAATGGGGAACTTTGGAGTAGGTGCGAAGTCAACAGATGAGTTTGCTCGTATATTATATGATGTTACAGCACAATTCATGTTCTATAGCCGCCAAAATGATATCGTAGATAATCAAGAATTAAAAGAATCTTTAGTTAAGACAGATGCTAAGTTTTGGACTGTTTTAGATGAAGAAAACAAACTCGGTTTGGATCTTGATATGTACAATAGAATTGTGAATAGTGACTCTATTAAGAATTCTACAACCTTAGACTTAAATCCATACTATGCTTTAGATTTGGATAGCTGGAAAATTCGTCTTGGTGCACATTTAGATTTAGGTTTTGGCTTTGGAGAGAGTTTTTTAGTTTCTCCAGATGTTCAGGTGCAATATATCTTTTCTGATAGTTATGTTTTGTATGCTAATGCCAAAGGAGGAAGAATTAATACCACTTTTAGAAGATACGAAACATTGTCTCCATATACCTTTATATTGAAAAAGAATAGAGATACTTATGAGCAACTCAATGCGTCTTTAGGCTTTAAAGCGAGTCCAATTCCGGGTTTATGGATAAATATATACGGAGGATTTCAGAAATTAAAGGATGATTTATATCAAAATGTAGTTGTACCAACGAATACTTTAACTTACTTTGCCAATGAAGACACAAAAAACTTCTACGGTGGAGCTACTATTCAATACGATTATAAGAACATCGTTCAACTGAATTTAGCAGCTTCAGGTTATAAATGGAAAACAGATGGATACAATAACAATGCTTTACTGTTTAAACCTAAGATGGATGTAGAAGCAGGTATTCTTGTAAAACCGATAAAACCTCTTCAAATAGGGTTAAATTATAAATTAGTAACAAGAGAACAACCTGAGCTTTGGACAAATTATTTTGAGGTTGAGAACATAAGTAATCTTTCTGCTAATATGCGTTATACAGTACTAAAACAGCTCTCTGTATATGCGACAGTAGATAATATATTGAATAAAAAGTTCCAATATTATTATGGTTATCCAATTGAGGGCATTAATTTTATGGCTGGTTTAAGTTTCCAATTTTAACCTAAAAGAAGAAAGCAGCTTGATAAATTCTTATAAAAAGGATGTTTTGAGTCTGCTTTCTTGTAATTCTTTATTTTGTTGAATGATTGATTTTAAACAAATTTTTGTTTAATTATAGATATGCAAAAAAATCTAGTGATAGTTGAGTCTCCGGCCAAAGCAAAGACTATTGAGAAATTCTTAGGTGAGGATTTCAAAGTAATGTCGAGTTATGGGCATATTAGAGACCTAAAGAAGAAAGAGTTTAGTATTGATGTAGATAATAATTTTGAACCAGCATACGAAATTCCTTCTGATAAGAAAAGTTTAGTAGCTGAACTTAAAAGTGAAGCTAAGAAAGCTAATATGGTATGGCTCGCATCCGATGAGGACCGTGAGGGAGAAGCTATATCATGGCATCTTTATGAAGTACTAGGATTAACACCCGATAAAACAAAACGTATTGTATTCCATGAAATTACAAAGACTGCAATACTTAAAGCAATAGAAGAACCACGTAAGATTGATGAGAATTTAGTCAATGCTCAACAAGCTAGACGTATCCTCGACCGTATTGTGGGTTTTGAATTATCTCCAGTATTATGGCGTAAAGTAAAGCCTTCTTTATCAGCTGGTCGTGTTCAATCTGTTGCTGTACGGTTAATTGTCGAAAGAGAAAGAGAGATTCAAGATTTTAAGAGTACTCCTTCTTATCGGGTTACTGCAGTATTCCTTATTCCAGATGAGGATGGTCAGATGGTAGAAATGAAAGCTGAGCTTTCAAAACGTCTTAAAACAAAAAAAGAAGCAGAAGCTTTTTTGGATAGTTGTAAAAAGGCTCAATTTGTTATTGATGACATTACAACTAAGCCTGTAAGAAAGAATCCTGCTGCTCCTTTTACAACATCAACACTACAACAAGAAGCGGCACGTAAACTTGGTTTTACCGTTGCTCAAACCATGATGGTTGCTCAACGGTTATATGAATCGGGATTGATCACTTATATGCGTACCGACTCAGTAAATCTATCACAACTAGCAATACATACTAGTAAAGATGCAATTATTAAAATGTGGGGTGAGGAGTATTCTAAATCTCGCAATTTTGCAACCAAGAGTAAAGGTGCTCAGGAAGCCCACGAAGCGATTCGTCCTACCTATATGGAGAACTCATCTATTGATGGTAGTTCTCAAGAAAAACGCCTTTACGATTTAATATGGAAGCGCACGATAGCTTCTCAGATGGCTCCTGCAGAACTTGAGAAGACAACAGCTACTATAGGATCAGAAGGTGTGGATGGTAATTTTACTGCTACTGGAGAAGTTATTAAGTTTGACGGTTTTTTGCATGTATATCGAGAATCCTACGATGATGAAGATTTAGAACAGAGGGATGAGGCAGCAATTCTTCCTCCCTTAAAGGTTGGTCAAAATCTAGACTATCAAGGAATAATGGCGACTGAACGCTTTACTCAGCGCCCACCAAGGTACACGGAGGCTAGTTTGGTTCGTAAGATGGAGGAATTAGGAATTGGTCGTCCGTCAACTTATGCCCCAACTATTTCAACTATTCAGCAAAGGCAATATGTTGAAAAGGGAGATAAAGAAGGAGAAGAAAGAATTTATAACCTTTTAGTACTTAGAGATGGAGAAGTTTCTGATCAACAAGAAACTGAAATAGTAGGTCGTGAAAAGTCTAAGCTATTTCCTACAGATGTAGGCTGCGTAGTAAACGATTTCTTAACAGAATTCTTTCCAGGTATATTAGATTATAACTTTACAGCCAATATTGAAAAGCAATTTGATGAAATAGCTGCTGGTAAGGAAGAATGGACAGAGATGATGCATATATTCTACGAGAAATTCCATCCTGCTGTTGAGACAACAATGAATACCAAGATGGAACGTAAGGTAGGAGAGCGTCTTTTGGGTGATGATCCTAAGTCGGGAAAGCCTGTTTCTGTGAAGATAGGTAGATATGGACCTGTTGTTCAAATAGGTAGTGCTGATGATGAAGAAAAACCTCGTTTCTCTCAATTGAAAAAAGGTCAATCTATTGAAACTATTACTTTAGAGGAAGCCTTAGAATTATTTAAATTACCACGAACAGTAGGTGAGTTTGAAGATTCAGAAGTCATTATTGGAGCCGGAAGATTTGGTCCTTATGTGCGTCATGATGGTAAATATGTTTCAATTCCTAAAACTATGGATCCTCTTAAAATTACACTTGAGGAAAGCTTAGAGCTAATAAAGGCTAAGCGGGAAGAGGAAGCAAAACGTCATATTAAATCTTTTGAGGAAGAGCCTGAATTAGAAGTTAAGAATGGTAGATATGGTCCGTATATAGCTTATAAAGGTAAAAACTATAAGATACCTAAAGATATTGTTCCTCAAGATTTGAGTTTAGAGGCTTGTTTGGATATTGTTAAATTACAATCTGATAAATCGGCAAAACCTAAAAAAAGTCGAGCAAAGAAGAAAACAACAACAAAAACAACCAAGACTGCTAAGTCCACAGCTAAAACTACAACTAAGGCGGCAGCTAAAGAGACAAAATCAACAAAGAAAAAAACTACCACTAAAAAATAGATTATAAAAAAACGCGAGTAATTACTCGCGTTTTTTATTAGTTTTTTGTAGATATTACTCTTTTTCTCCGTAAGCTAGATCACCGGCATCACCTAGTCCAGGAACAATATATGAATGTTCATCGATTTCTGGATCGATAGCTGCACACCAGATAGTAGTTCTATCTTCGGGGAAGATGCTTGCTATATGATCAACAGCTGCTTGGCTAGCAATAATTGATACCACATGAATGTGTGCAGGCTTTCCTTTAGTTAACATAGCTTGGTAGCTAAGTTCCATACTGCCTCCAGTAGCCAACATCGGATCGGTAATGATAAGGACTTTATCATCAATTCGTGGAGATGCTAAATATTCAATATGAATATCAAATTTTAGAGTGTCTTTGTATTTACGATATGCAGAGACAAAAGCATTTTCTGCATAGTCTAAATAACGTAAAACACCTTGATGGAAAGGTAATCCAGCTCTTAGGATTGTACTAATAACAACTTCGGTATCGGGAGTATTAACAGTTGCTGTTCCAAGTGGAGTTGTTACTTGTTTGGGAGAGTAAGTAAAGGTCTTACTTATTTCATAAGCCATGATTTCTCCGATTCTTTCTAAATTACGTCTAAATCGAAGTCTATCATTCTGAACCTCTACATTTCTAACTTCTGACACAAACTGATTTAGTATTGTGTTGTTGTCATTGAGATTAATTATCTTCATTTAAATAGATGGTTTTAAACTTTTGGGAAGTTTATATAGATATTTTGATTGCAAAGTAACGGATATTATTCCAATTTGCAATACTCGGTTTACAGATTTTGGTTTTAAAATGTTAAAGCTCTATCATTAGGGAAATTTTTCCTTAATAAATTACTTAGTTTAAAACTTTATATTACTTTTGTGTGTGAAATCAAAGAAACGAATGCTAACTTTATAGCATTAAATCTTTCACACAAGAAAGCGATTAAAAATATTTTAATATATACCAATTATTAAACTTTTAAAAATGGCAAAATTAGATTTAAGCAAGTACGGTATTACTGGTGTAACAGAACTTTTACACAACCCTTCTTACGAAACTCTTTTTGAAGAAGAAACCCAATCAGGTTTAACAGGCTTTGAAAAAGGTCAAGTAACAGAATTAGGCGCAGTTAATGTAATGACTGGTGTTTATACTGGTCGTTCACCTAAAGATAAATTTATCGTTAAAGATAGTATTACTGAGAACACTGTATGGTGGAATACTCCAGAATATAAAAACGATAATAAACCAGCAACACAAGAATGTTGGAAAGCTGTTAAAACTTTAGCTACAAAAGAACTTTCTAATAAGAAATTATATGTAGTTGATGCTTTCTGCGGTGCTAACGAAAATACTCGTTTGAAAATCCGTTTCATCATGGAAGTTGCATGGCAAGCTCACTTCGTTACTAATATGTTTATCCGTCCAACAGCTGAAGAACTAGCTAACTTCGGAGAACCTGATTTTGTAGTAATGAATGCTTCAAAAGCTAAAGTTGAAAACTACAAAGAACTAGGTTTAAACTCAGAAACTGCTGTTGTATTTAACTTTACAGAAAAAATCCAAGTTATCTTGAACACATGGTACGGTGGTGAAATGAAGAAAGGTATGTTCTCATATATGAACTATCGCCTTCCTCTACAAGGTATCGCTGCTATGCACTGTTCAGCTAACACAGACAAAAACAACGAAAATACAGCTATTTTCTTTGGTCTTTCAGGTACTGGTAAAACAACTCTTTCAACAGATCCAAAACGTGAACTAATCGGTGATGACGAACACGGATGGGATGACGAAGGTGTATTCAACTTTGAAGGTGGTTGCTATGCTAAAGTTATCAACCTAAGCAAAGAAAACGAACCTGATATCTACAATGCAATCAAACGTGATGCTCTTCTAGAAAACGTTACAGTTGATGCAGCAGGTAAAATTGATTTCGAAGATAAATCAGTTACAGAAAACACTCGTGTTTCTTACCCTATCTACCACATTGATAACATCGTAAAACCAATTTCTAAAGCTCCTGCTGCAAAACAAGTAATTTTCTTGTCAGCTGATGCTTTCGGTGTACTTCCTCCAGTATCAATTTTGACTCCAGAACAAACTAAGTATTACTTCTTGTCTGGTTTCACAGCAAAACTTGCTGGTACAGAACGTGGTATTACTGAACCAACTCCTACTTTCTCTGCATGTTTTGGTGCAGCATTCTTAACTCTTCACCCAACAAAATACGCTGAAGAACTAGTTAAGAAGATGGAAAAATCAGGTGCTAAAGCATACTTGGTTAATACAGGATGGAATGGTACAGGAAAACGTATCTCTATTAAAGATACACGTGGTATCATCGATGCAATCTTGAATGGTTCTATCGACAAAGCTCCAACTAAACATATTCCTTTCTTCAACTTCGAAGTACCAACTGAACTTCCAGGTGTACACGCTGAGATTCTTGATCCACGTGACACTTATGCTAATGCTTCAGAATGGACAGAAAAAGCTGAAGATCTAGCAAACCGTTTCATCAAGAACTTCGCTAAATTCGAACATAACGAAGCTGGTAAAGCTCTAGTTGCTGCTGGTCCAAAATTATAATCTAATTTTGATCATAATATATTTAACTGAAAAGAGGATGCCTAGGCATCCTCTTTTTTATGATTAATAATGAGATTTTATTCTGTGATATTGAATTTATCAGGTATTTCGTCAAGTATAGCATATAGTTCTTCAGCAGTTTCACTTCTTAAAATGGCTATTCTTGTTTCTTTAAAATTTGGTATACCCTTAAATAAGGGAGTTGAAGCTAAATGTCTTCTTGTATGAAGTATTCCTCTACGTTCATCTAATCTTTCAATACTGTTGGCTACTTGTTCTTTTAAAATAGATAAGTACCACTTAAAAGGCCTAGGTTCTAATTTTTCCCCAGTTTCTAAATAATGCTTTACTTCTTCAAAGATCCAAGGTCTTCCAAAGCTTGCCCTACCAATCATAATAGCATCAACACCATATTTCTCGAAATGGTCCTTGGCTGACTCTGCAGATGTAATATCTCCATTACCAATTATGGGGATATGCATACGAGGATTATTTTTGACTTCTCCTATCAGTGTCCAGTCTGCTTCACCTGTATACATTTGAGCCCTCGTTCTTCCATGAATGGTAAGAGCTTCAATACCAAAATCTTGTAATTGTTCTGCTAGTTCAACTATTATTTTGTTGTCATCATCCCAGCCTAAACGAGTTTTAACTGTAACTGGTATTTTTACAGCATCAACTACTGCTTTAGTGATTGCAATCATTTTTTCGGGAGTCTTCATCATACCTGAACCAGCACCTTTACCTGCAACTTTACGTACAGGGCAGCCAAAGTTTATATCTAGTATATCAGGTTTAGCCTCTTCTACTATTTTTGCAGCTTCGACCATAGCATCTGTTTCTTTACCATAAATTTGGATAGCTACAGGTCTCTCCTCATCATATATTTTTAGTTTTTCTGTTGTTTTATTTACATATCTGATTAAAGCGTCACTAGAAACAAACTCTGTATACACCATATCTGCGCCAAAACGTTTACACATTAATCGAAATGCTGGATCGGTAACATCTTCCATTGGAGCAAGGAATACAGGATTTTTTCCTAGGTCTATATCTCTTATTTTCATTCCTTTTGGATATCTATATTATTTATACTAATTCTAATTTTACTGCAAAAATACAGAAAAAAGTCTACCTTTGTATCGTTTATAACCTTCAGATTTTATTTTTACTAAGTTGTATGTGAATTTATAACTTCATGTAACTTAATAATCTAGAGAGGTATAGAGGTGTTTAAGGTAATGTTGATTTTTCTTTCAATATTATTATAAACATATATTTTATTACTATGTTTTATAAGCTATGAATTATAAATTAGAAGACTTTGAAATAATGGCTCCTGTTGGTTCAAGAGAATCTCTTGCTGCTGCAATACAAGCTGGAGCCAACTCCATATACTTCGGTATAGAGAATTTGAATATGCGTGCTCGTTCTGCAAATACATTCACTATTGATGATCTGAAAGAGATTGCAAAAACTTGTGATGAGCATAATATGCAGAGCTATTTGACTGTTAATACTATTATTTATGATAATGATATTAACCTAATGAAGCAAATTGTTGACGCAGCCAAAGCTGCTAATATTTCTGCAATTATAGCGAGTGATGTAGCAGTAATGAGCTATGCAAAAGAGATAGGACAAGAAATTCACCTTTCTACACAGCTTAATATCACCAATGTTGAGGCGTTGAAATTTTATGCTAATTTTGCTGATGTTGTAGTACTTGCTCGCGAACTAAATATGGAGCAAGTGGCAGAAATTTATGAGCAAATAATTGACCAAAACATCTGTGGTCCTAGTGGAAGATTGATTCGTATAGAGATGTTCTGTCATGGAGCTCTTTGTATGGCTGTTTCGGGTAAGTGTTACTTATCTCTTCATGAAATGGGACATTCTGCAAATCGAGGTGCTTGTATGCAAATTTGCCGTAGAGCATATACTGTGACGGATAAGGATACAGGTATCGAGTTGGATGTTGAAAATGAATATATCATGTCTCCTAAAGATTTGAAAACAATTCATTTTATCAATAAAATGATGGATGCAGGTGTTAGAGTCTTTAAAATAGAGGGTCGTGCTCGTGGAGCAGAATATGTTCGTACTGTGGTAGAATGCTATAAACAAGCAATTGAATCAGTACTTAATGATACATTTACTGATGATAAAATTGAAGCTTGGGATGAAAGATTAAAAACCGTATTTAACAGAGGTTTCTGGGATGGTTATTACCTTGGTCAACGCTTAGGTGAATGGAGTAAAAACTATGGGTCGGAAGCGACAGAGCGTAAAATTTATGTAGGTAAAGGTATAAAATACTTTGGTAATATTAATGTAGCAGAGTTCAAGGTTGAGGCTTCTGAGCTTAAAGAGGGTGATAAACTACTGATTACAGGTCCAACAACAGGGGCTGTATTTACTACGCTAGCACAACCTCGTGTTGATCTTAAAGCTGTGGATACTGTTCATAAGGGAGAACACTTCTCAATACAAATTGATGAGAAAATACGTCCAAACGATAAACTCTATAAGATAGTCAAAGCGGAAGATTTAAAACGTAAACGAGCTAGTAATAAATCAAAAAATTGAAGTGTATGGAAAAGTGTATTTTTGAACTAGATTTCAAAGTACGTGACTATGAGTGCGATTTGCAAGGAATTGTGAATAATGCAAACTACCTGCATTACTTTGAACATACTAGACATGAGTTCTTGGATACGATAAATATTAATGTTTTAGAACTTCATAATCAAGGTGTTGATCCAGTAATCGCTAGAGTGAATATGGCTTTAAAGGCACCCTTAACAAGTGGTGATGAATTTGTGTCTAAGCTCTATATTACGAAGGAAGGAATTAAATATGCTTTTCATCAAGATCTATTTAGAAAAGAAGATAACAGAGTGGTGGCTAAGGCAGTAATTGAGGCTGTGTGCTTGGTACATGGAAAGCTTACTCATAGTGAGCTTTTTGATAATGCCTTTGCTCCCTATATAAAATGAAATAATGCAAACGGAAGAGGCAATCTATAGTATTGCATTAACCCTACTACCAAGAGTTGGTGCTATCAGTGCAAAAAGAATTTTAAGTATGGCTGGTAGTGCCACTTTTGCTTTTAATGAGTTAAGTCAACTAGTTTCTCAGGGTATAATTCCTCCAATTATTGCTGATGAGATGTGTAAAGATACGCTATTGATATCTGCGGAAGAATTATTAGATAAAACTCTCAATCTAGGTATTGAGGTTATTCCTTATGCTTCAGATAAATATCCTTTACGTTTAAAGGAGTGTAATGATAATCCTGTTCTTTTATATTATAAAGGAGATGTTAATTTAAATGCAAGAAGAATACTAAGTATTGTAGGTACAAGGAATATCACTTCGTATGGAAAAGAACAATGTAACAGACTAATAGAGGGTTTGTCTTCTTTTGATAGTGATATTCTAATCGTCAGTGGACTTGCTTATGGAGTGGATGTGGAAAGTCATAAGCAATCATTGAATAGAGGTATGAATACTGTGGGGGTGTTAGCACATGGATTAGATATCCTTTATCCTGCAGCTCATCGCTCAGTTGCTAATCAGATGGTTCATCAAGGTGGATTACTTACAGAGTTTCCTATTTCAACACAGCCATTAAAACAAAACTTCATATCTCGTAATCGAATTATTGCAGGACTTAGTGATGCAACAATAGTTATTGAATCTGCTCTAAAAGGAGGCTCATTAATTACTGCAGATATTGCAAATAGTTATAATAGAGATTGCTTTGCTTTGCCAGGGCGTTGTTCTGATACTTACTCAGAGGGTTGTAATCAGATTATAAAAGAAAATAAAGCTCAGCTGTTTGAGTCTTTTGAAGATATTATACATGCCTTAGGGTGGTCTAGTAGCTCTGAAAAACAAAAAGTTACAAAGCCTATTCATCGAGATATTTCTAGTTTAAATCTTAATAGTCAAGAGAGAAATGTAATAGAAATGTTACAATTAAGAGGAGATCTTCAAATTGATAATCTTGTTGTTCTATGTAATATTCCCATTCAGACGATGCATACAACACTTTTTGAATTGGAAATGAAAGGTGTTCTTAAAGCATTAGCAGGAGGAACTTACCATTTGTTATAGCTACATTCTGAGTTTTTTATTACATTTTGTATACATTTGCAGGATCTCAAGTACACCCAGGTATGTAGCTGTAGCAGGTTATGCTTAAACTACCACTTGTGTATTGTGTGAACTAACAAACTAATTAATACAAAACATTTTATAATGAAGAGCTTCTATTTTTCAATGTTATTTATGCTCAGTTGTTTCTTTATGACTAGTTGTACCCCTACTAGTGATCAAGTAAATATTACTATTTCCAATAATCTAGATTTCGATAGAACAGAGGAATTAGTTGAAATTCCAGTATTACAACTTCAAAACTATATGAAGTGGCGTAATGAAGTAGGTTTAGTCATTACTGATGATCAAGGAGTTGTTTATCCTTCTCAGATCACATATAATGGTTTGCTGATATTCCAACCGAATTTAAAGGCTAATTCTAGTCGTCAATTTATTATTAAAACTGGAGAGAAGAGAACCTTTGCTTCTCAAGTTGAAGGAAAGTTTAGACCAGAAAGAAAAGGTGATTTTTCTTGGGAAAACAATAGAGTGGGTTTCCGTTTTTATGGAAAAGAATTAATTCAAAATGATGGTCCAAGTAATGGTTTAGATATTTTCTTAAAACGCACAGATAGCCTAGTATTAGATAAATGGTATTATGAAGATATCAATAAGATTTCTTCTTATCATAAAGATACAGGTGAAGGCTGTGATCCTTATAATGTTGGTAGATCTCTAGGTGCTGGAGCTAATGGACTGTTTGTAAATGATTCTTTGTTCCTTAATGAGAATTATGATAGCTATGAGATATTAGATGAAGGACCTCTTAGAGTTACTTTCCTTTTAAAATACCCATTCATAGAAGTAGGTGAAGAAAATATATCAGATGTAAAGCGTATTAGCTTAGATGTTAATAGTCAGCTTACTCGCATAGAACAAACTTATCAACCAGATAAAGATCAGCAGATGGCTGTTGGTTTTGTTAAAAGACTAGATACTAAAGATTCTACAGTAGTGGATTACGAAAATAATTTCCTTCTGTATGAAGAGCCAGAAGATGAAGAAAATGGAATCATTTATTTAGGTGCTATTATTCCTGCTGGTATTGATTCAGTTTTGGTTAATACTTATGATTATACTAACCCTATTCGTGAGAAAACGAATACATTTTCCAATACAATAGCTTTGACTAAGATACATCCAACATATGCTACGATTTATTACACTGGTTTCGGTTGGAGTAAATACGGTTTTAGAAGTCTTGATAGTTTTCGTAAATACTTGAAAGAGTATTCAGTGTCACTTAAAAACCCATTTGAAATAACATTCCATAAATAAGTTATATAGTGAAAATAAAAAAGCCTCAAGAATTCTTGAGGCTTTTTTTGTGTCTATATTGAAAAATTAGTCTTTCAATTTAGCTTTTATAAATTCTCTATTTAGACGAGCAATATTGCTGATAGAGATTCCTTTAGGACACTCTGCTTCACAAGCACGGGTGTTTGTACAGTTACCAAATCCTAGTTCATCCATTTTAGCTACCATAGCCTTAACACGTCTTGCTGCTTCAGCTTTACCTTGTGGTAACAAGTTTAGTTGGCTAACTTTTGCTGAAACGAAAAGCATTGCTGAACCATTTTTACAAGCTGCTACGCATGATCCACAACCAATACATGATGCTGCATCCATAGATTTTTCAGCGATGTCTTTTGGTATCAATATTGCATTAGCATCTTGAGGTGCACCTGTATTAACACTTACATAACCTCCTGCTTGAATGATCTTGTCATAAGAACTACGATCAACCATAAGGTCTCTAATTACAGGGAAACCAGCCGAACGCCATGGTTCAATAGTTATAGTATCGCCATCATTGAAACGGCGCATGTAAACTTGGCAAGTAGTAGCTCTTGTACCAGGTCCATGGGGGTGACCATTGATGTATAAAGAACACATACCGCAAATACCTTCACGACAGTCGTGGTCAAACACTATAGGCTCTTTTCCATCATTGATTAACTGCTCGTTTAAAATATCAAGCATTTCAAGAAGAGACACTGACTGGTGAATATCTTTCATTTGGAATGTTTCGAAAGCACCTTTAGTCTTAGGTCCTTTTTGACGCCAAACTTTTAGTGTAAAACTTATATTTTTATCCATTGTAAGAATTTCTTTTTTTGATTAAACTAAAATTATGACTTGTAGTTACGTGTTTGAACTTTAGTTTCTTCGTACACTAAGTCTTCTTTAATAAGTTCTGGGTCTGTATCTTCACCAGTGTATTTCCAACAACCAACGAAGAAGAATTTATCATCATGGCGAAGAGCTTCTCCTTCTTCTGTTTGGTGTTCTTCTCTGAAGTGGCCACCACATGATTCCTCACGCATAAGAGCATCATGAGCCATAAGTAAACCAACATCAATGAAATCTGCTACACGTAAAGCTTTTTCAAGTTCTACGTTTAGTTCATTAACTCCACCAGGGATACGAACGTTTGCCCAGAATTCTTTTTTCACCTCTTTTAATCTTACAAGAGCTGTTTTAAGAGATTCTGCAGTACGACCCATTCCAACGAAGTCCCACATAATAAGACCTAATTCTTTGTGCAGAGAGTCTACAGAACGTTTTCCATTAATAGATTTTAGTTTTTCAATTTTATCTTTTACTGCTTTTTCTGCATTTGCAAATTCTGGAAGATCTGTAGAGAATCTTGGTACCTGAATTTGGTCAGAAAGGTAGTTTTGAATTGTATAAGGAAGAACAAAATAACCATCTGCAAGACCTTGCATTAGAGCAGAAGCTCCTAGACGGTTAGCACCGTGGTCTGAGAAGTTAGCTTCTCCAATAACGAATAAGCCAGGGATATTACTCATTAATTCGTAATCTACCCAAAGTCCACCCATTGTGTAGTGGATAGCTGGGAATATCATCATAGGAGAAGTATATGGATCTGTATTCTTAATTTCTTCATACATATCGAATAGGTTACCATATCTGTCAGCAACAACATCTTTACCAAGACGATCGATAGCATATTTGAAATCAAGGAATACTGCAAGTCCAGTATTATTCACACCGAAACCAGCATCACAACGTTCCTTAGCAGCACGAGAAGCTACATCACGAGGAACAAGGTTCCCGAATGCAGGGTATCTACGTTCTAGATAGAAGTCACGATCTTCGTCAGGAATATCATTTGGGTGTTTTGTTCCAGCTTGAAGAGCCTTAGCGTCTTCTAGTTTTTTAGGAACCCAAATACGTCCATCATTACGAAGTGATTCAGACATCAATGTTAATTTAGACTGTTTGTCACCATTAACTGGAATACATGTTGGGTGGATTTGAGCATAACAAGGGTTAGCAAAAAGAGCACCTTTTTTGTAACATTGGATGGCTGCTGAGCCGTTTGATGACATTGCGTTAGTTGATAGGAAGAATGCGTTACCATAGCCTCCTGTACCAATAACGACTGCGTGAGCAGAGAAACGTTCTATTTCACCAGTAACAAGGTTACGTGAGATAATACCACGAGCACGGCCATCAATCATTACAAGGTCGAGCATATCGTGACGTGTATAAAGTTCAACTGTTCCTAGATGTACTTGACGCATTAAAGCAGAATAAGCACCTAAAAGTAATTGTTGTCCAGTTTGACCACGTGCATAGAATGTACGAGATACTTGAGCGCCACCGAAAGAACGATTAGCAAGTGTACCACCATATTCACGAGCGAAAGGAATACCTTGAGCAACACATTGGTCAATGATGGCGTTAGATACTTCGGCTAGACGATATACGTTTGATTCTCTAGCACGGTAGTCACCCCCCTTAATTGTATCATAAAATAAACGGTATACTGAGTCACCGTCATTTGTATAGTTTTTAGCAGCGTTGATACCACCTTGTGCTGCAATTGAGTGTGCACGACGAGGTGAGTCTTGAATACAAAAGTTCTTTACATGAAAGCCCATTTCTCCAAGAGAAGCTGCAGCTGAAGCTCCAGCTAAACCTGTACCAACAATGATAATGTCAAGACGACGCTTGTTTGCAGGATTCACCAACTTCTGGTGATTCTTGTAATTATGCCATTTTTCAGCTAATGGTCCTGCAGGTATTTTAGAATTTAACTTAGTCATAATGCAATTTAGAATTTTAATGCTTGTTATAAAATACTTTATTATGGTTTATAGCTATAATTATAAGCTACCGACGTAGAACCAAACAACTACAAATAAGAAACATACTACAATGATTGTAGAGTAAATGTTTGAGATTGTTTTCCATCGATTAATCCATAGATCATTGCTCCAACCAATAGTTTGGATAGCACTCCAAAAACCATGAGTTAGGTGGAACCATAAAGCTACTAACCATACAACATAAAGTGCTGTGTAAATAGGATTTGCGAAAGCCAATTTAATAAATTGGTATCCATCATAAACAGCAACATTACCTATTGCTGTTACAGCAGTCTCATGACCTAAAATTTCTTGAAATTGCATATTGTACCAGAAATTGAATAGGTGCAAACCTAAACCAATAACGACAATAAGACCTAAAACGAACATGTTTTGTGATGCCCATTTCACAGTTTCTCTTCTTTCTACAACATCATATCTTTCATTACCACGAGCTTTACGGTTTTGGATTGTTAACCATATTGCATAAATGATGTGAATGATAAATAATGCAGCAAGACCTAGTGTTCCTACAAGTGCGTACCAGTTTGCTCCTAAAAAGTGGCAAATTTGGTTGTAACCATTATTCAATGGATCTGTGTAGTCTGGGTTCGAGAATACTGCAACAAGGTTCATCCCCATGTGAAACGTTAAAAATAGGACAAGGGCGATACCAGTAACACTCATCACCACTTTCCTACCTATAGATGAATTCTTTAACCACATAAATGATTGATTTTAAAATTATTTAATTGTTTGAACTATAAATGTCAGTTAATTTTAGATTATATAAATGCAAAAATAGATGAAAACATCGATTATACAAAAACAATTAAAGAATTCTTTCTTTAATCGACTGCCTCTTAGTTAATAGGCAATTACAATGCAATTTAATCAATACTCAATATAGCAATTAATTTTAATATTTGTTGAGCTCTATTTGTGAATATTTAATAAAAAACGTTTGCCTACTAAGGTAAGCAAACGTTCTGTATATTAATAAGTTTAAGTTGAGTTTTTAAAACTTATATGCTGCTCCAAATGTAAATACAGCTTGATCAAAATCCTTTATAGCTTGATATTTGATATCTAAGTTAACAACAAAGTTGTTGCTTAAAAAATATTCAGCTCCTAAACCTACGTTCGCTCCAAACTTATTACTGGTTTCTGACCCCACACCTTCTATTTTTAAATCTTGTTTCCAGCTAGTATAAGTGATACCTGCTAGAGGATAAACATTAAATTTACTTGTAAGATGGAAGAGATAGTGAGCATTTAGGTTTAAATCCCACATACTTAACCCGTCTTTTTTCATATAAAAGTTAAGTGACGGCTCTAATCGGATATCGTCAAGAATATTATATTGGAACTTTGCTCCAATACCGACATTCTCAATTTCTGTACCATATCCTACATTTACACCTAAAGATTTAGCTCCTTTTTGAGCAAAACTAGTTCCAATGCCTAGCATTAAAACACAAACTAATACCATTAATTTCTTCATTTTTCTTAAGTTTTAGTGTTACTATATGATAAAACAATGAAAAGTGTGGAGATGTTTACTTCTTACATCTCAAGTGGCAATAATATATAGTGTAGAAAAAATAGTTATGTTGAGAATGTGTGTCGCTTAGACTTGGTTGAGGAGAGGAATATTAATGAATACTTGTACTATGATTTTCTGGGGTCAGTCCGTATTCTTGGGGATTTAACAATTAGCTCTTATCTATCTTCACTTATAAATATTACTTTTGCTTGATGAAAAAGAAAGCAATCGATTATAAGGATATATTGTCCATGTTCCTTCCCAAAGGCATGCTTGACTATTTTGATTTTACCGACTATTCAGACATGGGTGATTATTATATATTCTCTCTTGAAGAGAAAAATAGTATACCAGACGAATATTCAAGTCTTCCACTAGTTTCCAAAGGTTTTTATCCAACAATAACAGTTACAGATTTTCCTGTTCGTGACCGCACTGTATACTTAAAAATTAAACGCCGCAGATGGGAGGATAAGCAAACTGGTAAGACATACAGCAGGGACTGGCAATTGGTTGCAGACGGGACTAGGATAACAGCCGAGTTCGGTTCTTTTTTAAAAGAGTTACATTGACAATCATGAAGTTAGTATAAAAGTAGTAGCCGACTTTTGCCATCTAAAGTCAAAGACACTTAACGATTACTACAAGGAACATCTAAGTGGTTATCGTTCTTGGAATCAGCTCTCTCATGCTGATCAGTACATGTATTTCAAAGACAATTTAGGTGAGAACATATCGATTGACGAAACAGCCCTGAGCAACGGAGAGTTATACACCATTGTAACGGGTAAGGCTGGTCATGGTAAGCATGGCACGATTATAGCTATGATAAAGGGAACAAAGGCTGACGACGTATGCAGGCATCTGATGAAGTTGCCAGAAGGAAAACGCAGGATGGTCAAGAATGTTACACTCGACATGGCCGGAAGTATGAGACAGATAGCTAAGAGATGCTTTCCTTGTGCTACACAGATCATAGACCGTTTTCATGTACAAAAGCTGATGCAGGATGCATTGCAGGAGCTGCGCGTGCAATATCGTTGGCAAGCTATTGAGCAGGAGAACTCAAATATAAAAAGAGCAAGGAAAGAAAAGAAAAAATATATACCTCCATGTTTTGATAATGGAGATACCATAAGACAGCTTCTTGTGCGCAGCAGATATCTACTATTCAAGAGTCCTGATAAATGGACAGACTCCCAAAGAATAAGGGCTGAGATACTCTTTAAGCAGTTTGACGACATAAAACAATTCTATTACTTGACTCTACAACTCGGACAGATATACTCACATAACTACGATAAAAATGTTGCCAGGGTAAAGCTTGCTCTATGGTTCAACAAGGTAGAGCAGTGGAATTACCCTCAGTTCAATACGGTAATAGAAACCTTTAAAAATCACAATGATAGGATATTAAATTTCTTTGAAAACAGACTTACCAATGCTTCAGCTGAATCTTTCAATGCCAAACTTAAATCTTTCAGAGCTACATTCAGAGGAGTAGATGATGTAAAGTTCTATCTGTATAGAGTGATGATGCTATACGCTTAATTGTTAAATCCCCAACTTTACGGACTGACCCATTTTCTGCTTGTTGTACACATCAAGAGTTATATAATAAAAAAGAGCAAACTAAATTAAGTTTACTCTTTTTGCTCTTCCTCTTGGACTTGAACCAAGGACCCTCTGATTAACAGTCAGATGCTCTAACCAACTGAGCTAAGGAAGAATATTGAATTTATATTCTTGATTTGATAAAAGCTCTTCCTCTTGGACTTGAACCAAGGACCCTCTGATTAACAGTCAGATGCTCTAACCAACTGAGCTAAGGAAGAGTGTTTTTTTATTCAAATGCGTTGCAAAAGTAATAGGTTTTTTTGAAATATGCAATATCTTTGTGAAAAAAATATCAAAAATGAGTAAAATAATTGGTTTGGGAAATGCTTTGGTAGACATCTTAGTCATCTTGGAGAATGATAACCTCCTGAAAGAGATTGAATTGCCTAAAGGAAGTATGCAATTAATAACCACAGAAAAATTTATTGAATTAAAAAATATTTTATCCCGAATGGATACCTATCAAGCTACTGGTGGTTCGGCAGCTAACACAATACTAGCTCTTGCATCTCTTCAAACCCCCGTTGGTTTTATTGGTAAAATTGGTTCAGATCATTTTGGTACATTTTTTGAACGATCATTTAAAAAAAAAGGAATTGAGACAAAGTTATTGATAGATGAACAGCATAATTCAGGTGTTGCATCTACCTTTATTTCTCCTGATGGTGAGCGTACTTTCGGTACTTTCCTTGGTGCTGCAGCTGAATTGTCTGCTTATGATATTCATAATGATATTTATAGTGGTTACGATATTCTATACGTAGAAGGTTATTTAGTACAAAATCATGATTTAATTCTTAAAGCTGTTAAATTAGCTAAAGAATTGGGCGTAAAAGTATGTATTGACTTAGCGAGTTATAATATTGTAGCTGAAGACCTAGAATTTTTCACTTACTTAGTAGAAAACTATGTTGATATCGTTTTTGCTAATGAAGAAGAGGCTTTTGCCTTTTCTGGATTAAGAGATCCGAAGGAAGCCTTAGATTATATTGCAAAGAGATGCAGCATTGCGGTAGTAAAAGTGGGTGCAAATGGTTCATATGTAATGTGTGATGGGGTTTGCAAGCATGCTAAGGCTTTAAATAATAGAAGTGTATTAGATACAACTGGAGCTGGAGATTATTTTGCAGCAGGTTTCCTTTACGGATATATTAGTGGAATTAATCTTTTAAAATGTGCAGAAATTGGTTCTCTTCTTTCTGGTCATGTTATTGAAGTTGTTGGAACTTCGTTAATAGATACTGCATGGAGTAACATTTTGAAGAAGATAGATGTTATTATGCATAGATAAAAACTAGAGTTTATGTAAACCAAAAATATTTTTTATGAAAAATGGTATAAAGAAATTAGTTATATCCTTATCTGTTGTTGTAGGTATAGCTGTGTTTTTCTCTTTTAGAGCTGAAAAAGATCACAATTTTGAGGTAGCTAAGAATTTAGACATATTTAATTCTATAGTTAAAGAGCTAGATATGTTTTATGTGGATACAATAGATCCCAACGTTACTATTAGGCGTGCAATTGATGCTATGTTGTATTCTTTAGATCCTCATACTTCATATTATCCTGCCGACGATCAAAGTGAGCTAGAGCAGATGATAAAAGGTTCTTATGGAGGAATAGGTTCTATCATATCTTATGATCCAAAAAATAAATACTCAGTTATTGCAGAGCCCTATGAAGGTATGCCTGCTGCAGAAGTTGGATTAAAAGTGGGCGATATATTATTGCAGATTGATGATACTGTTCTTTCTGATAAAGATAATCAGCAAGTTAGTGAAATGCTAAGAGGAGAGATTGGTACAAACTTTGTTCTTAAGGTGAAGCGTCCAGGAGTTGAAAAACCTTTAGATTTTACCATTACTCGTAAATCGATACAGTTGCCAACTATCCCATATTATGGAGTGCTAAAAGATAAAGTTGGATATATTGAGTTTGTTAGCTTTTCTGGAACACCAGCAGCAGATTTTAAAAAAGCGTTTGTGGATTTAAAGAACCAAGGAATTGAGTCTTTGATTATTGATTTAAGAAGTAATGGAGGAGGCTTGTTAGATGAAGCTGTAGAAATAGTTAATTACTTTGTACCCAAAGGAGATACAATTGTTACTACCAAAGGGAAGATAAAACAAGCATCTAATACTTATGTTACAAAGAACCAACCATTAGATACAGAAATACCAATTGTTTTACTAGTTGGTGGCTCTACGGCTTCTGCTGCAGAAATTTTAGCGGGTTCATTACAAGACCTTGATAGAGGTGTTGTAATAGGTAATAAAACGTTCGGAAAGGGTTTGGTCCAAATTCCTAGAGCCTTGCCTTATGGTGCGAATATGAAGCTTACATCGGCTAAATACTATATCCCTAGTGGGCGTTGCGTTCAGGCTATTGATTATTCGCATAGAGATGCAGATGGAAAAGTAGAGCGAATACCTGATAGCTTGATGACTGTATTCCATACTTCGATTGGTCGTGAAGTAAAAGATGGTGCTGGTATTATGCCTGATATAGAGGTAAAGCAAGATAAACTCCCGAATATTTTATTTTATCTTGTTACAGAGAATCATATTTTTAATTATGCTACTGATTATTGCTTAAAGCATAAAAAAATAGCTCCAGCTAAAGATTTTGCTCTTTCTGAAGCAGATTACCAAGAGTTTAAAGAATACATAAAGGGTAAAGATTTTAAATATGATCAACAGAGTGAAAAGGTTCTCTCTAGCTTAAAGGAGATAGCTGAGTTTGAGGGTTATCTAGAGGAATCTAAATCAGAGTTTGAAGCATTAGAAAAGAAACTATCGCATAATATAGATAAAGACTTAGATTATTTCTCTAAGGATATTAAGCATATCTTGTCTCTCGAAATAGTAAAGCGTTATTATTTTCAAAAAGGTAGTACTATAGAGCGTTTAAAGCAAGATAAAGAGGTGGATGAAGCTGTGGGTATCTTAAAAGGAAATACTATTTATAAAAACATCCTTTCTCCAGCATTTAAACCTATGCTTAGTGATAGTATTAGTGTGAAGCTTACTAAATCTTAAGAGAATATTAAATAATAATTTAAAATAGGGCTGTCCGTAAGGAAGTCCTATTTTTTTGTATATGCATGAATAAGTTAATGAAAACTTTAAAGCTACAATAGCTGTGCTCAGTTGTTGTTATGTATGATGTAAATCACACGTAATTATATTCTTGATATGTTATATCAAAATGATTTAAATCGTTTTGTATTTGAGCTTAAAGCTAGAATTTATTGTAATTATGATACGGATATGGTGATGCTTTGACACCGATATGTCTTTGCTATATCGGTGTTATGATCAAAAGATCCCTCCATTAAGAGAGATATTAGAATTAACAGGACTAGGCTGTTTTTAGAGTAAATAACCTTTTCATGAAAAGGTTATTAAATTTTACACTATTCGATAGAGGTTGAATAGGTCATCGACCTTTTTGTTTATTTTCAAAAGAATAGAATTATTATTCACTGTATGATTTATTAATCACTTCTTTAAAAGAATTTAAAGATATACTTCTTGATGGAAAGCAAATCTGTAGACTTTAGATTAGAAAAGCAGTGATAATAAAAAAGGCTGATATAGGTATACTATCAGCCTTTCTTATTCTATTTTAACTGGAATAGAATATTTTACATGTCCAAGAAACAAAAAAGCAGTAAAGAATTAACTCTACTGCTTTTGGTGGGCCATCTAGGGATTGAACCTAGCACCTCCAGATTATGAGTCTGTTGCTCTAACCGACTGAGCTAATGGCCCTATGCAATGCTACTCTGAAGTAGCGAGTGCAAAAATAGTATATTCTATTTAATCATGCAAGAATTACATGACTAAATTCTTCTAAAATTTATATTTTCTTTTTGGATTCTTGGGGAACCATCCTTTTTTTACTCTTTCTTCTTGTTCAAATACTTCTTTAATAGTCCAAAATGAAGAAAAAGCAAAAACTCCTAAAAGAGAAGAAATTATAATGCTTTGTACAGCAATAGAAGCTACAACGCCTAAAATACCTAGGATTAAAAATATCCACCACGATTTTGTACCCCAGTAATATTCTGCTTTCACAACAATGGGATGAAATATGCCAATGATGAGAAATGTACATACACCAATGAATAATCCTGCTAATCTGTAGTCGTTTAAAAATTCTAGCATATTTATTCTTCAATTATAATAGGAACTTCTTTTTTAATGCTTTGTTCCAGTGAGATTAAAGTTTCAGTAGCTATTACTCCTGGTATCTGCTGCATTTTATTATTTAACAAATCCATTAGATGCTCGTTGTCTCTAGCATAAACTTTTGTAAGCATAGTATATGCTCCAGTAGTAAAGTGGCATTCTACTATTTCAGGAATTTTTTGAAGTTCTTTTACTACGGTTTTGTACATAGATCCTCTTTCAAGGCTGATACCAACATAAGTACAAGTGCTGAAACCTAAAGATTTAGGGTTAACATGATATCCAGAGCCTACGATAACTCCTAGGTCAATAAGTCTTTGGACTCTTTGATGAATTGCGGCGCGTGAAACACCACACTCTGCAGCAACATCCTTAAATGGTATACGTGCATTCTGCGAAATTATATTAAGGATTTGTCTGTCGAGTTTGTCTATTTTTTCCATGATAAAAAGTTTTAAAAAGTGCCATACATTAGTCAAAAGGTAAGCAAATATAGTTATAAATTTTATTTTATCTATACCTTTTGTGTAAAAACAAAAAGGAGACTAGAAAATGTATTCTAGTCTCCTTACTATTTGTAAATGAGAAAATTAATTTCTTAATTATTTATTCTCAATCCCTTTGATTTCAATAGTAAATACTAAAGTTGAGTAAGGTTTGATTTTATCACCAGCAGGATTTGTACCGTAAGCTAATTCTTGAGGAATATATACTTCATATTTAGAACCTACATTCATCATTTCAAGAGCTTCTTTGAACCCTTTTACAAGACCATTTGTACCGTTGAATTCTGCATTTTCATTGCTATCAAATACTGTACCATCAATAAGCTTACCTTCGTAGCTCAATTGAACAGTTTGGTCTTCTTTAATCGTTTCTCCTGTACCTTCTTGTAGTACTTTGTATTGAAGACCACTTTCAGTAGTTACAATGCCTTCTTTTTTTGCGTTTTCAGTTAAGAAATCTTCATTTTCTTTTTTGTAAGCTCCATGTTTTTCTTGTAGAACTTCTTCTTGAAGTTTAGGCAGATTTTCTTTTAGGTATTCGTTAGCGTCAGCAATAATAGGAGTGTTGCCTTTTGCTAGGTCGATAAAAGCAGAAAGGAAATTAGCGCTATTTAGAACTTTTGCATTTTCGTCTTGGAACATTTGGTTATGAATTTGCTTAGTCATATCAGTAGCAATGCTTTGTCCAAGATTGTATCCCATTGCATAAGCTTTTTCCTTTTCAGATGTTTTAGTGAAACCTTCTTGAACACCTTTTATCATATCATCGATTAAAGTGCTGTCTCCAAACTGTTGAATCAACATAGAACGTAGTTGTGGAGGGAAGTTTGCTAAACCAATAGCATATGACACTGAATCTGCTGTTGTTACAAAGCTTGCTTTTTGAGCTGTTACACCACTAGTACATGCGCTAAGTCCTCCTGCTGCTGCAAGAGCTATAACTGCTAATTTTAAATTTTTCATTGTATTCTATTTTATTTATAAAACTTCAATTAATTCCACTTCAAAAATAAGTGAACTGTATGGAGGAATTACTTCTCCTGCACCATGTGCTCCATAACCTAACTCAGAAGGAATATAAAGTCTCCATTTGTCTCCTTCTTCCATTAATTGAAGAGCTTCTACCCATCCTGGAATAACTTGGTTTACACCAAATGTAGCTGGTTGACCGCGTTTGATAGAGCTATCAAACATTCTTCCATCCATAAGTTTTCCTTCGTAGTGACATTTTACTTGATCTGACGCAGATGGCTTTTTACCTGATCCTTTGACAAGTACTTCATATTGAAGACCACTTTCAGTAGTTACAATACCTTCCTTTTTACCATTTTGTTCAAAAAACACTTTTTCAGCTTTAAGAGATTCTTCTGATATTTTTGCTTGAAGTGCTGCAAAATGTTCTTGTACAATGCCTTGAGCCTCTTGGTGGCTGATAGCAGGTTCTTTGCCGTCAAGAATATCTTTAATTGCTTGGCTGAAATCTTCTACTGAAAGATTTTTTGCACCTAAACCTAAAAGATTTTGACCAATTCCTAGTCCTAATGCGTAGCTAAATTTGTCCATATTATATATTATCTTACTGTCTTATAGAAAGTAATTGATTTATCAATCAACTTTCAGTAAATTAGAAATTAAGATACAAATTTAGGGATTTAATTGTAATCCCCCTATTTTAGTAAGCATAAACTTAGGACAAGTTGTTTTAGATTGCTATTTTGATACTAATCAAAGTAAATATACAAGATGAAGAAAAAAGTAGTTGTTTTAACAGGTGCAGGCATGAGTGCAGAAAGTGGTATTGCTACTTTCAGAGGTGCTGGTGGCTTATGGGGCAAATACCCTGTACAGCAAGTGGCTTCAATAGAAGGTTATCATCAAGATCCAGAGTTAGTTCAAAATTTCTATAATGAACGTCGTCGCGAGTTGATGGATGTGAAGCCAAATAAGGGACATGAGTTACTTGCTAAAATGGAAGAGGATTATGATATGACTATAATCACTCAAAATGTAGATAATCTTCATGAACGTGCAGGAAGTAATCGTATCATACATTTACATGGGGAACTTATCAAAGGATGTTCTAGTAGGAATCCTTATGATCCAAGATTTATAGTAGAAATCAAGCCAGGTGAAGAGATAAAAATGGGTGACTTAGCAGGTGATGGCAGTCAGTTGAGGCCCTTCATTGTTTGGTTTGGTGAAGCTGTACCCGAGATAGAAACAGCCTTACCTTATGTGCGAGAAGCTGATTATTTTGTGATTATAGGTACTTCAATGAATGTGTACCCTGCAGCTGGACTATTGCATTATGTTTCCTACGGTACACCTATTTACGTAATTGATCCTAATAGTGTTAATGTGTCCGATACGAAGGGTATGACTCATATCCACAAAGGAGCTTCACAAGGAGTAGCAGAATTGATAGAGTTATTGAGAAAATAAATTACTTCTTAAATATGGAACGAATTATAAATCCAACATGATATAAGATAGTGCTTATTATGCCATAATGTTTCGACATAATCTTAAAACGCTCCATAAGGGATTTTTTATGATTAGCTGTTGTGAGTCCTTCATGTAAATAGTCTATGAGAGTGAGTTGAGTATAGTAAGTACTATTTGCTTTTTTTAAAATCTTAATGCACCAATCAAAATCTGATGAGAATTTATATTGTAAATCGTATGTTGAGACTAATTCTCTCTTGGCAAAAAAAGCTTGATGGCAAACTAACATTCCTTGTTTAAAGCTTTTCCAAGTTAAACTTTTGGGTGCAGATAATCGTCTCATTCTTAAAAAAACGCCATTATTGTCAACAAGTGCAGTTTCACCATAGACTACATCAGGGCTAAAGTTTAAATTGTCAAGTTGACTTACTATCTGTGTTAGAGTATGTTCTTGATGAAATTTATCGCCCGCATTTAAAAAGCAGATATATTCTCCCCGAGCAATATTTAGGGCTTTGTTCATCGCATCGTATAATCCTGAGTCAGGCTCACTAATTAGTTGGTCTATGTCCGATTGATATGCTTGTAAGATAGAAAGAGTTCTATCTTTAGAGGCCCCATCTATAACTATATATTCAATATTTCGAAAGCTTTGTTGTTTCACAGAGATAAGAGTTCTTTCGACTGTATTCTCTGCGTTAAATGTCACGGTAATAATAGAAAAAAGAGGTTTATTCATCTTTATTTATCAATTATTTGATTGTATAAAGAAATATATTTTTGAGCAATAAGATTTTCACTAAAGGTATTAATAACTTTCCTACGGGCTTGTTGACTTAATCCTTGATCTATGTTGTTTTCAATAACCCATCTTATTCCTTGTGCTAGATCAGTACTAGATTTGTATTGAGCTATATAGCCATTGTGCAAGTGGTCTATTAGTTCGGGAATACCTCCTATGTCAAAACCCACACAAGGAGTACCACATGACATGGCTTCCATGATTGAGTTTGGCAGATTCTCTTCAAGAGAGGGAAGAACAAAGGTATCAACTGCATTGTATAGCATAATTAGTTCACTTTCGTCTGAGATATACCCTAAAGGGTATGTTGGAAGAGGAAGAGCTTCTCTTAATTGCTCAGAGTCTTTGCCGTATAAAACGACACTTACAGGTGTAGTTGTAGTCTGTATTAATTCTAAGCAAGCATTAATAAAGTATTGAATTCCTTTCCTCTCGTTTGTAGTCTTTGCAGCACCAAATAAGATTAGTTTGTGTCCAATAGGCAAGCCAAAGTGTTTGCGACATTTCTCAGTATTAATGGGTTGAAACTTTTCTGTATCGATAGGATTTGGAATATTAATAATGTTTTGCTCAATGGTTAAATTACTATTTTTAGCTTTTTGAGTAAGCCAATTGCTACAACCCACAAAGTTTATTTTTCCCTTACTATATATTTCCTTCTTTTTTTCGAACACTTGAAAAGATAAGTCTTTTGATTTATTTCTTACTAAGAAAGGACAATTTTCACACTGTTCTGTGTATTTGATACAGCTTCGAGCATGATGGCAAATACCTGTAATGGGCCACATGTCATGCATAGTCCATACTATAGGTTTGCCCGATTCAATAATTTTACCAATTTCTTTTAAAGATAAAAAACCTTGATTAATCCAATGTAGATGAATTATATCCGCATTTTTAAATTCTGGCTGATTAACTATGGAAGATCCTCGATTTGCTATGGATACTGCAAATAAATTTTTCTTTGTAAATAGGTTACTAACCCATATTTTTATCCTTTCACTTAAAAAATTGTATGCAAGTATGGGCGATTGGTGTGTGGCGATTATGTCGAAGTTAGTTCCTTTTTTATCGCGAACGATAGTTACTACTTTAACATGTTCTTTATTGAGGGCATTAGATAGTCTCCTAGCAGCAATTGCTGCTCCCCCAAGATAGTCTGATGTATTTAAGAATAATATGTTCATAAAATGACCTCTCAATGCTGAAAACCCATTCTAATAGATAGATTAGTTTAGGAAACTCAATTTTAGATGCAACTTAGATATTGAATTTCTTAATGAGTCTTATTTTTGGCTGTTTTTAAAAAATACGTTTTAGCAAAGTTATAGCTTTCTTTGAGTATACTCGCTCTAAAAATAATTAATATCAAAATATATAGAAATCCTACAGAGATAATTTTTGAAAAGAATAGTAAATAGATATTCTCGAAATTCACTAAACAATAGTGTGAGAGTGTTATTGATACTACTATTGCTGTCAGGTAGGGTAGAGTTTCTCTAAATAGGTTGAATAGAGTGAAATGGATTTCTTTATAAGCAAATAAAGTCCATATTACTGTCCATAAAATTTGTATACCTACTGATGTTGATACCATGGTGTGCACACCATAAGGATAAAGTAGTAAAGCACTAGTTAGCTGTGTCAGTCCTAGTGCAATTGTATTCCACATATAGATAGACGATTTTCCTCTACTTATAATAAAGTTTCCTAGTAAATGATTCAGAGGAATAAATGCACCACCTATGCATAAGATCTGTAGAATGTATGCACTTTTAAGCCATTTTTCAGTTAACGCTATGGATATGAATTCTGGTGCAATATAGGCCAATCCAAATAGTGCAGGAAACGATGTAAAGGCAGTAAATCGAAATAATTTAATTAAAACTCTTTTTTGTCGATCTTTATCAGAAACAACATTTCTTAATACGGGCTGTGCTACTCCTTGTATCATTTCAGTGATAATAGAACTTCCCATTAAATTCCACTTATTGGACTGAGAATAATATCCTACCTCTGTTTTACTATACAAACGTCCTAATAGAATATTGAATATGTGATTATTGATATGTATGCAGATTTTTGTGATAAGAATTCTACTACTGAAGGGTAATAATTCCTTTATGGGTTTTAGGTTAAAATTCCAAGAAGGTTTCCATCTGCTGAAGTACCAGAATAGACTATTTGTGCAAAGTATGTAAGTGATATGCTGAGCAGCTAAGCCCCAATAGGCAAAACCATTGTAAGCAAGCGTAACACCCACTATTCCTGAAATGGTTAATCCTGTAAGCATGGATATAGCTCTCTCTTTCACCATAAGATACTTAAATAAGTATGCATTGTGTGCTGTTCCTAAACTAGAAAGGACAAACCCGATAAATAGAAATCTAGCGACAGATGTTAATTCAGGGATCTGAAAAAACTGGGCAATATATGGCGCTGCAAAGAATAAAATAATATAGAGACTGATTCCAATACTGCTACTACACCAAAATATGGCATTAAAGTCATGGTGAGTAGGTTTTTCTTTGTTAGCTATTGCTTGAGTAAATCCACTTTCTTGAAGAGTTGTTGCAATTAGAGTAAATATCGTAAGTACGCCGATGATACCATAATCTTCCACATTCAAGATACGACTTAGCCAAATGCCAAAAAAAAGGTTTAATAACTGCTGAAAACCGTTATTTAAACCTCCCCAAAGTAGCCCATGTGCCGTTTTTTCTTTTAGTGATAAGTGTTGTTTACTCATTGTAAAAAGAAAGCACTAACATTCCTCTTTAAAATCAAGGAAAGCTAGTGCTTATTATTTGTTCTTATTAATTGATTTGGCTACCTGGCTTTACCTCTTTGTTGGGAGATATATATGTCAGACTGCCATCGTTGTTTTCTGCAAATAGAATCATTCCCTCAGAAACGACTCCTTTAAGCTTTCTTGGTGGTAGATTTGCAATGAAACAAACTTGTTTACCGATAAGTTCTTCTGGTTTATAAAATTTGGCTACACCCGATACAATAGTTCTTGTTTCTAGTCCATCGTCAATTTTAAACTGTAGAAGCTTATCTGCTTTAGGAACTTTAATACATTCTAAAACGGTTCCTACACGCAAGTCCATTTTTGTGAATTCATCAAAGACTATGTCTTCTTTTACTGGTTGAGCTTTGTAATTAGCTTCTTCATTTTCTTTTTTGATTTTAGCTAATCTTTGCAGTTGGGCATCAATAGCTTCGTCTTCTATTTTTTCAAAAAGAAGAGAGGCTTTATTTATTTGATGATTCACTTCTAGCAAGTCGGCTTTGCCTAACTCATTCCAGTCAAAATGACTAATGTCTAACATTTCTCTCAGTTTGGCTGAACTTGATGGAAGGAATGGCTCGAAAGCAATGGCTAGGTTGGCTACAAGCTGTAAACTGATATTTAGGATTGTTCCTACACGTGCCATATCTGTTTTAGCCAATTTCCAAGGTTCAGTATCAGCAAGGTATTTGTTTCCAATACGAGCAAGATTCATCGCTTCTTTTTGTCCTTCTCTAAACTTAAAGTTGTTTAATAGATCTTCTAGTCTAGACTTCACTTCTTTGAAGCTTTCAATGACTTCTTTGTCATAGTCAGACAATTCTGCACAAGCAGGTACTTTTCCTTCAAAGTATTTATGAGTGAGAACTAAAGCTCTGTTTACAAAGTTTCCATAGACTGCTACAAGTTCGTTGTTATTACGAGCTTGGAAGTCTTTCCATGTAAAGTCATTATCCTTAGTCTCAGGAGCATTTGCTGTTAAGACATAACGCAGTACGTCTTGTTTTCCTGGGAAATCTACTAGGTATTCATGTAACCAAACAGCCCAATTCTTAGAAGTTGAAATCTTGTCACCTTCTAGGTTTAAGAATTCGTTGCTAGGAACATTGTCTGGAAGAATATAGCTTCCTTCAGCTTTAAGCATAGCAGGAAATACAATGCAGTGGAATACGATATTGTCTTTTCCAATAAAATGTACTAAACGTGTATCTTCGTCTTTCCACCATTTTTCCCAACTATCAGGAAGTAGTTCTTTAGTATTTGAAATGTAACCAATAGGAGCATCAAACCACACATATAATACTTTCCCTTCAGCTCCTTCTACAGGAACGGGGATACCCCAACTTAAGTCACGGCTTACTGCTCTAGGATGAAGCCCCATATCTAACCAGCTTTTGCACTGACCATATACATTAGGACGCCATTCTTTATGATCTTCTAAAATCCATTTCTTAAGCCACTCTTCATGTTTATCAAGAGGGAGATACCAATGAGTAGTTTCTTTCATGACTGGCTTTGATCCTGTAATAGTACTTACTGGATTAATTAAGTCGGTTGGATTAAGAGAAGTACCACATTTTTCGCATTGGTCGCCATAGGCTCCTTCTGCATGGCAATGAGGACATTCTCCAGTAATATATCGATCGGCTAAAAAGGTTTGAGCCTTTTCGTCGTAGTATTGCTCAGAGGTTTGTTCCACAAACTCATTTTTGTCATATAGGGTTCTGAAGAACTTAGAAGCCATATCATGATGAGTCTTTGAAGTGGTTCTTCCATATACATCGAATGAGATTCCAAATTCCTCAAACGATTTTTTAATAATATTGTGGAATCTATCAACCACATCTTGAGGAGTAACACCTTCTTTTTTTGCACGGATGGTAATTGGCACTCCATGCTCATCAGATCCTCCTATAAACAGTACATCCTCTTTCTTTAATCTAAGATATCGTACATAAATATCAGCTGGGATATACACACCAGCCATGTGTCCTAAATGTACAGGTCCGTTAGCATAAGGTAGAGCTGATGTAACTGTGGTTCGTTTAAATTTCTTTTCCATTCTATCTTTCAAATTATCTGAAATCGTTATGTTTTATGCAAATATAACCACTTTTTCGCTCCAAAGCACTCTATAGTATGATTTTAATACCTATTAGCAGCTATAAATAGCAGTCTATTTAGCCCAGCTTTCTCGATCTAGATTTCTATAATTAATAGCTTCGGCTAAATGAGAGGGTTCTATGCTTGGTTTCTTATCTAAATCAGCAATAGTTCGTGCAACTTTGAGTATTCGGTCATAAGCTCTTGCTGATAAATTAAGCTTGTTCATCGCTGTTTTGAGTAAAGCCAATCCTTCGTCACTTGGTTGGGCATATCTAGCTAATAATCTTGAGTTCATTTGAGCGTTACAAAATATTGATTCCTCATCTTGATATCTTGCCTCTTGAATTTTTCGAGCTTCTAATACCCTCTTTTGAATTTCTACACTAGATTCAGCAGGTCTATTGTCGGCTATTTGTTCAAAAGATACTGGTATAATTTCAATTTGTATATCTATTCTGTCAAGTAGTGGACCAGAAACCTTATTTAAATATTTCTGTACTTGTCCAGGGCTACAGACACATGGTTTAGTAGGGTGGTTATAGTATCCACATGGACATGGGTTCATTGATGCTACTAACATAAAGCTAGCAGGGTATTCTACGGTACATCTTACTCTAGAAATAGTGATTTTTCGATCTTCTAAGGGTTGTCTTAATACTTCAAGTACATTACGGCTAAATTCAGGTAACTCGTCTAAGAAAAGTACTCCATGATGAGCTAAACTGATATCTCCTGGTTGCGGAAAACTTCCTCCACCTGCCATTGCAACTGTAGAAGTACTATGGTGTGGGGCTCGAAAAGGGCGGGTACTTATGAGTGACGCATTTTTATCTAGCTTTCCTGCAACAGAATATATTTTGGTGGTTTCTAAGCTTTCGCCTAGAGAAAGAGGAGGTAGTATAGATGGTAATCTTTTTGCCATCATTGATTTTCCGCTTCCAGGAGGTCCTACCATAATTAAATTATGTCCTCCTGCTGCCGCTACTTCAATAGCTCTTTTAACAGAGTCTTGACCTTTTACTTCTGAAAAATCAAAATCAAAAAAGGATTGCTGTTTGTAAAACTCTTCTCTCGTATTTACTACGGTAGGTTCGAGTTCTGTTTGTCCTTGAAAGTAATGGATAACATCAGTAATGTGGCTTACTCCATATACTTTCAAATTATTTACTACAGCTGCTTCTCGTGCATTTTGTTCAGGTAGTATAAATCCTTCAAATCCTAATTCCCTCGCTTTGATAGCAATAGGAAGGGCTCCTTTGATTGGTTGAATTGTTCCGTCTAAACTAAGCTCTCCCATAATAAGATACTTGTCGAGTAGCTCTGCTCCAATTCCTTTAGTTGAGGCTAGCATCCCCATAGCTAAAGGCAAATCGTAAGCAGATCCTTCTTTTCGGAGATCTGCTGGAGCCATATTGACTACGATTTGAGTTGTTGGTAACTTAAATCCAGATACATCTAGAGCAGATAATATTCGCTGATGGCTCTCCTTTACGGCAGAGTCGGGTAGTCCAACTAGGTAGAACATACAACCTCGAGAACTATTTACTTCTATAGTTATCAGTGTAGCATCTACCCCTTGGACGGTAGCGCCAAAGGTTTTGATTAACATGTGTTAGAATTAAGGTGTTTTTTGATTGTTTTATTTGAGTTCTTTTTCTATTCTGTTTTTGAGAGAATCAAGAGGTAAATCTCGCCCTATAATAGATCCATATTTGTTGATAAGAAATGTCGTAGGAAGTGTCATAACTCCATATCTATCGGCAACTTGTGAATCCCAGCCAGTAGGATCTAGTAAAGTAGTCCATGTAATTGAATCCGTTTTTACAGCCTCTTTCCTAGCCAGAGAATCAATGTCTAAGTTAATACCTACAATAGAAAAGCTCTTTTTATTCTTTTTCCATTTTTTTTGAATGTCTCTAAGGTCTTTGTTTAGTTGACGACTTTTTGCATCCCATGAAGTCCAAAAGTAAAGTAATACCGTTTGGTTGTTATAATCTTTTTTGTCAACTCTTTTACCTTTTGTATCAGCAAGATTAAAGAATAGGCTAGAACGAGACACTTGAGCTCTATTCGCTCTCATAAGCTTATTGCTTATCTCTTCAATATTTTGTCTGTCTTTAAGAGTCCCAGCCATTGTGTTGATTATTTTATCAATAAGGTCATAGTCTGGTTGTTCCTTCCACGCTAAGTTCTCTAATAAGATAGCAATGCTTGTAATAGAGAAAGGATGTTGCTTAATGTAGTCTTCTACTAATTCTTGTTGTAGTGAATCTGGTGTAGTAATCATTTTATCCCTGAATGCATTGTACTCTTCGTGCATTTTATTTCCAGAGATATTTAACTGGGTTGAATCCTTATCATCAATAGTTATGTTTAGCTGGTCATTGGGTTTGAGAAAAACGAATTGCTCATTGTAGGTTGGAGAATAAATCCGAGCAATAATAGTAGTATCTACTTTCATTTTATGTATAAACTGACCCTCTTCTACAAAAATAGTATCTAGCTGATCATAGAAGCGATCGATTCCATAAATAAAGAGGGTATCTGATTTACCATTCAAATTCCCGATCAGAGTGGTCCCTTCTATTTTGTCTGATTTCTTGCAGCTAGTTCCAAGTAGAACGAGTGCAATTAATAATATGTAGTAAATGTTCTTCATTATACTTCTTTTCTGTATTTGTATACGAAGATACATATATTCCATAAAAAAAGGACGTTGTAAGAGAAATCCTTTACAACGTCCTTGAAATATAATTCAAATAAGTAAAATCTTATTTATTATTGTTTTTTTGTTTATTCATTATGATATATGCTATAGGAGAAGCAACAAATAATGAAGAGAATGTACCAAATAGAACTCCTAAAATCATAGCAAAAGAGAAGCTTCTAATAGAGTCTCCACCAAGTATGAAGATACACAAAAGAACAATCAATGTACTTAATGAAGTGTTAATGGTACGTGAAAGAGTTGTATTCAATGATTCGTTGAATAATTGATATTTATCTCTCTTAGGATATAATCCAAAATACTCTCTGACACGGTCGAAGATAACCACCTTATCATTGATAGAGTAACCAATAGCTGTTAAGATAGCACCAATGAACGTTTGATCTATTTCTAGTGAGAATGGTAAGAATGTACCCCAGAACATAGAGTAAACACCTAGAATCATCAATGTATCACTAGTTAATGCTACCACTGATCCAACACTATATGCAATGTTACGGAATCTTACTAGGATGTATAACCCTATTGCGATAACGGCTAATACGACAGACCAAAATGCTCCTGTTTTTATATCATCGGCAATACTTGGTCCTACTTTCTGTGAACTAATAATACTTCCACCTGTATGATTTTCTCTATCAATAAATGTCTCAAGAGATATATTTTGAGTTAATAGAGGTTTTAGTGTTTCGTATAAGAAAGCTTCTATTTCAGAGTCTACTGTTTCGCTGCTTTCATTAATACGATAGTTAGTACTTATACGTACTGTTTTGTGATCGGTACCAATAGCAATAACTGAAACTGTAGCTTCATCTCCAAATTTGTCTGAGATTAAATTACGAACATGTTCTGGTTCTACTTCTTGTTCAAATTGTACTTTGAAGTTTCTACCACCAGTAAAGTCAATACTTTGACTTAATCCACGAGTGAATAGGAATCCAAGACATACAACTATAATAACTCCAGTAAGGATGAAGTATTTTTTGTTGCCACCCATAAAATCAAATTTAGGATCGACAAACATTTTCTTAGAGATCGAAGAAGAGAAAGATAAGTTAAGTAACTTGTCTTTTCTTAAGAAGTGATCGTAAACTACACGAGTCAAGAATACAGCTGTAAAGAATGATACAGCAATACCTATGATAAGAGTAGTTGCGAAACCTCTAATCGGACCAGTACCAAAATTGAATAAAATAATACCAGTTATGATAGAAGTTAAGTTTGAGTCAAAGATGGCAGAGAATGCATTTGCATAACCATCTTTTAGTGCTGCCTTAACACCCTTGCCAGCACGAAGCTCTTCTCTTGTTCTTTCATAAATAAGTACGTTCGCATCCACAGCCATACCTAAGGCTAATACCATACCCGCAATACCTGAAAGTGTCAGTGCAGCTTGGAAGGAGGCCAAAATTCCGAGAGTAAAGAATAAGTTAAATATTAATGCACCATTTGCAATCATTCCTGGTATGATACCATAGATTGAACACATGTAAATCATAAGAAGAACAAGTGCTATAACGAATGAAATAATACCTGCATTAATTGATGCTTGACCAAGTGATGGACCGATGATGTCTTCTTGTACAATACGTGCTGGAGCAGGCATTTTACCTGATTTAAGAACGTTTGCCAAGTCGGTAGTTTCATCTACAGTAAAGTTTCCTGAAATCTGTGAACGTCCACCTGTAATCTCGCTATTTACATTTGGTGCAGAGTACACATATCCATCAAGGACAATAGCGATAGCTCTACCAATATTCTTTTTGGTAAGTTGAGCCCATTTACGAGCACCATCACTATTCATTTCCATTGATACAACTGGGTTGTTGTATTGGTCGTACTCACTTTTTGCATCAGTAACAACATCACCTTCTAATGGAGCTTTTCCATTACGTTCAGTTTCTTTTATTGCATATAAAGTTACAAGGTTTGTTGTTCTATCTGGAGCAACTCCCCACTTTAAGCTTAAGTTTGAAGGTAAAAGTTTTTTTACTTCCTCTTTTGCTAAGTAACCATTAATAGTGGCTGTATCTCTTACTTGAGAATAGCCAGCAACTGCTGATTCACGATAAGGTGATTGGTGAAGTTTGCTTAGTAAAGGATTTTGGTTTACTCCTTGTTGAGCATGGATGGCATCAATTTCTTTTGAAATAGCTAAGCTATCTCCACCTTCTTCTAGCTGTTTGAGAAGTGCTTCTTCTTTCTGAGCTAAATCTTGGTTATTGTTTAATATTTGAGCTAGTCTTGCGTCAACGGACTGTAGGGCTGGAGTAACTTCTGCTGAAGTATATGTTTCCCAGAATTCAAGGTTCGCTGAACCTTGAAGAAGTTTTCTTACACGTTCTGGTTCTTTAATACCTGGAAGTTCAATCATGATACGTCCAAGTCCACCTTCAAGTTGTTGGATGTTTGGTTGAACAACACCAAATCGGTCAATACGAGTACGTAATACGTTATATGAATTATCTACAGCAGATTTAACTTCACTTCTTAATATCTTTTCGACATCAGCATCTGATGTGTTTTGAGTAACAAGACCTTTTAATTGTTTTGTTGCGAAGATTGAAGATAAACTTTTGCCAGGGGCAAGCTTTTGATACTCTTTTACAAATAAAGAGATTAAGTCATTTTGGCTCGAAATAGCAAGTTTGCTTGCTGTATCTAGAGCTTTGTTAAACTCCTCATCTGGTTTGTTGTCAGCTAGAGTACGGATTACATCTGGTACAGATACCTCAAGGATAACGTTCATACCACCTTTAAGGTCTAGACCAAGACCAATCTCCATTTCACGGCATTGCTTAAGGGTATAGCCAAGCCACACTTTTTTATTTGAGAGTGAATCTAAATACTCTTGTTCTAGTGTAGCATTTCCATTAGCATAGGCTTTAGCCTTTTTCATCTGTTGGCTAGTAACCACGGAAAAAGAGAGATAGAATACACAAATAAGTGTGAGTAATACCGCAAAAACTTTTACAAATCCTTTGTTTTGCATTTTACTTTTTGTTTATGATTATTTTAAATTATTATTTTAATGAATCTTCCTTCAAGTTTGCAAATATAGCTTTTTTTTCACACTCATTTATAATGCACTGCCAAATATTTGATGAATAGACACTTTTGTTTTGTCTTTCATCTGTTATTTAGTGAAAAAGTGAGTGAAAGTGTGAAGGACTAATTCTAAATGTATAGATAGGTTAGAAATTTATTCTAGAGTTTCATGGAGGATAATTTGAGCATTGAGTATGCTTTCCTTTCAATCTTTTGATATTCATAGTGTTAGTCTTGTTCCAATAGAAATGTGTTTTTACTTGTGTTTGTTTTGGCACTAATATAAGTATAATATAGGGATGTCTCCGTATTCTTTATGTGTCTTTTCTTAAATGTTTATGTATTTAGATCTCTTTAGTAGTTGAGGATAGGGGTTTGTTGCTCTTAATATTTATGAGCATTCATGCGTTTTGGATAGATCAAGAAGTTTAATAATTTGTACTTTCTCGTAAGTAAGCCTTCACTATATGTAATGTAGAGAGAAAAGTTTTTTAGATACGATGTTTTTAGCCTTTTTACTTCAGCCTATCTGTTTTGATTTGGAGTGTAAATGTGCCCTTTTTTATTCAAAACAAGAAAGTTTAGTCGGGGTAGGAGTCAGATCTTTGACTAAGTCATGTTGTCCTCATAACACCGACATGAGTATTGAGGTGAACCCCAAAAGTTGGACGATTAATTATTTTCCATAATGGTGAGTTCTGTATTCCACAGGACTCATCCCCTTTAATCTATTTTTAATTCTTATATTATTATAATAATCAATGTATTGATGTATTTTTTGTATTAGCTCTTGTTCGGACTCAAAGCGTTGATTATAGATAAGTTCTAGCTTCAAAGAGCCAAAGAAGCTTTCCATCATTGCGTTATCATAACAATTACCTTTACGCGACATACTTGGCGTCATCTTATAATTAACAAGAGCTTTGCGATATTCTTTGGATTGATATTGCATACCTCTATCGGAGTGTATAATAATCCCCTTAACGGATTTTACCTTCTTAAAAGCCTTATCTAAAGTCTCTATAACTAGTTTAGTAGTCGGATTATTAGATAAACTATAACTAATAATTTCTCCATTATACATATCCAAAATAGGAGATAAATAGAGCCATTTGTCTTTAATCTTAATTTGAGTTAGATCTGTAGCCCACTTCCTATAAGGCTGATCTGCATGGAAGTCTCTATTAATTAAGTTTTCAGATATTTCTTGGCCATCTCCTTCTTCTTTATTATAGTTACGGATACTAGGTTCCTTACGCTTACCTTTAATATCAAGTTGATTCATTATCTTAAGAACTTTCTTATGATTAATTAAATACCCCATTTTGCGCAGTTGAGCTGTTATACGACGATACCCATAAAGCCCTTTATGCTGTTGATAGATATTCTTAATTAGTTCAATATGAAAGTTTTCTTTAGAAGATTTATTTTGAGGTTTTATATGATAATAAAACGTTGAACGAGCCATCTGACCGCAATCTAAAAGAGTTGCAAGGTCGTATTGCTGCCTTAGTTCTTGGATGACTTGAGACCAATCATGCGTTCGCGAGCTTCTCGTGCTTGAACTAAAGCCTTGACTTTTTTTAATAGCTCATTCTCTGCTCTTAATCTATAAACTTCTAATCGAAGTCTCTCCAACTCAGTTGTTGGTTCTTTCTTTTTAGGTCGTGCCATAGGCAAGCGGTCTTTAGGTTTTCGTTTAGATACATTTGGCTCTCGTAAAGCTTGAAGACCACCTTTGTTAACTTTATGCAGCCAACCCAATAGAGTGCCGTAGCTAACATTATGGTATAAAGCTAGTTGAGGTAAAGATAGGCTTTTTTTATTAGCAATTACATGAGTCACTATTTTTTCTTTCTCTTCGATGCTAAATCGATTTCCTATACTACTGTATAGTCCTGCTTCTCCATAGAGTTTATATCTACGAACCCACATTCGTATATCTCTAGTATTAGTGCGATAGGTCCTTCCTAGATCGGCTAAGGAACGACCATTTAAGGCTTGACTAACCAAATTTAATTGGAACTCAAAGGTGTGACGGAATTTATCTTTCATCTGTTTTTGTTTTATGTCCAACTTTTGGGGTTCACCTCAGATACTTTGACACCGACATGATGAAATCATGGCTCTGTAAGAATATGATTATCTTTACTTTAAAAAATAGTGCATATTGGAGAGGTTTTCTATTTTATTGATAGATGGATTCGATTATTTAGAAACAAAAAAAGAGCCTACCACAAAAGGTAAGCTCTTTCCAAAATTACTTAAAATGAGGTCTTATAATAGTCCTCTATCTTTTAGCATTGGTTCCAGCTGTGGTTCTGCACCTCTAAACTTAACATAAAGAGTCATTGGATCTTCGCTGTTGCCTTTTTCTAATACATTTTCTTTGAATTTACGAGCAGTTTCAGCATCGAAAATACCATTTTCTTTAAATGCTTGGAATGCATCAGCATCTAGGACATTCGCCCATAGGTAGCTGTAGTATCCAGCAGCATATCCACCTACGATATGTTTAAAATAAGTTGTTCTATATCTAGGAGGTATTTGTTTAAGCAAACCTAGTTTGTTCATTGCTTCATTCTCAAATGCTACAACGTCTAAGTTTTCATCTACTTCTGTAAGATTGTGTAGATTCATATCTAAAATAGCCGCAGCAAGAAGCTCTGTTACTCTGAATCCTTCGTTGAATGTTGCTTGTTTTTGAATTTTTTCAATTAATTCATCCGAGATAACTTCGCCTGTTTGATAATGTTTAGCATACGATTTTAATACTTCAGGTTCCATAGCCCAGTGTTCGTTGATCTGAGAAGGTAGCTCAACAAAGTCTCTAGCAACACTTGTTCCAGAGATTCCTGCATAATTACATTTAGTCAGTAAGCCGTGAAGACCATGGCCTAACTCGTGGAATAAAGTTGTTACTTCATCAAGAGTTAATAAAGAAGGAGTGTCTGCTGTAGGTTTTGTAAAGCTTGCAACATTACAAACTAATGGGCGGATGTCGCCTTTTTGATCTCTATAAGTACTCATCCATGCACCGCCACTTTTACCTGCACGTGGATAATAATCTACATAGAATAATCCTACATGATTATTTTCAGAATCTTTTACTTCAAATACTTCAACATCAGTATTGTAAGTAGGGATATTGGTTAATTTGTTAAAGGTGATTCCATATAATTTGCTAGCGACAGCAAATGCACCTTCTCTTACATTTTCTAGTTTGAAGTAAGGTTTGATTTCACTTTCGTTTAAATTATATTTGGCTTCTCTTAATTTAGTTGTGTAATACCACCAGTCCCAACCTTCAAGTTGTTCGCCTTTGCCTTCTTTATCCATCATTTCCTGAAGTTCTTTTGCTTCAGCTTTAGCGTTAGGAAGTGCGTAGTCCCAAAGTTTAGACAAGAAGTCCATTACTGTTTGTGAATTCTTAGCCATATTCTCATCGAGAACAAAGTTTGAATAAGAGTCATAACCTAGAAGTTTGGCTTTTTCTAGTCTTAATTTTACGATGTTGGTGATAATCTCTTTATTGTTAAATTGATTATCATTATTCCCTCTATTGATATAAGCAGTAAATAGCTGTTGGCGAAGTTCTCTATTGTCCGCATTTTGTAGGAATGGTAGGCGACTAGAGTTGTGTAGTGTTACTAGCCACTTCCCTTCTTGCCCAGCAGCTTTAGCTTCTTCAGCAGCACTAGCAATATAGGCAGCAGGTAACCCTGCAAGATCTTCTTCCTTGTCTATGTAGAGCTTGTAATTATTGTCTTCACCCAACAAATTATTAGCAAATTTTAGACCTAAGCTCGCTAACTCTTTATTGATTTCTTTTAAGTGTGTTTTTTGTTCAGGGTTTAAGTTGGCTCCTGAACGAACAAATCCTTTGTAGGTATTGTCTAATAAGCGAAGTTGCTCAGTTGTTAAGTTTAAACTTTCTTTCTTTTGATAGACGTCATTCACTTTTTTGAACAAATCCTCATTCAGGTAGATGTTGTCACCGTGACCAGTCAACTTAGGCAATACTTTTTCTGATATGGCTTGCAGTTCATCATTGTTGTCTGCACTAGTTAGGTTGAAGAATACTCCTCCCGCTCTGTCTAATAGTGGAGAACTATTATCTAGGGCAACAATGACATTCTCGAATGTGGCTTCTTCTGGATTATCAATAATGGCTTTTATTAACTGGTTTTGTTCTTCAAAACCTTTTTCAAAAGCAGGTTCATAGTGCTCATTTTTGATTTGATCAAAGGGTGGAGCACCAAATTCTGTTGTAAACTCCGAAAGCAGTGGATTGTTGCTTTCAGTAGGAGTTGTTGAGCATGAATACATCATACAACTTGTAGCTAAAATAAATAGTGTCTTTTTCATAACTGTTAAAGCAGTTTTTTTAATGTTACTTCCTTGCGATATAACACCATATAGGATAATGATCAGAGTCTTTTATTGATTTATCCACCATGCAGTTATACGCTTTTAAATTTCTACTGATTAATATGTTATCTATTCGAAAATAGAATTTGTTTTGATTATAAGAAATTCCTAATCCTTTACCCGACTTGACAAATGCGTTGTCTAAAGTCTCCTCTAACAGCCTATTGGTATAGCATAGAGGTGAGTCGTTGAAGTCACCACACACTATAATGAAAGGTAATTTACTAATTTTAACGACATTATCCACCTTTTTAGCTTGTTTTTGTCTTATAGACGATGCCTCTACTATCTTTGAAACGAGACCCTTAGTATCTTTAACAATTTGCGTTTTATCCTCCATTTTTAAGATTCGCTCATATACCACCTTATCTTCCATTGTTATTTTATTTGACTCAAAGTGGTTATTGATAATGAGTGTTTTATTGCCATCAATATTAACTGTATATGCTATAGATCCATTATAAGCACTTTTATAATCAATTTTTACAATATTCGAGATGGGATATTTAGAGTATATCGCTAGTTTGTTTCCCGAACCTCGATCTCCTACAGCTTGAATATTATGATAAGGATAACGCGATAGGGCTTTTTCTACATCTTGCTGAGTAACTTGTTTTTTATTCTTTGAAACATTGTATTCTTGCATGCAAATAATATCTGCATTACTCTTCTTAAGATATTCTAATATGTTATTCTTTCCATCCGCCTCTTTTTTAAATCCATTGAAGCTCATAACATTATAGGATATAATTTTTATAGCTTCTTGTGGTGGTTTCCTTTGGATATTATAAGGCGTGTACTTAAAGATTTGAGGTGCAATGATTAATAATCCTATGACAGAGTATTTCATTCCCTTATATTTGAAGATAAGCCAAAATAGAATAAATAGAATATTGACGAAAAGAACAATGGGAAATCCTAATCCCAAATTACTTGATATAGGAAAAAAGTCGGGATTAAGATAGGGGCTATAAGCTGTTAAAATAAGAATTAAAACAGCTACAATATTTAATACGATGAAGAAAGATAGAGTTAATTGAGATAATTTTTTCATAACAAGCTATTTACCTGCATCAAACAATTTCTTTTTCTCTTCCTCACTTAAGTTATTATAGCCTGATTCTTTTATCTTGTCTAAGATGCGATTGATTTCTTCTTCACTTGCCTTCTTCTGAGCATTATACTCGTATTCTTGAGTATGCTTTGTCTTGTTTTTATAGGCTACTTTGATTTTCTCTCTTTTTTTCGCTTTTGATCTGTTGTACTTATCTTTCACTAAAAAGGGAATATCAAGAATACAATTAATCCAATGAGTAATATCCCTACCTTTAGCTAGATTCTTTGCAAATAAAAATCCAGCAAAAGCTCCACCGAGATGGGCAATATGGCCACCAGGGTTTTCATTAATTATCATTAGAAGGTCAGTTAGAATAACAAAGAGAGCAAGATATTTTAATTTAATACTTCCGACAAATAGTAATCTCACTGATTGATTAGGAACACGGGTTGCTATGGCTATAACTATTGCCAACACCGCAGCTGATGCACCAATAAGACTCGCTATATGAGCACTCGGACGTAAAATTGGAAATATATAATAAGCCGAGATAAAAAAGAGACCACCTATAATACCACCTAGGAAGTATAGACCCCTTAAATGTTTTGCAGAGTAAAAATTCAAGAAAAAACGGCCAAACCAATACAATAAAAGCATATTGAAGAAGAGGTGTAATAGCCCATCATGCATGAACATATAAGTTATTATGCTCCATGGTCTTGATGCTAGCTGAGGAAATGTAGCTGGCAGACTAGTAACATATTTTATAACTTCTGAGTTGAGATTGAATAAATACAGGAATAATTGAATAAATGCAGTGATTATAAATAACCCAGCATTTATAAAAATAAACTGTATGGCGATATTGCCGCTTTTAAACTTGATTTTAAGATCTGAAAGTAAATCTGTCATTTCCTTTTTTTCTCCAATATAGAATTAGAATTAAACCAAAAATCATACCTCCCAAGTGAGCGAAATGTGCTGTGTTGTCGCCAGGAGCATTACCAATACCAGAATATAGTTCTATAAGTGCATATCCGATTACAAAATATTTAGCTTTGATAGGAAAAGGAAAAGGTATGATGAATAATTTTTCATTGGGGAATAACATACCAAAAGCTAAAAGAATACCATATACAGCTCCTGAAGCACCTACTGTGTATGCTCTACTATTGTACACGCTACTTTTTACATAGTCTAGTCCTGCACCTCCCAAATCGGATAAGATAGATTGTACTTCAATAAATTGTACTAACTCTTGTATTAGACCCGCGCCAACACCGCAAACAAGAAAGTATAGAAGAAACTTTTTAGGACCCCATACTGTCTCTAAAATTCGTCCAAACATCCATAGAGCAAACATATTAAAGAATAAATGCGTAAATCCCCCGTGCATAAATATGTAAGTGAAGATTTGTGCTGGATTAAAACCATCACTCATAAAGTAGTGTAATCCTAAAAGAGCATTCAAATTAATACCATATGTTGAGGCTACAAATGTTCCAAAAAAGAAGAGTAAGTTGATAATAATGAGGTTCCTTGTTACTGTTGGCATGATATTTATTGACCTTTTATTTGTATTCTGAATAATTAATTAGCTGCAAAAATACAAATTTATTCTATTCTCTTGTTGAAAAAGACTTGTTATTGTCTATAAATAACTAACTATCGGGCTTTTAGTCTATATATTAATTTGTATTTAAGATTTGTTAGTATATATTTGTGAGAGAGTGAGATTTATTTTATTTTTTAAACACTAAACAAAAATTGCTATGAATAAAGCTGAGTTAATAAGCGCAATGGCTGAAAAGTCGGGCTTAAGTAAAGTGGACTCTAAAAAGGCTTTAGATGCCTTTATGTCTGTAGTTTCTGACACACTTAAATCAGGTGATAAAGTATCACTAATTGGTTTTGGTACATTCTCTGTTTCTGAGCGTAAAGCAAGAACAGGAATTAATCCAGCAACTCAAAAGCCTATCGAAATTCCTGCTAAAAAGGTAGCTAAGTTTAAAGCAGGCCTTGATTTAGCAGAAGCTGTTAAATAAGAGAGATTTAGCAAAGATATAGAGAAGGAGGCGAGTAAACGTCTCCTTTTTTTATATCTTTGTCTCAGAAAATAACAGCAAAATATGAGTATAGAAGAGAGACTTATTGATGCAGTCGTAAAAGGTATTAAAGAGCTATATGGAGCCGATGTGCCAGCCGCTCAAGTACAGCTGCAAAAGACTAAAAAAGAGTTTGAAGGACATTTGACAGTAGTTGTATTCCCTTTCTTGCGTATGTCAAGGAAAGCTCCAGAAGCTACAGCACAAGAGTTAGGGGAATATCTTAAAGCAAATGAGCCCATTATTAGTAACTTCAATGTGATAAAGGGGTTCTTAAATTTAATAATAGCTCCTTCTTGTTGGGTTGAATTACTGAATGATATACATGCCGATGCTCATTATGGCATCAAGGAAGTAGGTGAGGATTCTAAATTAGTGATGATTGAGTACTCTTCACCTAATACGAATAAACCTCTTCACTTAGGACATGTTCGTAATAATCTTCTAGGCCATTCTCTATCTAAAATTATGGCAGCAAACGGAAATAAAGTTGTCAAAACGAATATCGTTAATGATAGAGGTATTCATATCTGTAAATCCATGTTGGCTTGGGCTAAGTATGGAAAGGGTGAAACACCTGAATCATCAGGCAAAAAAGGAGACCATTTAGTAGGTGATTATTATGTGGCTTTCGATAAGCATTATAAAGCTGAATTAGCAGAACTAAAAAGTAAAGGAATGAGCGATGAAGAGGCTGAAGCTTCTTCTGTTTTGATGAAAGAAGCTCGTGAAATGCTTGTGAAATGGGAAGCTAATGATCCAGAAGTGAGAGCTTTATGGAATAAGATGAATGGTTGGGTATATACAGGATTTGATGAAACTTATAAACGTTTGGGCGTAAGCTTTGATAAAATATATTATGAGTCTGATACTTATCTAGAAGGAAAAGAAAAAGTTGATGAAGGCCTAGCTAAAGGATTATTCTTTAAAAAAGAAGATGGCTCTGTTTGGGCTGATTTGACTAAAGAAGGTCTTGATCAAAAGCTTTTGCTTCGTGCAGATGGTACATCTGTTTATATGACTCAAGATATAGGTACCGCAAAAATGCGTTTCTCTGATTACTCAATAGATCAAATGATTTATGTGGTGGGGAATGAACAAAACTATCATTTCCAGGTACTTTCTATTTTATTGGATAAATTAGGATTTGCTTGGGGTAAAGATTTGGTGCATTTCTCCTATGGAATGGTAGAGTTACCCGAAGGTAAAATGAAGTCTAGAGAGGGTACTGTTGTTGATGCAGATGACCTAATGGATGAAATGATAGATACAGCGAAAGAAACATCAAAGGAATTGGGTAAATTAGATCATATATCTGATGAAGAAGCCAATGAAATTGCTCGTATCGTGGGACTAGGAGCTCTGAAATATTTTATTTTAAAAGTAGATGCTCGTAAGAACATGACTTTTAATCCAAAAGAGTCTATTGACTTTAATGGTAATACCGGTCCATTTATTCAATATACATATGCTCGTATTCAGTCTGTATTAAGAAAGGCAAAAGAAGCGGGTATGGTACTTCCTAAATCAGTTGATGTTACAACAGAAATTAGTGAAAAAGAAAGAGGACTAATTCAATTGGTAGCCGATTTTGCAGTTATAGTAGATCAAGCTGGTAAAGATTACAGCCCTTCTGGTATTGCAAATTATATCTACGAATTAGTTAAAGAGTATAACCAGTTCTATCATGATTTTTCTATTCTTAGAGAAGAAGATGAAAAGGTTAAGCTATTCCGCTTAGTATTGTCGCAAACTGTGGCTGAAACTATAAAGAATGGTATGGATCTACTAGGTATAGAAGTGCCTGATAGAATGTAAAACCATATTAATATGTTTAAAAAAGAAACATATAAGCAGCGTAGAGCCTTGCTCAAAAAAGCACTAGGCTCTGGTGTTTATTTATTTTTGGGTAATGATGAGCTGTCACTAAATTATGCTGACAGTACATTTAGATATCGTCAAGACTCAAGTTTCCTATATTTTTTCGGTTTGTCATTTGCCGGTCTTTCTGCGATAATTGATGTCGATGAAGACAAAGAAATCATCTTTGGTAATGAACTAACGATTGATGATATAGTTTGGATGGGTGTTCAACCTACTCTAAAAGAAAAGAGTGAAATGGTTGGGGTTACTCATACTGAACCTACCGTAGATTTAGGAAAATACTTAGCTAGGGCTCAAAAACAAGGGAGAGAGATTCATTATTTACCTCCTTATCGTCCTGAGCATCAGTTGAAGCTTATGGATTTGTTGGGTATTAAGCCAGCAGCTCAAAAAGCTTCGTATAAATTTATGGAAGCTATCTGTAATCAAAGGATCTATAAATCGGATGAAGAGTTAGCTGAAATAGATAAGTCTCCAAGTTTTTCACACTCACCTATTAGGTCCATGTAATAAACTCCAGTTTGGTAGTCATATTCTTTATTGTTCACATCAAGAATATTCTGGTTTTTTAGTTGACTTCTATAATTATTAATTTCATTCTCAATGTTGTATGACTTATTAATGTCGGCACTTGTATAGTGATCATCTCTTTCCAGAACAACAATCATCTGTGTCAAAGCATCATTAGTCAATTTCATCATAAAATGAATATGGTCATATTGTTTCTCTGTAAAGTCGGTACCTGCTTGACGCTTTCTGTTGATTGTCCTAGCCAAGTTATAACAACTATCTCCAATACTTTCTATCTCTGTGACTTCACGAAGCATTGTTCTAATTCTTAATTTACTCTCAGAGCTTAATCTACCATCTGATACTTGATTCAAATAGTTTGCTATTTCTAGCTCCATGTTATCACTTATATTTTCATACTTTTCAATTCTGCTATAAAGTTTAGTGAACTCATCATCATCCTCTGTATGAAGCAATTCTCTGACCATACCATACATACGATGGATTCTTTCTGAGAACAAATGTATTTCTTTATGTGCTTGAAGGATTGATAGTTCAGAGGTGGATAACATACCACCAGTAATATAACGTAATCTTGGTTCATCTTTATCATCCTCTTTAGGACGGATAAAGAAGCATACTGTCTTTTCAATAAACTTAACCAACCAAATGAGTAGAAGAACATTGCAGACATTAAAGATAGAGTGAAATGCAGAAAGTTGATAAGAAATCAATGTTTCTTGACTTATATCGGGAGAAGTAACTTTACCTACAGCCCATTCAACAAACTCCATAAATGGATGGAATATTAACAATACCCATATAACTCCAAACACATTAAAGACAAAGTGAGCAAAAGCGGCCCTCTTGGCCTGGGAATTAGCAGTAAGAGCAGCTAAGTTGGCTGTAATAGTAGTACCAATATTTTCTCCTAATACCAAGGCAGCTCCAAGTTCAA